>CAZEFK010000009.1:5145-54526 GCA_964511405.1 uncultured Comamonadaceae bacterium | reverse complement strand
AAGACCGGGCGCGACGGCATCCATGGCGCGACCATGGCCTCGGCCGAGTTCAGCGAGGAGGCCGAGGCCAAGCGCCCGACCGTCCAGGTCGGTGACCCGTTCACCGAGAAGCTGCTCCTGGAAGCCTGCCTGGAGCTGATGGCGACCGACTCGATCGTCGCCATCCAGGACATGGGCGCGGCCGGCCTGACCTCGTCCTCGGTCGAGATGGCGGGCCGGGGCGGCCTGGGCATCGAGCTCGACCTCGACCGCGTGCCGACCCGCGAGACCGGCATGAGCGCGTATGAGATCATGCTGTCCGAGAGCCAGGAGCGGATGCTGATGGTGCTGAAGCCGGGCGCCGAGGCAACCGCGACGGCGATCTTCCAGCGCTGGGGCCTGGACGTCGCGACCATCGGCCGGGTGACCGACTCGGGCCGCATCGTGATCCGGCATCAGGGCCAGCGCGTCTGCGACCTGCCGCTGCAGCCGCTGGTCGACGAGGCGCCGCTCTACGACCGGCCGCGCCAGTCGCCGGAGCCGCCGCCGGCATTGTCGGTGCCTGCCGAGCCGCCGGAGCCGATCCTCGCCAGTCTGGCCCGCCTGCTCGGCTCGCCCGACCTGTGCTCCAAGCGCTGGATCTGGGAGCAGTACGACCATCTGGTGACCGGCCGCACGATCCGGCGCCCGGGCGGCGACGCCGCCGTGGTGCGGGTTCCGGGCACGGGCAAGGCGCTGGCCATGGTCACCGACTGCACGCCACGCTACTGCCGCGCCGATCCGGTGCAGGGCGGCGCCCAGGCCGTGGCCGAGACCTACCGCAATCTGTCCGCGGTCGGGGCCGAGCCGCTGGCGGTGACCGACAACCTCAATTTCGGCAATCCGGAGCGGCCCGACGTCATGGGCCAGATCGCCGGCTGCATCGACGGCATGGCCGCGGCCTGCCGGGCGCTGGACTATCCGGTCGTCTCGGGCAATGTCTCGCTCTACAACGAGACCAACGGCGCCAGCATCCTGCCGACCCCGGTCATCGGCGGCGTCGGGCTGGTCGCCGACATGACGCGCACGGCGAGCCTGGCGTTTGCCGGAACAGGCCAGGCCGTGATCCTGATCGGCACGACCCAGGGCTGGCTCGGCGCCTCGGCCTATGCGGCCCAGATCCTGGGCAGCGAGGCCGGCGCGCCGCCGCCGGTCGATCTGGCCGCCGAGCGGCGCCATGGCACGCTGGTGCGGGCGCTGATCCGCGACGGCCTCGTGACCGCCGCCCACGACCTGTCCGACGGCGGGCTGCTGGTCGCGTTGGCCGAGATGGCGATGGCCGGCGGCATCGGCGCCGAGGTCACGCTGCCCGCCGGGCTGCCGGCCCACGCCGCGGCCTTCGGCGAGGACCAGGCGCGCTACCTGGTCACGGCCGCCGATCCCCAGCCGATCCTGGACGCGGCGGCGGCCGCCGGGGTCCCGGCGGCGGTCATCGGGCGGACCGGCGGCGCCGCGTTGACAGTGTCCGGGGCCGGTGCCACATCTCTCGATGAGTTGAAGTCCGCGCATGAGAGCTGGCTGCCCGCCTACATGGCGGCACCGGCCGCAATCGCCGCGGAGTAACCGGGGGCCGCGACCGATGGCGATGGATTCCGCAACGATCGAACGGATGATCCGGGAGAGTTTTCCCGACGCCAAGATTTCGATCGAGGACCTGCGCGGCGACGGCGACCATTATGCCGCCCACGTCGTGTCCGCGGCCTTCGCCGGCAAGACCCGCGTCCAGCAGCACCAGATGGTGTACCAGGCGCTGAAAGGAAAAATGGGCAACGAGCTGCACGCGCTGGCGCTGCAGACGGCGGCGCCCGCTTCGGCCTGATCCCTTACCCGTACGGGCGCCGAAGCGTGCCCGCAGGAGAACCCTATGAGCGACAATCCGGTCTTCGAGCGCATCCGGTCCGACATCCAGGCGAACGACGTCGTCCTGTACATGAAGGGGACCCCGGTGTTCCCGCAATGCGGGTTTTCGGCCACCGTGGTCCAGGTGCTGAGCCACCTGGGCGTCAAGTTCAAGGGCATCGACATCCTGACCGATCCCAGCCTGCGCCAGGGGATCAAGGAATTCTCGAACTGGCCGACGATCCCGCAGCTTTACGTCAAGGGCGAGTTCATCGGCGGCTGCGACATCATCCGCGAGATGTACGCCACGGGCGAGCTGCAGGAGCTGCTGCAGACCAAGGGTGTCGCCGTCGCGGTCAGCTGAGCCCTGTCGCTCCGTAGAGCGACGCGGACGCACGGACAAAGCCCGAGTGGCCCAGGCACGCCGGCTGGTCTCGTTCATGGGACCAAGCTCGCCGGCCCCGGGCCCGGGTGATGGTGGCACCACGGATCGGTGGGCGGCGGGATGTTACTGGACCGAGCCGAGGCGGCTACTTGGTCACTGGCCCGCGGGCTGGTATCGTCGGTTGGAAAAGAGTCACCCATTGGAGAACCGACCGGTCTCTCCTGCCATACCCGCATCGGACCTCCGCCTAACTGACACCAGCTGCACGCTAGGACGATACTATGTCCGAATTCATGAGGGTACCTCCCCTGCCGCCGAGCACGCGAGCCGTGCTCAAGTGGGTCACCGAACAGCTTGAGGCAAGTGCAGAAGACTTGCGCCAAGGCCGCGTCGAAGAGAACGCAAAAGGTTTTCCCGACGAAATGCGCCGCTTCTATGCGGCGCTTTGCGCCGAACGTGATGGTCCAGCGCGAGACAGTGACATGGGTGACCCGAAGCCTAAATGATTGGGCAGACCTTAACAGCACGCCTGCAAATAGAAAATATTCTACGTTATTATGTTTCAAAGAACAAAGATCGCGCGGCGGAACTGCTACTAGACGCCATTCAGACGGCATATGCTCGTATCAGTAACTACCCCGAACTTCGACGCTGGAGCTATCTCTGGATAGTAGAGCATAGATATTGGTTCGGCTACAATCCAAGGCCGGAAAAGCACCCTCTCGTTACCAATGTCTTTTACGAGACGAGTAACATGCCCCGTCTGATAGCTGCCGAAGACGTGGAAGTGCCAGTCGATTGGTGACCCCGGAGCGGCACACGGGGCCTGATGCTCGAACTCCGGATCAGAAACACCCCTCGGCACGCGCCGACCGCCATCGGCGATCAAAGGCCAAGCGCCCGCAGCGCTCGGGCCGCGCCGGCGACATCGCGGATCCCCAACTCACCGGTGTCGATGACCAGTTGCTGGGCACCATCCGACCGAACCGCGAGACAAGGCCGCATGTCGATCAAGACCCGAGGAACGGGTGCGATCTCGCCGATCGCGATGCCGGTGCGCTCGGCGATCGCCCGGATGGCGGCGACCGCCTCGCCATACCTCGCCGGCGCCTGGACCAGGCTCCCGTAGATCGCTTCGATCAGCCGGTCGGCACGTAGCTGATAGCGTGGATCCCCGGGAAATACGCGCCTCGCCGCATGCAACATCGATTCGGCGATCGCGACAGGCAGCAGCTCACCCCCCCCCGGGGACCAGCATCGGCGGATCGACGCGCGCTCCAAGCGCGGCGCGGCAGCCGGCGGCGCAGACATCGTCCACCGCATATGCCACTCCGACACTCGAGCCCGACGCCCCGCCGATGGTCAGAGCCCGCGTCGACCACAAATAGCGGTCGCAGTCCCAGAGCGTCGTCACGGCCGACTCGATGTCCGGAATATCGCCCTGGAAGTACCGGCCGCTCGACCGCCGGCGCTCGACGAGATCGCGGGCCACGATTCCGTGGTAGATGCCAGGGGTATCGTTGATCGACACCCGGTAGGCGTAGAGATCCGAGAGCGTGGCCTTGGCGTCGCGCCATTCCGTTCGGCCCTCGGCCCATGGCCGCGGCACGATCAACCGATCCCTCATATGGATCAGCGAGCAGTCCGGCCACCCATACCCAAGCCGTTCCCAAGCCACGGCAGCCGGCCTCTCCGCCAGGATCTGACCAAGCAGCTCCACCGCGTTTGGGACCAGTCCGTCGTCGTCGCCCACGAACAGGACGTAATCGGCATCGCCGTCCAGCAGGGTCAGGGCCGCTTCCCAGCTGTCCCGCATCGCCAAGTCCTGGGTCGTCTCAGTGTAGCGGAGCGGCAAGTCTGCCCGCTCGACGATGGCCCGCGTCTCAGGATCCGCGCCATTGTTCAGCACCGCCACCCCCACGACGACGGTCCTGTCGGTGCCCTGCTCGATCGCCGACTTGATGGTGGCTAAGGTCGCGGCGAGCGTCCGTGCGCGTCGCCGGGTCGGAACCACGACATTCAGCTTCAACGACATCCGTCGTCCTCGCCGGGCGATGGCGACCATGCCGGCACAGGCGCGCCGGCGACTTACAGGATGACCGACGATCCTTCGCCCGGGGCCACCACCGTCGTGGTCGAGCCCAGCGACTGCAGCTTCTGCTGAGCTACTTCCAGCTTGCGGTCGATGTCGGTGTCGGTCTGGTCGGGGTCGTGGTGGTGCAGGTACAGGGCCTTCACCGCCCCTTCGTGGGCCAGGGCCGCGACCTGGCTGATGGCGCTGTGCCCCCAGCCGACCCGCTGGGGATAAAGGTCGTCGCCGTAATTGGCGTCGATGATCAGGACATCGGTCTCACGGACGAAGGACACCAGCCGGTCGACGAAATGCCGGTCGTACTGCGGCATGCTCGGCAGCGGCAGCTCGTTGTCGGTGATGTAGCAGACGGAGCGGCCGTCATAGGTGAAGCGGTAGCCCAGGCAGGTGCCAGGGTGGTTGAGCAGCATGGTGTCGACCTGGACCCCGTCGATCATCAGCGACTGCTCGCGCAGGTCCCGGAACATCACCCGCGCGCCGAACTCGCGGATGGTGATCGGAAAATAGACCCCGTCCATCTGCGCCGAGATCATCTCGAGCATGCTGAGCGAGCCGTGGGCCGGCCCCAGGATCTCGAACTCGTTGCCTTGGATGTAAAGCGGCGTGAAGAACGGCAGGGCGTTGATGTGGTCCCAGTGCGGATGGGTGATGAAGATCTTGCCGGTGATCCGCTGCTTCAGCGCCATCAGCTTGGCGCCCAGCACCTTGATGCCGGTGCCGGCGTCCAGGATGAACAGCCGATCGTTCTCGAGGCCGAGCGTAATGCAGCTCGTGTTGCCGCCATAGCGCAGCGACTGCGTGCCGGGCACCGGAAGGGTGCCCCGCACGCCGTAGAAGGTGACCGCGAGCTTGTCGGCGACGATGGCTTCCAGCCGGCGCACGAACTCGACCCGTGGCATGCCCTTGAGCAGGTAGCCATCGGCGCCGAACTCCCGCGCCCGGCGCCGGTCGAACTCAAAGCCTTTGGACGAGGCGACGACAATCTTGGTGGAATCGAGCGCCGGCATGGCACGCAGCCGCTTGCACAGCTCGAAGCCGTCGATCTCCGGCATCATGATGTCGGTGATCACGCAGTCCGGGGGATTGGCGCCGATCTCGTCGATCGCGATCAACCCCGATGCGGCGCTGGCCACCTCATGCCCCGCTTCGGCGAGGAACCGGCAGTAGAGGAGACGCATGGCGTCGTCATCCTCAACTACGTAGAACCGCAACGACCCCATCCATGGCTCCGATCAAGCAGCCTCGACGCTCGCTTGATCAGCAAAATAACACACAATTCTGCTGGAAACAGGACCGCGAGGGCGCAGCTTGCCGCGGGCGCGTCCAGTTGCTGCACAGCAGCGCCGGATCGGCGGAAACCGGCGCTTGCGCCCCGGCTAGCGTGAGTAGAACTCGACGACCAGGTTCGGCTCCATCTGCACCGGATAGGGCACATCGGCCAGCTTCGGCGCGCGCAGGAACTTCCCCTTCATGGCCTGGTGGTCGATCTCGACGTAGTCGGGAACGTCGCGCTCATTGGATTGCGCGGCCTCGAGCACCAGGGCCATCTGCTTGACCTTGTTGCGCAGCTCGATCACATCGCCGTCCTTGACCTGGAACGAAGCGATGTTGACCCGGCGGCCGTTGACCAGGATGTGGCCATGGTTGACCAGCTGACGGGCCGCGAACGGCGTCGGCACCAGCTTCATGCGATAAACCACCGCATCCAGGCGCCGCTCCAGGAGTTCGATCAGGTTCTCGCCGGTGTCGCCGCGGCGGCGCGAGGCCTCCTCGTAGAGCCGGCGGAACTGCCGCTCGCCGATGTTGCCGTAATAGCCCTTCAGCTTCTGCTTGGCGGCGAGCTGCGTTCCGAAATCCGACGGCTTCTTGCGCCGCTGACCGTGCTGGCCGGGGCCGTACTCGCGCCGGGTCAGCGGGCTCTTCGGGCGGCCCCACAGGTTCACGCCCAGGCGGCGATTGATCTTGTACTTGGATTCCGTACGCTTGGTCATCGGGCTGAAGCTCGGCGCTGGCTGAAACGGTCGACACGGGTGCGGCAACGCGCCGGCATCGACCGGCGGCGCCCGTTCGGGAGCGCGCACTATACTCGCGCGCATCGCGCTGTCAAATGTCCGCTGTTTCAACCCTGCCCCACGGGCCACCCGGCTGATCCCAGCGCCAGGCGTCGCCGAATTCGCGGCGCGCCATTGCCCGGAACGCGGCCACGCTGCGATAGCCGAGCGCCGCCGCAACCCGCGCCAGAGGCTGGCCTTCGGCGTGACGGGCGGCGGCCTCGACCAGCCGCAGCCGGCGCAGCCACGCCCCGAGCGAAAGTCCGGTCTGGCGGCGGAACTGCCGGGTCAGGGTCCGCCGGCTGACGCCGGCCGCGTCGGCCAGCGCGTCGATTCCGGCACCGGAACCCGGCGTCTCGATCAGCCGGCGCGCCAGCGCCGCCAGGCGCGAATCCACCGGCACCGCCAACGCGAACGGCGTTGCCGGCGCCCGCGCGACCTCGTCCAGGGCCAACGCAGCCAGATGACCGCCGCGGCCGGCCTCGTCATAGAGCACCGGCTCGGCCACCTGCGCCACCAGCACCGCGGCCAGCAGCGCCGAGACCGCGATCACGCGGCAGTCGCCGGGCAGCGCGACATGGGCGTCCGGCTCGACATAGATGGTGCGCATGGCCACCGGGCCGCGCATGGCCACGCAATGGGCCGTCCCGGCCGGCATCCACAGCGCGAATCCCGACGGCACCACCCAGGTCCCGTGCGCCGCGCTCGCGATCATCAGCCCGCGCACCGCATAGATCAGTTGGTGGCGGCGGTGCTGGTGCCAGCCGGTCGTCTCCCCCGCCGCGAAGGCCTTGGCCATCGCCACCACCGGGCGGGCGACCTCGGGATACCGGGGTGCTGCCATGTCCATGGCCCGTTCGCTGCCATGATTGGCCCCTCGACGCAAGCGGGTCATGCGAGAGTCGCGGTCATGTGATCCCGATCCCGCGGAGACTCCCGATGTCCCTGCCCGCCCCGTTCCAGCGCCTTGGCCTCACCCGTCCGATCGCCCAGGCCCCGATCGGCAGCATCGCCGCGCCCGAGCTCGCCGCCGCCGTTTCGGCTGCCGGCGGGCTCGGCCACCTGGCCTGCACCTGGCGCAGCACGGACCAGCTCACGGCGCTGTTCGCCACCATGCGCCGGCTGACCGACCGTCCCTTCGGCGCCAATTTCGTGCTCGACTTCGCCATCGACAGCCAGCTCGGCACGGCCTTGGACGCCGGCGTGCCCGTCATCTCGTTCTTCTGGGGCGACGGCAGCCCGCATCTCGCCCGGATCAAGGCGTCCGCTGCGGTCGCGATCCAGGTCGTAGGCTCGATCGACGAGGCCCGGCGCGCCGCCGACGCCGGCTTCGACCTGATCGTGGCCCAGGGCCGCGAGGCTGGCGGCCATGTCCGCGGCCGGCTCGGCACCTTCGCCCTGGTGCCGCAGGTGGTCGACGCCGTGGCCCCGCTGCCGGTGCTGGCCGGCGGCGGCATCGCCGACCAGCGCGGCGTCGCGGCTGCGCAGGCCCTGGGCGCCGCCGGCGTCTGGGTCGGCACCCGCTTCCTGGCGGCCGCCGAGGCCAACATCCATCCCCGCTATCTGGCCCGCGTGCTGGCGGCGTCCGGCGACGACACGCTCTATTCCGAGCTGTTCGACCTGGGCTGGCCGAACGCCCCGCTGCGGACGATCCGCAACCCCACGACCGACGCCTGGGAGGCCGCCGGCCGGCCTTCGGCGCCCGGCCGTCCCGGCGAAGGCGACACCGTGGCCGCGCGGGCCGACGGCTCGCCGATCCCGCGCTACCACTTCTCCGCGCCCACGCGGGACATGACCGGCGACACCGACGCCATGGCGCTCTACGCCGGCGAAGGGGTCGGCCTGGTCCGCGCCGCCCTGCCGGCGGCCGCCATCGTCGCGGATCTGGCCGCGGGTTGGCGCTGACTTACGGGCGCCCGACCCGCTTGGTCACCAGCTCGGTCAGCATGCCGTGCAGGGTCCGGACCTCCTGGTCGGTCAGCTCGGCGCGGGCGAACATCGCGCGGATGTTGCGCACCATGGTCGCCCGCATGTGCGGCACGCGCAGGAAGCCCGATGCGTCGAGCTCGAACTCCAGGCGGTTCATCAGACTCATCAGATGGCGCTTGTCGGCCGGCGGCGAAGATCCGCGCACCAGCTGCGCCGGCGGCGTCGCGTCGGCCGCCATCCACCACTCATAGCCCACCAGCAGCACCGCCTGGGCCAGGTTGAGCGAGGCGAAATCGGGATTGAGCGGCACGGTGATGACCGCGTCGCACAGCACCAGGTCGTCATTGACCAGGCCGGTGCGCTCCGGCCCGAACAGCACGCCCATGGGCACGCCGGCCGCGTCGTGGGCGCGCAGCCGGGCCGCGCCCTCGCGCGGGGTCAGGTACGGCTTCACGATCTCGCGATGGCGGTGCGAGCTGGCATAGACTACGCGCAGGTCGGCGATGGCCTCGGCGACCGAGCGATGGACCTCGGCCGCATCAAGCACGGCGTCGGCGCCGGAGGCGGTCGCCCGCGCCCGCGACGACGGCCATTCGGGCCGCGGATTGACCAGACGCAGGCGCGTCAGGCCGCAATTGAGCATGGCGCGCGCCGCCGTGCCGATATTCTCGGCCAGTTGCGGCTCGACCAGGATGATGACCGGGCCGGCCGGCGCGCTCACGCTGCCAGGCTGTCCCGGAACAGCAGGTACGAGATGGCGTCGTGCAAGGCGTTGAACGACGCATCGATGACGTTGGTCGACACGCCCACCGTCGTCCAGCGCCGGCCGGCGCCGTCGCGGCTTTCGATCAGGACCCGGGTCACCGCCTCGGTGCCGGCGTTGGGCGTCAGGATCCGGACCTTGTAGTCGACCAGACGCAGGCCGGCGAGCACCGGGAACGACGGGATCAGCGCCTTGCGCAAGGCGGCATCCAAGGCGTTCACGGGGCCATTGCCCTCGGCCACGGTCATCAGCCGCTCGGCGCCGACCTCGACGCGGATCGTGGCCTCCGACAGGGTCACCAGCTGGTTGCGGGCGTTCCAGCGGCGCTCGTCGATGACCCGGAACGACAGCACCCGGAAATAGTCGGGCACCTGTCCCAGCAGGCGGCGCGCCAGCAACTCGAACGAGGCCTCGGCGCCGTCATAGGCGTAGCCCTCGTACTCGCGGGTCTTGACCAGCTCGACCAGCTCGCCGACCCGCATGTCGTCGGCCGGCAGCTCCAGCCCGATGTCGCGGAAGCGGCTCAGGATGTTCGACCGGCCGGCCTGGTCCGAGACCACGACATGGCGGCGGTTGCCCACGGCCTCCGGCGGCACATGCTCGTACGTAGCGGGATCCTTGGCGATCGCCGAGACATGCAGCCCGCCCTTGTGGGCGAACGCCGCCTCGCCGACATAGGCGGCGTGGCGGTTGGGCGCCCGGTTGAGCCGTTCGTCGATCAGCCGCGACACCACCGTCAGGTGGGCCAAGCCGTCCTGGTCGACGCCGGTCTCATAGCCGAGCTTGAGCATCAGCGTCGGCAGCAGCGAGATCAGGTTGGCGTTGCCGCAGCGCTCGCCCAGGCCGTTGACCGTGCCCTGGATCTGGCGGGCGCCGGCGCGCACCGCCGCCAGGCTGTTGGCGACGGCATTCTCGGTGTCGTTGTGGCAGTGGATGCCGACGCGGTCGCCGCCGACGCGCTCGACCACCCGGCCGACGATCGCCTCGACCTCATGGGGCAAGGTGCCGCCGTTGGTGTCGCACAGCACGATCCACCGAGCGCCTGACGCGGCCGCCTCGGCGACGCAGGCCAGGGCGTAGTCCGGGTCGTGCTTGTAGCCGTCGAAGAAGTGCTCGGCGTCGAACAGCGCCTCGCGCCCGATGCCGGCGACATGGGCGATCGACGAGCCGATCATGGCCAGGTTCTCGGCTCTCGGGATGCCGAGCGCGGCGTCGACCTGGTAGCCGCTGGCCTTGCCCACCAGCGTGATCGCCGGGGCGCCGGAATTGACCAGGGCGGCCAGTCCCGGGTCGTTGGCGGCGCTGCGCCCGGGGCGGCGGGTCATGCCGAACGCGGCGAAGCGGGCGCGCGTGAGGCTGGGCCGGCTGGCGAAGAAGGCGTCGTCGGTCGGGTTGGCGCCCGGCCAGCCGCCTTCCACATAATCGATGCCCAGCCGGTCCAGGGCCTCGGCGATCGCCGCCTTGTCGGCGACGGTGAAGTCGACGCCCTGGGTCTGCGCGCCGTCGCGCAGCGTCGAGTCGAACAGATAGACGCGCTCGGCCATGCTCAGCTCTCAGGCTCGGCGCCAGCTCGTGCCGGTGGGACCGTCCTCCAGCAGGACGCCCATGTCGGCGAGCGCCGCCCGGATCCGGTCGGCCTCGGCGAAGTCCCGGCGCTGGCGGGCGGCGATGCGGGCATCGACCAGGGCCTGGATCGCGTCCGCGCCAGGCGCCGACGCGGCCGTTCCCGACCAGTGCAGGTGCTGCTCCGGATCGGCCTGCAGCAGGCCGAGCAGCGCCGCCGAGGCCAGCAGCGCCGCGGCCCGTGCCGGCCGCTCGGTGTCGTCGGCCTTGTTGAGCTCGGTCACCAGCCGGTGCAGCTCGGCGATCGCCTGGGGCGTGTTGAGATCGTCCTCCAGCGCCGCCAGCACGGCCGGATCGACCTCGTCGTTCAGGCCGATCGCCGGCCGCGGCAGGCCGCGCAGCGCCCGGTAGAACCGGTCCAGCTCCTGGCGGGCCTGGCGCAGGCCGTCGGCGGTCCAGTCGAGGCTCTGCCGGTAATGGGTCTTCAGCAGATAGTAGCGCACCGCCTCGCCGGGCGCCTCCTGCAGCACGTCGCCGAGCACGAGGAAATTGCCCAGGCTCTTGGACATCTTCTCGCCGTCGCCGGTCAGCATGCCGTTGTGCAGCCAGGTGCGGGCGAGCGGCGCGCCGCCATGGGCGCATTGGCTCTGCGCGATCTCGTTCTCGTGATGCGGGAACATCAGGTCGCTGCCGCCGCCATGAATGTCGATGGTCGGCCCCAGCATCCGCTCGATCATGGCCGAGCACTCGATGTGCCAGCCCGGCCGGCCGCGGCCCCAGGGGCTCGGCCAGCCCGGCAGGTCGTCGGTCGACGGCTTCCACAGCACGAAGTCGGTGGGATCGCGCTTGTAGGGTGCCACGTCGACGCGGGCGCCGGCGATCAGCTCATCGACCGAGCGGCCCGAGAACCGGCCATAGTCCGGCATGCTCGGCACCGAGAACAGGACATGGCCTTCGGCCTCGTAGGCGTGGCCGCCCGCGATCAGCCGTTCGATCATGGCGACGATCTCGGGGATGTGCTCGGTCACCCGCGGCGTGGCATCGGGCAGTTCGACCCCCAGCGCCGCGACGTCGGCGCGGTAGGCCTTCTCGGTGCGCGCGGTCAGGGCCTGGATCGGTTCGCCATTGGCCTTGGCCGCGGCGTTGATCTTGTCCTCGACATCGGTGACGTTCGAGACATAGGTCAGCGCGTAGGACCGGCGCAGCAGCCGGGCCAGCACGTCGAACACCACCGGCGGCCGGGCATTGCCGATATGAGCCCGGTCATAGACCGTGGGCCCGCACACATACATCGACACCTTTCCCGGCTCGAGCGGCTCGAACGGCTCCTTGCGGCGGGTGGCGGTGTTGTGCAGGACGAGCACGGGCGGTCCTTGTAGCTGGCGCTGGGTCAGGCGGAAAGGGGCGAGAGTGTCGTCGCCGCCCGCCCCGCCGTCAAGCCGGGATGCCGCCGCGTCGGGCGCGTGCCGCCCTTACGGTGCCAGTTCTCACGAAGGCGCGCCTATGCCGCCCAGTACCGCCCCTTCCGCCGGCGCACGGGCGCCCGGGGCACGGCATAAAGGGCGGTGCCCTTGAGCCGGGCGCCATCGAGCTGCGCGCCCGCGAGATTGGTGGCCAGCACCTGGCCGTCTCGACCGGCCGCCCGGCCGACCAGCGGCAGGTCGCCGATCCGCGCGTTCTCGAGGTTGGCGCCGCGCAGATCGGCGCCGCTGCAATCGGCGCCGCGCAAGTCGGCGTCGCGCAGGTCGGTGTTCTGCAGGCGGGCCGCCAGCAGCAGCGAGCGCGCCAGCACCGCCCGCTGGAGCTTCGCGCCGTTGAAGTCGAAGCTGCTGAGGTTCAGCCGCGCCAGGTTGATCCCCTCCAGCTCGGCGCCCGCCAGCGTGCCGCATTGGCCGTCCTGGCCGTCGAAATAGATCCAGCGCAAGTGGCGCATCAGGATGTCGCCCAGGTCCGCCGCGATCAGCTTGAAATCGGCCTGCGAGGCCCCGGTGAGATTGACGCCCTGCAGATCGGCCGTGGCGATGCGGGCGCCCATCAGGTTGGCGTGGCTGAGGTCGGCGTAGCGCAGGTCGGCGTTCTCCAGCGACGCCCCGATCAGGCTCGCCCCCTTGAGCTTCGCCCCGCCGAGATTGGCGCCGTCAAGGGTGGCGAAGGACAGATCGGCGCCGGCGATGTCGACGCTGGGCAGGTTAGCGGCCCGGGCGCTCACGTCGACCAAGACCGTCTGCGCCAACTGCGCACCGGCCAGGTCGGCGCCGTCCAGCCGCGTGCCGGACAGGTTGGCCGGCGTGACGCCGTTGGGCGTGGTGACGATCGAGCCGCGACGGAAATCGGAGTCGAACAGACGGGCGTTGGCCAGGTTGGCACGGCGCATCCGGACGCCCCGCAAATCCGCCTTCTCCAGGATCGCGCGCTCCATGTGCGCGTTGTCGAGCACCGCGCCGAACAGATCGGCCATGGTCAGGTCGGCGCACATCAGGTTGGCGCCGGTGAGGTCGGCACCGGCCAGCAGCGCCTCGCGCAGGGATCGCCGGCGCAGGTCGGCGCCGCGCAGGTCGGCGAACCGCAGATCGGCGCGCACGCCACCCGGCCGGCGGCGGGCGAACTTGGCATGCGACAGGAGAATGGCATCGAGGTTGGCCGGTGATGCCATGGATCGCCACTCCCACGGGCACTAATTGTCAATATATTGCACCTTGAATTAAATCCGCCCCTGGCGCAACTGCATCTACACCGATGCGCAGCCCGCTTAGCGCCGTCCGAACGCACTCTGGTAAATTATGTTTTAATGCATTGTCAGATATTAAGACGGACTTGCAGGCCATTAGCTTTGCACCTGGATCGCGCAGCCGGCCGTGACCTGCGGCTCGTCGCTGGCGGCGTCGACAGGGGCCGAACCACCGTCGAAAAAGATGCCGGACGGTGTCGGTTTCCCGGATGCCTGCTCGTCGTTTCGATGCCGGCTCGATGCGGCCGGCTCAAGGACGGAGACCCGCGATGCGTATGATGGTGCTGGTGAAAGCGACCGCGGACAGCGAAAACGAGACCATGCCGGCGGCGTGGCGGGCCGAGATGATGGCAGCCATGGGCAAGTTCAACGCGGCGCTGCGCCAGGCCGGCATCCTGGTCATGGCCGACGGCCTGAAGCCCAGCGCCCAGGCCAAGCGCGTCGCGTTCGACGGCCCCGGCCGCACGGTGATCGACGGACCCTTCGCCGAGACCCGCGAGCTGGTCGCCGGCTTCTGGATTTGGGAGGTCAAGGACATGGACGAGGCGGTCGCTTGGGTGAAGCGCTGCCCCAATCCCATGCCCGGGCCCAGCGAGATCGAAATTCGGCCGCTCTACTGATCCGGCGGCTTCGCCCCGGATTACTTGCGCAGCAGGAACTCGCGGCCGACCTTGACCCGGGGCTCGCCGTTGTAGGCGACGATGTCGGCCGTGGCGTAGGTCTCGTTCCAGTTCTCGGGCAGGTAGCTGCCGGTGCCGATCACGTCGACCGGCGCGCCGGCGACCGCCATGACCCGGCACTTGGCCGGCCCGAAGCCGCTCGACGCGATCAGCCGGACCTTGGGGAACCCGGCTTGATCTAGGGCCTCGCGCAGGTGGAACAGCGACGCGACCGACACGCCGGTGCCGACCAGGTAGCGCAGCTCCTGCTCGGTCAGGTAGCCCCGGATCGCATGCGGGGCGTGCCGTTCCAGCACGGCGTAGCTGGCGGCCGTGTCCAGGCCTTCGACAAAGCGGCCGCCATGGGTGTCGAGCCGGAGCGCGATCCGGCCGGCCGCGGCCAGCTCCGGGAAGCGCCGGCACACGTCCAGGGCATCCGAGACTTCCCGCGCGAAGTAATCGACCAGGACGATCAGGTCGTCGTTGGGATAGGTCTCGTGATAGATCTCGGCCGCCCGCAGCGTCGACCCGGCATAACCGACGAAGGCATGGGGCATCGTGCCGGCCCCGGTCGCGCGGCCGAACCATGACGCCGTCGAGGCGTTGGCGTTGCCCACGAAGCCGACCGCCCCGACCTGACGCTTGGCGGCCTCGGACCCGACGCTGGCGGCATAGGCCATCATCTCGGCCATGTCGGGACCGGTGCAGTGCCGGGCGTCCATGGCCAGGAACGCCACCTTGGGCAGGTCCACGCACATGGTGAAGGCGTTATACGCCGCGACGCTGGGCGCCCCGATCTTCTGCAGCAACTGCGTCTCGAGATCGACCAGGTGATAGAACGAGCCGGTGTAATAGAACATCGGCTCGCCGGCGCCGACCCACTCGCCCTCGCCCCGGGTCGCCTCGATCTGGACATCGACGCCGCGCGCCCGGCATACCTCGGTCAGCCACTCGATCGCCAGCTTCGGTGTGAACAGCACGGGCCGGCGCATGAACACCACATAGGTGACGGTGGCGTCGCCCATGCGGCCGACCATCTCCTTGGTGCGCAGGAAGTAGGCGTCGGTGCGCCCGGGAATGGTCGCCAGTTCGTCGAGGTCGAGCGCCATGGATCCGGGCTCCTAGGAGGCGGCGGCCACGGCGCCGGTGCCGACCTGGCCGCCATGGGCGCGCTTGAGCGCATCGGCGATCTGGAAGGCCAGCTCGATCGCCTGGGCGCCGTTGAGCCGCGGATCGCAGTGGGTGTGGTAGCGGTCGGACAGGCTGCCGTCGTCGATCGCCTGGGCGCCGCCGGTGCATTCGGTGACGTCGTTGCCGGTCAGCTCCAGATGGATGCCGCCGGCGTGGGTGCCCTCGGCCTGGTGGACGTCGAAGAAGCGCCGAACCTCGGCCAGGATGCGCTCGAACGGCCGGGTCTTGTAGCCCGAGGCGGTCTTGATCGTGTTGCCGTGCATGGGGTCGCAGGCCCACAGCACCTTGCGCCCGTCGCGGTCGACGGCGCGGATCAGGCGCGGCAGGTGCGCCTCGACCTTGTCGGCGCCCATGCGCGCGATCAGGGTCAGGCGTCCGGGCTCGTTGGCCGGGTTCAGCCGGTCGATCAGCCGGCACAGGTCGTCCGGTTCCAGGCTCGGGCCGCATTTCAGGCCGATCGGGTTGCGTACGCCGCGCAGGAACTCGACATGGGCGCCGTCAAGCTGGCGGGTGCGGTCGCCGATCCACAGCATGTGGGCCGAGCAGTCGTACCATTCGCCGGTGGTGCTATCGACCCGGGTCAGCGCCTGCTCGTAGCGCAGCAGCAGCGCCTCGTGGCTGGTGAAGAAGTCGGTCTCGCGGATCTGCGGCACGTTCTCCGAGGTCAGGCCGCAGGCGGCCATGAACGCCAGACACTCGGCGATGCGGTCGGCGAGCTCGCGGTAGCGCGCGCCGGCCGGGCTGCGCGCGACGAAGCCCAGGGTCCAGCCATGGACCCGGTGCAGGTCGGCATAGCCGCCCTGGGCGAAGGCGCGCAGCAGGTTGAGGGTGGCGGCGGACTGGCTGTAGGCCTGGATCAGTCGCTCGGGATCGGGCACCCGGGAGCCTGAGTCGAACTCGATGCCGTTGATGATATCGCCGCGATAGCTGGGCAGCGACACGCCGTCGCGGGTCTCGACCTCGTCCGAGCGCGGCTTGGCGAACTGGCCGGCCATGCGCCCGACCTTCACGATCGGCAGCGACGAGCTGAAGGTCATCACCACCGCCATCTGCAGCATCACCCGGAAGGTGTCGCGGATGGTGTCGGCGGCGAACTCGGCGAAGCTCTCGGCGCAGTCGCCGCCCTGCAGCAGGAAGGCCTGGCCCTCGACGGCGGCCGCCAGCTGCGCCTTCAGGCGCCGCGACTCGCCGGCGAACACCAGCGGCGGGAAGCTGCGCAGCTTGGCCTCGACCTTGTCCACCTGCTCGGGGTCGGGATAGCTCGGCGCCTGCTTGATCGGCTTGGTGCGCCAGCCATCCGGGGTCCATTTCCCGGCCATATCGCTCAAGTTCCCTGGTTGTTCGCGCCTGCGCGGCCGGAAACCATAGCGCGCCCGCGGCCGGGGCGCTACTCGGCCGCGCGGGCCGGCGCCGGATCGGGCCGCTTGTCGCGCATGGTGACGAACTCCTCGGCGGCGCTGGGGTGGATGCCGACGGTGCGATCGAACTGGCGCTTGGTGGCGCCGCACTTCACCGCGATCGCCATGCCCTGGATGATCTCCGGCGCGTCGGGGCCAACCATGTGCACGCCCAGCACGCGGTCGCTGGCCGGGTCGACGACCAGCTTCATGAAGGTCTTCTCGGCGCGTTGGGCCAGGATGTTGCGCATGGGCGTGAAGCGCGCGACGTAGACGTCGACCGCGCCGAGGACGGTGCGCGCATGCTCCTCGGTCATGCCCACGGTCGCGCATTCGGGGTGGCTGAACACCGCCGTCGGCACGTCGGCATGGTCTACCGGCATCGGGTTGTCGTTGTAGACGGTCTCGGCGAAGCCGCGGGCCTCGGCGATCGCGACCGGCGTCAGGTTCAGCCGGTCGGTGACGTCGCCGACGGCGTAGATCCCCGGCACCGACGTGCGCGACCATTCGTCGGTGCGGATCGCGCCCTCGCGGGTCAGCTCCACGCCCACGGCCTCCAGCCCCAGGCCGGCGGTGTTGGGCGCGCGGCCGGTGGCCGCCAGCACGACGTCGACATCCAGGATGGCGCCGGTCGACAGCTCGGCGCGGACTCCCCGGTCCATCCGCTTCAGGCTGCGCACCTGGGCGTTGGTGACGATCTCGACGCCGCGGCCGGTCATGCACTGGGCCAGGTGGTCGCGCAGGTCGCCGTCGAAGCCGCGCAGCACCCGGTCGCTGCGGATCGCCATGGTCACGGCGGCGCCGGCGCTGCGGAAGATGCCGGCGAACTCGACCGCGATGTAACCGCCGCCGATGATCAGCACCCGGTCCGGCACGGCCTTGAGGTCGAGGGCGGCGTCGGAGTCGATCGCCAGCTCGGCGCCGGGAATGTCGGGCATCACCGGCCGGCCGCCGGTGGCGATCAGGATGCGCTCGGCGGTCAGGCGCCGGTCGCCGACGGCGACCGTGTGGCGGTCGACCAGCGTGCCGCGGCCGTCGATGACGGTGACGCCGGCGCGCTCGAGCATGCCCAGATAGATGCCGTTCAGGCGGTCGAGCTCGCGGTCCTTGGCCTCGACCAGCGTCTTCCAGTTCTGGATCCCCGCCACCTGCCAGCCATAGCCGAACGCGTCCTCGATCGCGTCGGCCATCTGGACGCCGTACCACAAGAGCTTCTTGGGCACGCAACCGCGCAGCACGCAGGTGCCGCCGACCCGCGTCGATTCCACGATCGCCACGCGCGCCCCGTAGCCGGCGGCACGCCGGCTCCCGGCAACGCCGCCCGAGCCGGCGCCCAGCGTGATCAGGTCATAGTCGAACGGCATGATGGCGCCTCTTGTGTGCTGCAGGTTCGGAACTTGCTACCGGCCTCGGCCGGCGACAAGTGCCGGGGACAGCGGACCTGGAATGCGCTAAGGAACGGCCATGCCGATCGAGACGATTTTGTTCGACCTGGACGGGACGCTGATCGACAGCGCCGCCGACCTCATCGCCCTGGTCAACCAGACCCTGGCGCTCTATGGCCGGCCGCCGGTCGCGCTCGCCGACGGCACCCGCTTCATCGGCGACGGCGCGCGCAAGCTGATCGAGCGCGCCTTCGCCCATACCGGGCCGGCCCTGGACGTAGCGGCGCTCGATGCCGTCACCCAGCGCTTCCTGTTGGACTACGAGCGCCTGCAGCACCGGCCCGACCAGCTCTATCCCCACGTCGCCGACACGCTGGCGATGCTCAAGGCGCGGGGCTACCGCCTGGGGCTGTGCACCAACAAGCCCGAGCGCCCGACCTGGCAGCTGCTGCGCGACGTCGGCCTGGTCGACGCCTTCCACGGCGTCAGCGGCGGCGACAGCGCGCCGGTGCGCAAGCCCGACCCCGGCCACGTGCTGGATGCCCTGGCCCGGGCCGGCGGCCGGGTGCCCCACGCCATCATGGTCGGCGACAACGAGCTGGACATCGCCGCCGGACGCGCCGCCGGCCTGCGCACCGTGCTGGTCGGCTACGGCTATCCGCGGGTCCCGCGCGAGAGCATCCCGGCCGACGCCCGAATCGCGCACATGGCCGAGCTGCCGGCCGCCATCCGGCAGCTGGACCGCGGGATGGCATGACCGCCCAGCGCATTTGGGAGCTGGCCGTCCAGGTGCTGCGCGGCACTCTGCGCCGCTTCAGCCGCGACCACATCCTGGTCATGAGTGCGTCCCTGGCCTACACCACGGTGCTCAGCATCGTGCCGGTCGCGACCATCGCCTTCGGCCTGTTCTCGGCCTTCCCCAGCTACACCCGGATCATCGGCCGGGCCCGGCAGCTGATCATCAGCACCTTCGCGCCCGGGGTCAGCGGTCCGATCGAGCAGCAGCTCGACACCTTCATCTCCAATGCCACGGCGCTTCCGATCTTCGGCATCGGCGGGCTGCTGGTCACCGCCACGCTGCTGGTGATCGAGGTCGAGACCTCGTTCAACTATATCTGGAAGCCCCGGACCCGCCGGCCCTGGAACATCCGCGTCCTGGAGATCTGGGCCGCGGTCACCGGCATGCCGATCCTGGCCGTGGCCAGCGCCTGGGCGATCGGCGAGATGATCGACTTCGCCGGCGGCGGCACCTTGGGCGACGTCTCGGGCAGCCTGATCCTGCTGGCCTTCGAGGCGGTCGCCTTCTTCTTCATGTATGTCACGCTGCCCAGCTACCCGGTGCCGAAGCTGCCGGCGGCGATCGGCGCGCTCATCGCCGCCTTCCTGGTGCACCTGGCCCGCATCGGCTTTGCCGTCTATGTCTCGGTCAACACGGTCCAGAGCGCGATCTACGGCACCTTGGCGGCCATTCCGCTGCTGCTGGTCTGGATCTTCATCCTGTGGGTCGTGATCCTGTTCGGCGCCGCCCTGGCCGCCGAAATCGAGGCGGCACTGGCCGCCGGCAAGACCGCTTCCGCGCTTGACCCCCAGTCGCAGCCGCTTTAAACAACGGTCCCCGACCTGGACGGGCGGTTAGCTCAGCGGGAGAGCACTCGCTTCACACGCGAGGGGTCACTGGTTCAATCCCAGTACCGCCCACCATTCCGTTACCGTTGGCCCCCTGGACCGTCGGCGTTCATGCGGGCAGAGCAGCCTGCGCGGTAATGTGCCGCGCAAGAACCTGAAAATCGTCGCCGGCATTGCGAACCGCTTCGGCGTGCGCACCGATGGCGCCGTCTGCCGGCTTGAGCCGGAAGATCGGCTTGCGCGCCTCCATCGCCATTGGCGCCAGGCTGCGATAGTGTTTGAGCATCGCTAGGCAGTGTGGGTCAGTTTGCGCCGGCGGCGCCGATGTCTCGGTGCTGCCAAGGACATGCCGCCGATACGCCAACGGGAACCGATCGATCCAGCGCTGATACGCCTTTGGCGGTTTGTTCTCCCGCATTCCGTGCTGCATTACGATGTAGCCGAGCGGTCGGATCGTACCGGGCGGCAGGTCCAGATCCGGCGCTGGATTCTTGCCCCCGAGCTCGGTCCAGCTGGCGCGCCAGTCGCGCAGGGTCGGACCGAGATTTCTCAGGCCTTGGAGGGAGAAGAGGTCCGGTCCGAGCGGGATGACCACACAATCGGCAGCGATCAGCGCGGCGCGATTGATCGCGCCAAGGTTGGGGCCGACATCCATCAGGATCCAGTCCGCCTTCAGGTCGCCCGCCGCTCGCCGGATACCGCGATGAAACGCAGTCATGACGCGAAATGCCGACTCGTCGCGATTATGGCAAGCTGGCCACGCGCTGGAGAGCTTGTCCTCGAAGGTCGATAGCCCCAGGTCGCCGACGACCAGCCCCAATCGATCGTCGAGTGCCTCGACGTGGGGCGTTTCGACATCGCCGATCCCCCGGATGATCGGGCGCAAGGCGCCGAAGATCGTGTCCGGGTGCTCGCCTTCCGGCCACAGCATCTCCAATCGATCCTCGCCTAGAAACATGCTCGTCAGGTTCGCTTGCGGGTCGAGGTCAGCCGCCAGCACGACCTCGCCTCGGTCAGCAAGCATCCAGGCCAGGTGATAGACCAGCGTCGTCTTGCCCACACCGCCCTTATTATTAAAGAAGGCGATGGTCTTCACGGACGCCTCCGGATGGTCGCAAGGACGAACCCATGGTCGAACCGGAAGTCAGCCGGCGCACTGCCGTTCTGCCGCAGTGCCTCCTGGGCACGGAGCACGCCGCGGCCATAACGATTGACGTACCCCAATGCCTTCAGCGCCTCAGCCAGGGTCGGATTGCGATAGCTTGTCTGCACGGGAAAGTTTTCGGGCGACGCCTCGCCATACAAGCCGCCGGGGCTTTGAATCTCCAGGCGATCGTTGAGCCAGGTGATCCGCAACGGCGCGGTGGAACTGTAGTCTCGATGCATGACGGCGTTCATCAGCAGCTCGCGTACGGCGAGGCGCGGATAAGACTCGACCATCTGCTCGCGCAAAGCAGTTCGAGACGTCGGCACGGGAAACTGGACGAGCTGCGCGTCGATTAATGCGTCGAGCTCGCGCAGAACGGTCAGCAAGTCGCCATCGATCTCCTTGTCGTTAATGATCGGAGCAGCGAGTGAATCACCATCAACGCGAAGAAACTGGATGTAAGCTCCAGGCAACCAGCGACGAACGTCCAGCCCGAATAACAGAATACCGGCGTGAGTCGGGCATCCATTCTTGAGATCAAAGAAGCGGAGCGACGCCAACTGCTGCTCCAATGGGTGATGATTCTCCTCAATCACGTCCCGAGCGACCGCCAGGCCGCGATACTCGATCGTGAACAACGCCGTGGAGAGATCTTGAATGCTGCTGCCGAGGCAGGGCTGGGCATCGAACGTCCGCGCGTGGGAGATCCGCCGCTCGATGAGTTGGCGCTCGTCCTGCTCGGTTGCGTAGCCCCGACGGGGTCCGAGCCGGACGCAGATTCGTCCCTTGTAACGAACGGGCGGCAGGAGCGATGGCTGGACCGTCACCACCGCCGCCTCTCCCATCGCGGTGACGACCTTCTCAACTGTGATCGTCGGCAGGGGCTGGATGTTGCCGTCGTCGCGCAGGCCGCCGAGGTTGCGCAGCAAGGTGTCGGTTACCGTGATCCCCGCAAACCGGCCCTTGTCGTCGATTCCGATGACCAGATGGCCCGGTGCGCCATGATTGGGCAGGTCGTTGGCGAACGCGCACACTGCCTCCGAGAATTTCTCGGTGTCCTTGGTCGCCACGGTGAATTCGACGCGGTCGGCCTCATGGGCCGCGATCAGCGCGCGAAGCTCGGCCTCGTTCATCGCAGGCGTGTCCGTGTCAGCTGGTACCGGTCAGTCACCGGACATCAGTCTAGCACCGCGTCGACCCCCTCAGGCGGCCGGCACAACCGCACGCCCTTCGGGCCGACCACGATCGGCCGCTCGATCAGGATCGGCTCGGCGGCCATGCGGTCGATCAGCGCCGCATCCGACAGAGTGTCGAGCGCGGCGGGCGCGTCCTTGGGCCGGCGCAGCGCCGCCCGCGGCCCGATGCCCATGCGCCGGAGCAGGTCGGCCAGTTGCTCTCGGCTGGGCGGCGCCTTCAGGTATTCGACGATGACGGGCTCGATGCCGCGGGCGCGGATGCGCTCCAGGACGCGGCGCGACGTGGCGCATTTGGGGTTGTGGTAGATCGTGACGGTCGGGTTGGTCATGGCAGGTCTCCCCTCGGCGCAACGATAGCGGCGGTGAAACCGCGTGCAAGGCGCGGCCCGCCCCGGGCTATGATCGGCCGGCGCGCCATTCGCCCGGGATCCCTGCGATGACATCCGCTTCCCTCGCCCTGCTGTCCGCGACCGATCTGCTACGGCTCTACCGCAGCAAGCAGCTATCGCCCGTCGAGGCCACGGAGGCGGTGCTCGACCGCATCGCGGCCCGCAACGGGCCGGTCAACGCCATGACCCTGGTCGACGGTGAGCGGGCCCTGGCCGACGCCCGGGCCGCCGAGGCGCGCTGGCAGCAGGGCGAGCCCAAGGGGCTTCTGGACGGCGTCCCGGCGACCATCAAGGACCTGGTGCTGACCGCCGGATGGCCGACCCTGCGCGGCAGCCGGACGGTCGACCCCGATCAACCCTGGACGGTCGACGCCCCGGCCACGGCGCGGCTGCGCGAAGCGGGTGCCGTGCTGGTGGGCAAGACGACCACGCCAGAGTTCGGCTGGAAAGGCGTGACCGACAGCCCGCTCGCCGGTATCACCCGCAACCCCTGGAACCGCGACCGCACGCCCGGCGGCTCGTCGGGCGGCGCGGCCGCGGCGGCGGCGCTCGGCTTCGGGGCCCTGCATATCGGCACCGACGGCGGCGGCTCGATCCGGATCCCCGCCGGATTCACCGGAATCTACGGCTTGAAGCCCAGCTTCGGGCGGGTGCCGGCCTTTCCCGCCAGCCCGTTCGGCTCGGTCTCCCACGTCGGGCCGATGACCCGCACCGTCGCCGATGCCGCGCTGATGCTGACCGTGATCAGCCGGCCCGACGCGCGCGACTGGCAGTCGCTGCCGCCCGACGGGCGCGACTACCGGATCGGGCTCGAAGACGGCGTGGCCGGCCTGCGCATCGGCTATGTGGCGGCCCCGGGCGGCGCGCCGGTCGATCCCGGCATCGCGGCCTTGGTCGACGCGGCGGCGGCGGCGTTTGCCGATCTCGGCGCCCGGGTCGAGCCGATGACGCTCGATCTCGACGGCATCGCCGAGTGCTTCCACGCCCATTGGTGCGCGGGGGCGGCCAGCCTCCTGTCGACCTTGCCGGCGGCGAGCCACGCCCTGATCGATCCCGGGCTGCGCGCCATGGCCGAGGCGGGCGCGGCGCTGTCCATGGTCGCGTACCAGGCCCAGATGCGGGTGCGCGCCGAGTTCGCGATTCGCCTGCGCCGGCTGCACGAGACGACCGATCTGCTGCTGATGCCGACGCTCCCGGTGCTGGCCTTCGCGGCCGGCCAGGACCGTCCCGACCCGGCATCGCGCAGCTGGGCCGACTGGACGCCGTTCTCCTATCCCTTCAACCTGACCCAGCAGCCGGCGGCGACCATTCCCTGCGGCTTCGTCGACGGACTGCCGGCGGGGCTGCAGATCGTCGGCCCGGCCCACCGCGACGACCTGGTGCTACGGGCGAGCCGCGCCTACGAGGGCGTCCGCCCGATCGTCCTGCCGGCCTGACCTGCTGGCCTGACCCGCTCAGGCGCTGCCGGCGAGGCCGCGCGGAATGTGCTTCAGGCGCACCAGGGCGGTCGCCGCGACCTGGCCGACGAACTGGGCGGCGTCCAGCATGGGCACGCCCTCGTCGAGCATGGTGGTCAACAGCCGACTCGCGGCCGCCTGCACGCCCGCTTCACGCGCCGGGTCATCAAGCCGGGCCAGCGATACGGCAAGCCGCGTCGCGATATCCCGCGCCAAGGGATCGGTTTCAGCCATAGCGGCATGCTGCCCGGGCCGCCGGTCAAATACAAGCAAAAGAACGTCCTACGCCGTATGCATTCCAGACATCAACATAGCGTTAATCTTCCGTTTATTGGTTCGCATGGCAAGCGATCGCCATCCCGGATCCTTCCGCAGACGAATCGATGACCGATACTGATCAAAGCGCCACACGTCTAAATGGTCAGAACAGCAAGCTATAGAGTTGGCGGACGGGCTCGGCCGCAGCCGCCCCGATCCCTGCCCCGACCAAGAAACAGACGACGCCGACCATGAGTAGCCGGTGCAGCCCGGCCCTCGACGGCGGCATGATCGGCGCCGCCGCCCCCTCGAATACCGAATCGCTCACGACCGGCTGCTCGTCCGGATCGTCCGCGACCTGCTGCCGTTGCAGCGCGGCATTCATCGCGCCCAAAGCATCCATCGCCTGGGCCCGGCTGACCGCGGCTGTTACGGTTTCGAAACTACCGTTGTCCTTCTGGGGTTTGGCGCCCGGCGGGCGGCGTTCGAGGAACTCCTCGGTGAAGGCCAGGTATTGCTGGGCGGCGGTCGATCCCGGCATGTAGACGCAGAGCGGCAGGTTCGCCTGGGCCGCTTTGACCGCCGCCCGATCCCGGACGATCTCGGTCTGGTAGACCAGTTGCTTGAAGTCCCGCCGATAGACCTGCGCGAAATCCTGGCTGACCGGATCGTCGTCCATCAGCGTCAGCAGTACGCCATGGATCACCAGGTGCCGGTTGAGCCCATTCTGGATGGTCTCGATCACCTGGCGGGTGCGGACCAGCCCGTCATAGGCAAACTGGCTGGCGGTCACGGGGATCAGCGCCGCGTTGGCGGCAACGATGGCGTTGACCGACAGCAGGCCGAAGGCTGGGGCGCAGTCGATCACCACCAGATCGAAGTCGAGCTCGGCGTTGCGGATGATCTCGGCCAGCGTCCGCTGCGACCGCAGCTCGGAGGCGGTGTCGAGCTCGATGCCGGCCAGCTTGTAGGTGGACGGCAGCACCGATACGCGCTCGAAGGGCGACGGGACGATCACCGACTCCAGGGCCCGCGCGCCGCGAATCACATCGTACAGCCCGGCACCGGGCCCGCTGTCGCCCAGCAGGCTCTTGGTGGTGTTGGCCTGGGGATCGAGATCGACGGCCAGCACCGATCTGCCGAAGGCAGCCAGGCAAACCGTGAGATTCACGGCCGTCGTGGTCTTGGCGATGCCGCCCTTCTGGTTGTAGACGGCGACGACGTGGGGCTGCTTGTCCGCATAGCTCATCAAGGACCGCCCATCCTGCATTGTTCCGACTGCCGCGGACCAATCTTACCATGCGTCCGCCGTGGCCCGGCAGCCGCGCTGTCCTGATGACAATCGCCTGACGTTTGGGCGCTTGACGATCGGGCGCTTGACGATCGGGCGCCTCCCGTGGCTCCTGTGACCGCGGTCACAGCCAGCGGGTGATCTATGGCTGACGGCGTATCCTTTGTCGTCAATGTCTATGGCAAAGCCCCCCGACTTGCCCCCGCGGTCGCCGGGCTGTTGGCCCAGGCCGGCGAATTCGAGCGCGAATATATCTTCCTCGACGGCAGCCCCGACGGCGCCGGCGCGGCGCAGGCCGCGGCGCTGACCCAGGGGCGCAACGACGTCCGGATCGAGCGGCATGCCGACCACGGCCCGGCGGCGGCGGCCAATATCGGCGCGCGCATCGCCCGCTACGGCTTCGTGCGCTTCCTCGACGGCGACGACCGCGTGGCCGAACAAGGAACCGCGGCGATGCTGCGGATTGCCCAGGCGACGCGGGCCGGTGTCGTGGTGGCGCCGGCGCTGCGGGTCGCCGACGGCGCCGGCCTGGACTTCGACGAGACCGCGATCGCGGCCGGATCCCATTGCCTGCCCGCCGATCCCCTGGCCATCGCCCTCAATGGCGCGATCGCGGCCCTCAGCGGCGCGCTCTACCGCCGCTGCGCCTTCATGGAAGTCGGCGGCTGCGACGAGCGCGTGTTCCTGCCCCACGCCAGCCCGCTTCTGCGCATCGCGCGCAAATGGCCGGTGGCGCTGGCCGAGGCCGCCAGCTGGGCCGCACCCCGGCGCCCGGGCCAGCTCCACGGCCCGGGCTCGAAGCAGCAGATGCTGCACGACTTGAACGCCACCCTGCACTACTTCCTGCGCGACCATCCCGATCTCGACGGCCGCTATCGCCGGCAGGCCCTGCGCCGCGCTGCCGGCCGCGCCCACAAATGGGCGCGCCGGGTCGAGGGACAGGGCCTGGTCAATCCGTGGTTTTGGCTGCATCTGCGCAGCTACCTGCCGGTCAGCGGTAACGCCACGCGGCTGGTCGGGCGGACCCGCGCCGCCTTCCGCCTGTCCCACCCGGTCCGCGAGCCGCGCCTAGCCGAGGCGTGACCGCCCGTCGATCCGCGTTTTCCCTTACTGGACAGGCGGCTACGGGCCGACCATCAGGGTTCGAGGGATCGCGATCGAGCGCGGGAATTGATGACGCAAGCCGGACCCGCCCTGGTCATCGCCGCGGTTATCGCTTACCTGCTGGCTGGCACAGCGGCGTTGCTCCTCCCCGGGCACCGGCGCCCGGTCGGCGTGCTGGGCGGCGCGGCCGTGATCTCCGCAGCGGTGGCGCTGATCGCCCTGGCCCGGATCGGCCTCGGCGGCGACGCGGCCCTGACCCTGCCGGTGGGCTTGCCCTGGCTGCCGATGCGCCTGCGCCTGGACGGCCTGTCGGCGGTGTTCCTGCTGATCCTGCATGCCCCCGCCGCCGCGACCAGCGTCTTCGCCCTGGGCTATGTCGCGCACGAGCCGGAGCCGCAGCGGATCCTGCCCGCCTATCCGCTGTTCCTCGCCGCCATGACCCTGGTCGTCCTGGCGGACGACGCCTTCACCTTCCTGGCCAGCTGGGAGAGCATGTCGCTGGCGTCCTGGGCGCTGGTGCTGGCCAACCATCGCAAGCCCGACACGCCCCGGGCTGGCCTGGTCTACCTGGCCATGGCCGGGATCGGTACGATGTGCCTGCTGCTGGCCTTCGGGCTGCTCGCCGGGGGCACCGGCGACTACGGGTTCGCCACCCTGCGGGCGGCCAGCCGGGGCCCGTGGCTGGCGGCGGCGATCGGTGGCCTGGCCCTGGTCGGCTGCGGCTCCAAGGCTGGCCTGGTGCCGCTGCATGCCTGGCTGCCGCTGGCCCATCCGGCCGCGCCGGCACCGGTGTCGGCGCTGATGAGCGGCGTCATGACCAAGGTCGCGCTCTACGGGCTGGTGCGCCTGCTGTTCGACCTGGCGGCACCGCAGCCATGGGGGATCGGCGCGGCGCTGATGGTCGCCGGCGGCCTCGGCGCGGTCCTCGGGCTGATGCAGGCCGTGGTCGAGCCCGGCCTCAAGCGTCTGCTCGCCTTCTCGACCGTCGAGAATGTCGGGGTGGTCGCGATCGGGCTTGGCCTGGCGTTGGTCTACCGGGCGTTCGGGCTGGCACCAGCGGCGGCGCTGGCGCTCGCCGCCGGCCTGTTGCATGCGCTGAACCACGCGCTGTTCAAGACCCTGTGGTTCTGCATTTCGGGCGCGACCATGCACGCGGTCGGGAGCGACGACCTGGCAGCCTATGGCGGGCTAATCAGGCGCATGCCCAAGATCGCCGGCGTGGCCCTGGTCGCCGCCCTGGCCGCCGCCGGCCTGCCGCCGCTCAACGGCTTCCTGTCGGAATGGCTGACCTTCCAGGCGATCCTGGCCAGCCCCGACCTGCCTCAGCCGCTGCTGCGCCTGGGCGTGCCCTTCGTCGGCACGCTGCTGGCCCTGGCCGCCGGCCTGGCCGCGGTGTGCTTCGTCCGGCTGTTCGGCATCGCCTTCCTGGGCCGGCCGCGCAGCCCGGAGGCCGCGGCGGCCGGCGATCCGCCGGCGGTCATGACCGGGCCGCTGACTGCGCTGGCGGCCGCCTGCGGGCTGCTGGGGCTGGTGCCGGGCCTGGGGCTGTGGGTCATCCGGCCGGCGATCGAGCAGCTGCTCCAGGGGCCCCAGCAGATCGACTGGGTGGCCGTGGCGCCCGGGATCGCCGGCGGCTACGCGCCGCTCGGCCTGGCGCTGCTCGCCGGCGCCCTGGTCCTGATCCTGGGCCTGTGGCTCGTCCGCAGCCGGGTGCCGGCGCCGATCCGCGGCCCAGCCTGGGATTGCGGGACGCCCGACGCCGGGCCCGCGACCCAGTATGGCCCGGCCAGCTTCGGCCAACCGGTCAGGCGGATGTTCGGCACCGTGCTCGAAGCCCAGGAGACCGTTGCCATGCCACCTCCAGGCGCGGTCGGGCCGGCGCGCCTGGAGGTGGTCCTGGGCGACCGGGTCTGGCGCTTGCTCTACTTGCCGCCGGCGCGACTGGTGCTCGGCCTGTCCGACCGGCTCAACCCCTTGCAGTTCCTGTCGATCCGCCGCTACCTGACGTTCAGCGCCGGCATGCTGCTGATCCTGCTGATCCTGGTCGTGGTGGCGACGTGACCGGCATCCTGTTCCTGGCGCTGCAGCTGGCGCTGGTGCCGGCGGTGGCGCCGCTGGTCACCGGCCTGGTCCGGCGGGTCAAGGCGCGGGCGCTCGGCCGCATCGGACCCTCGCCGCTGCAGCCCTACCGCGACCTGGCGCGCCTGATGCGCAAGCAGCCGGTGATCGCCGAGTCGGCCTCGCCGCTGTTCCTGGCCGCGCCGCCTGTCGCGTTCATCCTGGTCTGGCTGGCCAGTGCTGCGGTGCCGACCTTCAGCACCGACCTGGCCACCGCCGGCGGCGCCGACCTGATCGTGCTGGTCGGCCTGCTGGCCGCCGCCCGGGTGGCCACGGCCCTCGCCGGGCTCGATGTCGGCACCGCCTTCGGCGGCATCGGCGCCAGCCGCGACATGATGATCGGCGCGCTGGCCGAGCCGGCGATGCTGATGGTCATCGTCACCGTGTCGCTGGTCGGCCATTCGACCGGATTCGGACCGCTGATCGCGGCCACCCAGCACGGCACCATCGACGTGTCGCTGGCGCTGGCGCTGATCGCCCTGCTGATGGTCGGCCTGGCCGAAAACGGCCGCGGCCCGATCGACAACCCGGCGACCCATCTGGAGCTGACCATGGTCCACGAAGCCATGGCCCTGGAATATTCGGGCTGGTACCTGGCGCTGGTCGAGATGACCCAGATGGTGCGCCTGGTCCTGTACCTGTCGCTGGTCGGCGCCATCTGGGTGCCGTGGACCGTGGCCGGCCCGGACGCGCCCTTGTTGGCCCTGCCCGGCGCCGTCGCCTGGGCGGCCAAGCTGGCGGTCGGCGGCACCCTGCTGGCCCTGTTCGAGGCCACGCTGGCCAAGATGCGGGTGTTCCGGGTCGGCGAATTTCTGGGCGGCGCCTTGCTGCTGGGGTTGCTCGCGACCCTGTTCCGCCTGATCTCGGCCCTGGTCTAGCGATGGCGACCCTGTCCTATGCCATCGCCCATCTGATCGTGGCGACCGCCCTGCTGGCCGGCTTCGCCCTCCTCTATCAGCGCCGGCTGCACGGCATGATCAACGTCTATGCGATCCAGGCCGCGGCGGTCGGCGGTGCGGCGGCGTGGGCGGCCGTCAGCTACGGCAAGCCCGAGCTGATCATCACCGCCCTGGTCACCTGGAGCCTCAAGGCCACCGCGATTCCGATCGGCCTCTATTGGCTGATCCGGCGCCTGGATGCCCGGGACACCGTCGAGACCGCCCTTGGGGTCGGCTTCACCATGCTGGCCGGCGTCGGCCTGGTGGCGCTGGCCGTGCTGCTGGTGCGCCCGGTCGAGGCGACCGCCGGCGGGCTGGTGCGCGAGCACCTGGCCGTCGCCCTGTCGGTGGTGCTGCTGGGCCTCCTGGTGATGGTGACGCGGCGCAACGCGATCAGCCAGGTCATGGGCTTCATGGCCTTGGAGAACGGCGTCAGCCTGGCGGCCATCGGCGTGCGCGGCATGCCGCTGGTGGTCGAGGTCGGGGTCGCGTTCCTGGTGCTGATCGCCGTCACCTTGTTCGGGCTGTTCTTCTTCCGGATCCGCGAGCGCTTCGACTCGCTGGACCTGTCCCGGCTCGAGCGCTTCCGCGGCGAGGGCGAGTGATGTCGCCGGCGCTCCTGGTCATCCTGCCGACCGCCGTGGCCGTGGTCCTGGCTTGTGTCGGCGACTGGCGGATCGGCGCGGTCGCCAACGCCGCCGCCTCGGTCGCCACCGCCGGGCTGGCGGTGCTGCTGCTGCTCGCGCCGCCGCCGACCACGCCCCTGTTCTTCATCGACGACTTCAACGGCTACTTCGCCGTGCTGACCGCCCTGGTCGCGGCGACCACGGCGGTGTTCAGCGCCGGCTATGTCGGCCACGAAGTCGCGATCCAACGCCTGAGCCCGCTGGCGCTACGAATCTACCACGCCATGTACCAGCTGCTGACCGCAGCGATGCTGCTGGCCCTGGTGGCCAACAATCTGGGTCTCATCTGGATTGCGGTCGAGGCCGCGACCCTGATCACGGTGCTGATGGTCAGCCTCTACCGCACCCGCGAGGCGATCGAGGCCGCCTGGAAATACTTCATCCTGGGCTCGGTCGGCATCGCGCTGGCCCTGTTCGGGACCGTCGTGGTCTATCTGGCCGGCGCCGCCCAGCTCGGCGACGGGCTGGCGGCGCTGGCCTGGACCAACCTGCACGCCCAGGCCGGCCGCATGGCCGCCGATGTGCTCAACCTCGGCTTCGTGTTCCTGTTGGTCGGCTACGGCACCAAGGTCGGCCTGGCGCCGCTGCACGCCTGGCTGCCCGACGCCCATGCCGAGGGCCCGACGCCGATCTCGGCGGTGCTGTCCGGGCTGCTGCTCAATGTCGCCCTCTATGCCCTGCTGCGCTTCAAGATGCTGCTGACCGCCAACGGCCATGCGCTGGCGCCCGGGCCGCTGATGATCGGCCTGGGGCTGGGCTCGCTGCTGTTCGCCGGGCTGATGCTGTACCGGCGGCGCGACATCAAGCGCTTCTTCGCCTATTCCTCGATCGAGCACATGGGCATCACGGTGTTCGCCTTCGGCCTCGGCGGCCCGCTCGCCAGCTTCGCCGGCCTGGTCCACATGGCCATGCACAGCCTGACCAAGTCGGCGATCTTCTTCTCGGTCGGCCGCATCGCCCAAGTGAAGGGCACCCAGAAGATGGCCGAACTCAGCGGCCTGACCGCCAGCCACCCGGTGCTCGGCTGGGGCTTCGTTCTGGCCGTGCTGGCGATCGCCGGCCTGCCGCCGTTCGGCCTGTTTCTGTCGGAGTTCCTGGTCGTGACCGCAGCCATCCCGGTCCAGCCGCTGCTGGCGGTGCCGCTGGGCATCGGGCTGCTGGTGGCGCTGGCGGCGCTGGTCCTGCGGCTGCAGGCGATCGCCTTCGGACCGCCGACCCGGTCCGACACCCTGGTGGTGCCGGCCAGCACCACGGTGCCGCTATACCTGCATCTGGGCCTGGTCCTGATCGCCGGCGTCGCGTTCCCCCACGCCCTGGCCGATTACTTCCAGACGGTGGCGAGGCTGCTGGGATGACCGGCCTGGTCGACTGGCTGGCCGCGGCGCCGCTGGCGGCCCGCACGCCGTGGCCGCGGCATCGGCTCGACGGCGCCGGCTGGGCGGCGCTGGTCGAGGCGCTGCGCCATCAGGACTGGGAGCTGACCGGGCTGTGGGCCGATGGCCAGACCCTGCACGCCGCCCTGCGCGACCCCGCAGACGGCCGCTTCGCGCTCGCCAGCCATGCGTGCGCCGACGGCGGCTTCGCCAGCCTCGGCCATGTCCGGCCCAGCGCCATCCGGCTGGAGCGGACGATCGCCGACCTCCACGGCCTGATCAGCACCGACGGCCCCGACCGCCGCCCGTGGCTCGACCACGGCGCCTGGCCGCACAGCCGGCTGATCGCGACCCAGCGTTATCCGATCCTGCCGGTGGAGGGACGGGATCTCCATCAGATCCCGGTCGGGCCGGTCCACGCCGGCACCATCGAGCCCGGACATTTCCGCTTCCACGCCCAGGGCGAGACCGTCGTCCGGCTGGAGGCGCGGCTCGGCTACACCCACAAGGGCACCGAGGCGCTGATGGCAGGCCAGGCGCCTGAGGCGGCGGCCCGGCTAGCGGCGCGGATCTCGGGCGACAGCACGGTCGCCCATGGCTGGGCCTTCGCCCAGGCCGTCGAACAGGCGACCGGCACCGCCGTGCCGCCGCGCGCCGTGGTGCTGCGCGCCGTGCTGCTGGAGCTGGAGCGCGTCGCCAACCACTTCAACGATGCCGGCGCCATCGCCAATGACTGCGCCTTCCCGCTGCTGCACATGGAAGGCGGACGCTGCCGCGAGCAGGTGCTGCGGCTGTGCGAGGCGCTGGTCGGCCATCGCCTGATGATGGATACGGTCGTGCCCGGGGGCCTGGCGATCGATCTGGATCCTGCCGGCGTCCAGGCGATCGCGGCGCTGCGGCCCGCCCTGGAGGCCGCCCTGCTCAACTTCCGCCGGGTCTACGAGACCAAGCCGTCGCTGCTCGACCGGACCATCGGCACCGGCATCATCGGCGCCGGACTGGCGCGGCGTTTCGCCGCGGGCGGTTATGTCGGCCGCGCCAGCGACCGTGGCTTCGATGCGCGGCACTGTGGGCTGCCGCCCTATGACGTCCTGCCGCCGCCGCTGGCCGTGCGCACGGAGGGCGACGTCCATGCCCGGGTGCTGGTGCGCCTGGCCGAGATCGGCCACAGCCTGGCGCTGGTCGGCGCCCTGCTGGCCGAGCTGCCGGACGGCCCGGTGCGGGTGCCGCTGGCGGCGGCCGGAACCGGCGAGGGCGTCGGCCTGGTCGAGGGCTTCCGCGGCGACGTGCTGGCCTGGGTGCGGCTGGCCCCCGACGGGACGGTCGCCCGCGCCCACCACCGCGACCCATCCTGGTTCCACTGGCCGTTGATCGAGGCCGCGATCGAGGGCAACATCGTAGCTGACTTCCCGCTGATCAACAAAAGCATCAACGGGTCCTATTCGGGCGTGGACCTGTAGCCGATGTGGCGGCTGATCGCGCGCAATCTGCTGAGCCGTCCCGTCGCCGTCCGGGCGCCCGAACCCGTGGGCCGGGACGAGCTGGCCAAGGCGGTCGCAACCGGCTATCGCGCGCGGCTCGGCCGGGCGCTGACCATCCGCCATGTCGACGCCGGCAGCTGCAACGCCTGCGAACTGGAGATCCACGCGCTGTCGAACCCCTATTACGACCTGGAACGGTTCGGCATCAAATTCGCGGCCTCGCCGCGCCACGCCGACGTGCTGCTGGCGACCGGACCGGTCACCGCCAACATGGCCGAGGCGCTGCGCCGGACCTATGCCGCGATGCCGGCGCCGAAATGGGTGATCGCCTCGGGCGCCTGCGCCGCCGACGGCGGTTGCTTCGCCGCCAGCCCGGTGGTGGCGGGCGGGGTCGCCGCGGTGCTGCCGGTCGACCTGCACATCGCAGGCTGCCCGCCCTCCCCCACGAAGCTGCTGGCCGGGCTGCTGGCGCTGCTCGAAACGGCCGATACCCCATGACCAGTCCGCTCCCCCCCGGCGCCTGGCCGGTTCCCGCCGGCCACCTGGCCTCGGTGGTGACTTATCTGGAGATGCGAGCGCGGCCACCGGTCCGGCCGGTGCCGACGGCCGAACCAGGCGTCACGCTGGAGCATTGCCCGGCCCCCGCGCTGACCGGGTACCGCGACTGGTTCCGGGCGGTCGGCGGCGACTGGCTGTGGATCTCGCGTCTGCGGCTGTCCGACGACGCCTTGCGCGCGATCCTCCACGACCCGCTGGTCGAGGTCCACGTGCTGCGTCGTGCCGGCCAGTTCGCCGGACTGCTGGAGCTGGACTTCCGGCATCCCGGCGAGTGCGAGCTCGCCTATTTCGGGCTGGTTCCCGAGGCGGTCGGCCAGGGGCTGGGGCGCTACCTGATGGCGGCCGCAATCGACAAGGCCTGGTCGCGGCCGATCGGCCGGTTCTGGGTCCACACCTGCACCGCCGACTCGCAGGCGGCGTTGCCGTTCTATATCCGCTCGGGCTTCGCCCCCTACGCCACCGCGATCGAGGTCGAGCCCGATCCCCGGCTCAGCGGTCTGCTGCCCCGCAACGCCGCTCCCCACGTGCCGCTGATCGAGGGCTAGATTTCGGCCCGCGTCAGCGCGTCGCTTCGATCAGCTCGATGCGGTTGCCGAACGGGTCGGCCAGGAAGGCGCGGCGGACATCGGGGAGCATCTCGTCCTCCTCGGCGAAATAGCCGGCAGCGCGGGCGCGCGCGACGATCTCGGCGAGCCCGGCGACGTCGAACGCCGGATGGGCCTTGCGGGCCGGATGGAATTCGTGCTCCACGCCAAGATGCAGGCGGATGGCGCCGGCTTCGAACCAGGCGCCGCCGCGCCCGGCCAGCTCCGGCGGTTTCTCGACCTCGGTCAGGCCCAGCACGCCGGCGTAGAACCGGCGGGCCGCGGCCTCGCCGCCGACGGGAATCGCCAATTGGATGTGGTCGATGCCCAGGATTGCGCTGGTCATGCGGGAACGCCTCCGGGATCACGGGCAGCACCACGCATGATAGCGCAGCCCCGGCCCCGTTGGCGCATTAACGCGCGCCGAGCAGCGCCCGTGTCAGGTCGCCCTGGCCGATCACGCGCCCGACCTGGTCGACCGTGACATTGCGGGCCGGGTCATAGCGGCCGCGCAGATGCTCGGAGCTGTCCAGCGCGTCGATCCGGCCGTCGGGCCGATGCAACAGACGGCCCAGGAGTCGCCCGCCCTGCGACACCGTCTCGCTGTCCGCGGTCACGGCCGCCGGTGGCGGCGCGACGGCGGCCTGCAGGCCGAGCATGCGGTCGACGCCGACGATCTGCTGCCGGAAGCTGGCGGGCACCGGGCCCTGGACCGCGCCGCCACCCTGCCGGATCACGGCATAAAGCGGCGCCGGCAGGGCGGTGGTGATGCCGCCGGCGGTGATCTGCACCACCCCTTCGGTGACTTCGATCTCGGTGCTGCCGGACGACACGACCAGGTTGAACTGGGTGCCGCGGATGCCGATGGTCGCGCTCGGTGTCTCAAAGCTCAGGTTCTTGCGCCCGGGGCCGCCGGCGAAGCGCAGGACCCCGGCCGTGACACGCGCGACCCCGCCCAGGACCTGGCCGCTGGGATTGAACACCATGTTGTCCAGCAGCACGTCGGCATCGGCGCCGATCGAGAGCGTGCTGCCGTCGACGAAGGCGAGCTGGGTGGCGCTGTCCTTCTTGGTCGAGATCTGCTCGTTGTAGCCGACACTGCCGTTGGCCTGCAGCCGATTGCTCAGGCCGTTGCGGTAGACCAGGTTGACGACCTTGACCGCCTTGCCGATGTCCTGCGCCGACACAGGGTCGGACAGGACCAGCATCGCGGCGACCCCGGCCGCGATGACGGCGGCCTTGGCAATCCGGCACATTCGGGAGTCCCCTCGAAGGTTCGGCACAAGTCTACGGAAGCCCCGCCGCGGTTGCCACAGGCGGCCCGTCACGCCTGCGGCGCGGCGATCCCGCCGGCCATGGCCCAGCGCGTCGCGACCGGCCACGGCCCGGGTGCCGGCTCGGCGACCAGCACCGCGATGCCAGCGGCAGTGATCTCGGCGACCGTGGCCGCGACCCGCTCGCCCATCGCCGGGCTCAGGCCCTGCAGCGGCTCGTCCAGCAGCAGCGCCTTGGGCTCGGTCATCAGCGCCCGGGCCAGCGACAAGAGCTGCTGCTGCCCGCCCGACAGCGCCCAGGCCCGGGCGGTGCGGCGCCGGGCCAAGTCCGGAAAGCGGGCGAGCATGGCGTCGATCCGGGCGCGGCGGTCGGCGGGGCCGCGCCGGCTCGCCGCCGCCAGGGTCTCGACCACGGTCAGGCCTGGAAACAGCCGCCGGCCTTCCGGGGCATAGGCAAGCCCGGCGCGCACGCGGGCGGCCGTGCCCAGACCGGACAAATCCCGATCGCCCAGCGTCACGCGGCCGACATGGCGCACCAGCCCCATCATCGCGGCCAAGGCGCTGCTCTTGCCGGCACCGTTGCCCCCGATCAGCGCGACGACGGTGCCGAACGGCACTGCCAGGGTCAGCTCCTGTACGGCCTGGACGGCGCCGTAGCGCACGGTCAGCCCTGCGATGGCCAACCCGGTCATGCCACGCCCAGATAGCCGCGGCGCACCTGCGGATCGGCCAGCACCGACGCGGTCGGACCGGCGGCCACCACCGCCCCGGCGTCGAGGCAGACCAGGCGGTCGACCACGGCCGACAGGAACGCCAAGTCGTGCTCGATGACCAGCAGCGACAGCGTCGGCGGCAGGGCCACCAGGTACCGGGCCAACTCGGCCGCGGCGTCGGGGCCGAGGCCGGCCGCCGGCTCGTCCAGGATCAGCAGCGACGGCTCCAGCGCCAGGGCCCGGGCGATCTCGACCCGGCGCCGCTCGGCCGGTGCCAGGCTGGCGACCAGCCGTCCGGCGAGGTCGCCGGCCCCGACCGCCCCCAACGCCGCCAGGGCCACCGCACGCGCCGCCAGCCAGGCCCCGGGTCGGGCCATGGCGACCGCGTCGACGGCGCTCTGCTCCGCCACCAGCGCCGCCGTCTGGAAGGTGCGCCCGACCCCGGCGCGCGCCCGCCGGGACACCGGCAGCCGGCCGAGGTCGCACGCGCCCAGTCGGATCGCACCGGCGTCGGCGGCCTCGAAGCCGCTGATCAGGTTGGCCAGCGTCGTCTTGCCCGAGCCATTTGCGCCGATCAGCCCGATCCGCTCGCCGGCGGCGATGTCGAGGTCGACGCCGGCGAGCGCGACCACGCCGCCAAAACGCTTGGCCAATCCGCGCACCGCCAGGGCCGCCGGCCGGCAGTCCGGGCGCCAGTCGGCCGCCGCCGGCAGCCGCGGCGGCGGCTCCGGCAGCCAGGCCGCCAGGCGCCCCACGATGCCGTCGGGCGCGGCCAGGACCGCGGTCAGCAGCAGCGCGGCGAAGGCCGGCGTCGCCCAGCCTTCGAGCCCGCGCAGCAGCTCGGGCAACAGCACCACCACCAGGGCCCCGGCCGGCGCGCCGGCCAGCCGTCCGCGCCCGCCCAGCACGGTCATGGTCAGGCACGCGACCATGGTCGGGAAGCTCAGGGCATCGGGCGAGACGACGCGCTGGGCGTGGGCGTAGAAGGCCCCGGCCAGCCCGGCGAGGCCGGCGCTGCCGATGAACAGCCGGGCCCGCAGCCGCCGACCCGGCACGCCGATGGCGGCGGCAGCCAGGGGTGCCGTCCGCAGCAGCGCCGCCTGGGCCGCGATCCGCCCGCCGAGCAGCCACGCCAGGATGGCCAGACTGCCCGCGGCCGCGGCCCACACCGTCGCCAGCAGCGGCCACCCCGGGGTGATCCGGCCGCCGAACAGCCGCAGGGCCGGAATTCCGGCCAGGCCGTTGGCCCCGCCGGTCAGATCCTGCCACTGGACGGCGCCGAGCAGCAGGATCTGCGCGATCGCCAGCGTCGCCAACGCCACATAATGGCTGCCCAAGCGCAGCACCGGACCCGCGGCGATGGCCGCCAGCAGGGCGGGTGCCAGCATTGCGGCCGGCAGCGTCAGGATCCCGTCCCAGCCGAGATCCGTCGCCAGCAGCGCCGCCACGTAGCCGCCGAGGCCGAAGAACGCCGCCTGGCACAAGGACAGGAGGCCGGCCTGGCCGTAGGCCAGCTGGTAGCCGAGCGTCAGCAGCGTGTAGATCCCGGCCAGGGTGGCCAGCCGCAGCCCGTAGGGTGTGCCGTCGAGGATCGGCCACGCCGCCAGCAGCGCCGCGCCGACCGCCAGCACCGGCCGCAGGGCGCCGGTTCGGACCGGCCATAGAGTGCCGGTCACGCGCGGCTGCGCATCGGCTCGCCGAGCAGGCCGCGCGGCCGCACCATCAGCACCGCCACCAGCACGGCGTACAGCAGCACCGCCGCCGCGGTCTGGCTGAACAGCCAGTCGGGGCCGAGGCCCGGGCGCAGCACGGGCAGCGCGGGATACAGCACCTCGACCAGCGCCACCAGCGCGGCGCCGAGTACGGCGCCCGGCACGCTGCCCCAGCCGCCGATCGCCGTCGCGATATAGGCCTTGACCATCCAGCTGCTGCCGTCACCCGGGCTGATGAAGAAGCTGCCGCCGAGCAGCAGCCCGGTGGCGCCGGCGAGCCCTGCCGCGAGTGCAAAGCTGAGCGCCGTCATGGCGGCCACCGGGACCCCGATCGCCGCCGCCATGGCGCGATCCTGCGCCGCGGCGCGCAGCCGCCGGCCGAGCTGGGTCCCGTGCAGCAGCGCCTGGACTCCCAGGATCAGCAGCAGCGACACGGCGATCGTGGCCAGGGGCTGGCGCCCGACCGCGAGTCCGCCGATCTGCAGGGCGCCGGCGCCGGCCAGCGGCGGCACGACCACCGGCTCGGGGCCGAACAGATGCTGGGCGCCTGATTCGATCAGGGTTGCGGCGGCGATGGTGCTGACGAACACGGCATCGGCCGGACGGTCGCGCAGCGGCCAATAGGCGATCCCGCCGATCGCCACGCCCAGCAGGGCCACGGCGCCGACCACCAGCGGCATCACCAGCGGCATCGGCCAGCCGAGCCGCGACGCCAGCGCCACGGCGACCAGTCCGCCGGCAACCACCAGCTCGCCCTGGGCGAAATTGACCGCGCCTGTTGCGGCCAGCACCAGCACGAAGCCGAGCGCGGCGAGGGCGTAGGCGGCCCCCAGGGCGGCCGCGCTCACCAGGAGCTGGGCCAGCATCTTACGCGGGCGGCGCCAGGTCGTCGTAGCGTTTCACCACATGGGGGATGCGGCTGGTGCCGTCATAGCACACAATCACCGCGCTGCGGCTCATGTTGCCCTTGCCGTCCGACTGGTAGACCCCGCCCAGGCCGTCAAAGCGGCCGGATGCCAGCGCGGCACGCACCGCTTCGGGCCGGTCGGCGCCCGCCGCCAGCACGCCCAGCAGCATCTTGATGCCGTCATATTCGCTGAGCGCGTAGGCGTCGGGCTCGGCCTGGAAGCGGGTGCGATAGCGTGCCACCCATTGCTCCATGGCCGGCGAGCCGCCGGAGATCGGCGAGGCCGCGGTCTCGGCACATACGCCCTTGAGGTCCGGCGGCGCGACCAGGGCTGCTGTCGACGGCTGGTGCATCGCGGACCCGGCGACGATCGGCAGCCCCAGCCCGGCCGCGGCGGCCTGGCGGACGAACAGCGCAGTCGACGGCGCGTGCAGATGCAGCGCCACCGCATCGGGCTTGGCCGCCCGCAGCTTTTCGATCACCGGCAGCAGGTCGCGCACGCCGACATCGACACCCTCGTCGAACACCACCTCGGCGCCGCGCACGGCCAGCGCCTTGAGCAGCACTTCGCGGCCGCCCTGGCCATAGGCGGTGGTCTGGTAGACCACCGCCACCCGCTTGGCGCCGACTTCCTCGACCAGGTAGCGGGCATGCGCCACCTTGACCAGCGCATCACTGGGAAAGAAGCGGAAAATCCAGGGATTGCCCGCTTCGGTCAGCTTAGCCGTGCCGCTGATCGTGATCAGCGGGATCTTGTCGTCGGCCGCAAGCGGCAGCAGCGCCAGCATCTGGGTGCCCAGCATCGGTGCGGCCACCGCCGCCACCCCGCCGGCGCCAATGGCGCGCTCGAAGGCGTTGACCGCCGCTTCGGGCGCGGTGCCGGTGTCGATCACCGGGCCGGCGACGCCAAGACCGGCCGGCGCCTCGGCCAGGGCCATCTGGGCGCCGTTGCGCTGGCTGCTGCCTTCCAGCGCCAGGAAGCCGGTCAGCGGCGCCAGGATCGGAATGATCGGGCTGGCAGCGTGAGCCGGCCCGGCGGCGAAAGCCAAGGCAAGGCACGACAGGACGGCGCGGATTCGCATGACGGTCACCCCTGCTGCGCGGGACCGCAGAGTGGCGTGTGCGCCGCCTTGGGTTCAACCCTGATCAGGACTGGGGCGCATCCTCGGTGGCGATGCCGGCGGTGGGCACCAGGTCGGCGACCATGCGCTCCAGGATCGCAGCATAGATGGCCAGCTTGCGGCCTTCCGACGAATCGGCGGTCGCCAGCTCCGAGAACTCGCGCGCCACGTACTGGAGCAGGCCAGCGTGGGTGGCGAAGTAAGGCGACATGGCAAGCCACCTCCGGACGATTCTCGGCCTTACCCGAGTTCAGCTGCAGTGCAACATAAACGCCATGGCACGGTTACGAAAGCATTAAACCGTCATGCTTAGGCCAAGCGGTAGGCCGAGCCGCGGCGCATTGCGCTGTTGTGTCTCAGCCCTATCCTGCGGGCGATGGACCTGCCGCCGCCCTTTCCCGCCTGGTTCCGGAGCCGCGGCTGGCGGCCCCACGCCCATCAGCTGGCGTTGCTGGACGCGGCGGCCCAGGGCCGCTCGGCGCTGCTGATCGCGCCGACCGGCGGCGGCAAGACCTTGGCGGGCTTCCTGCCGAGCCTGATCGAGCTGGCGCGGCAGCCGACGGCCGGGCTGCACACCCTGTACCTGTCGCCGCTCAAGGCCCTGGCGGTCGACGTGCACCGCAACCTGGAGCAGCCGGTCGCCGAGATGGGCCTGGCGATTCGCGCCGAGACCCGGACCGGCGACACCCCGGCGCACAAGCGGCAGCGCCAGCGGACGGCGCCGCCGCAGGTCCTGCTCACCACCCCGGAGAGCCTGGCCCTGATGCTGAGCCTGCCGGATGCAGCCGAGCTGTTCGCCGAGACCCGCACGGTCATCATCGACGAGCTGCACGCGTTGGCCGGTACCAAGCGCGGCGACCTGCTGGCGCTCGGCCTCGCCCGCCTGGGCCGTCTCAGCCCCAGCCTGCGCCGGGTCGGACTGTCGGCGACGGTGGCTGACCCGGCCGCCCTGGAGGCCTTCCTGTCGCCCACCGGCGCCGCCGACGGGACCGTGGCGCGCATCGAGGGCCGCGGCGGCGCGCCGCCGCAGATCGCGATCCTGGAGCCGGCCGCGCCCCTGCCGTGGGCCGGGCATATGGGCCTGCACGCGATCCCGGAGATCTATGCCGCGATCCGCCAGCACCGCACCACCCTGGTGTTCGTCAACACCCGCGCCCAGGCCGAGCTGGTGTTCCAGGCGCTATGGCACGGCAACGACGAGACCCTGCCGATCGCCCTGCATCACGGCAGCCTGGCCGCCGAGCAGCGGCGCAAGGTCGAGGCGGCGATGGCGGCCGGCCGCCTGCGCGCCGTGGTCGCCACCGCCTCGCTCGACCTCGGCATCGACTGGGCCGCGGTCGACCTGGTGATCCAGCTGGGCGCGCCGAAAGGCGCCAGCCGGCTGATCCAGCGCATCGGGCGGGCCAACCATCGTCTCGACGAGCCCAGCCGGGCGCTCCTGGTCCCGGCCAACCGGTTCGAAGTGCTGGAGTGCCGCGCCGCCATTTCGGCCGTCGCGGCCGGCCGGCTGGACGGCGACCCGCCGCGCCCCGGCGGCCTGGACGTGCTGGCCCAGCATGTGCTGGGCACGGCCTGCGCCGGCCCGTTCGATCCGGACCGGCTGTACCATGAGGTCCGGCAGGCCGCACCCTATGCCGGCCTCGACCGCGCGACCTTCGACGACGTCGTCGAGTTCGTCGCCACCGGCGGCTATGCCCTGGTCGCCTACGACCGCTTCCGCCGCCTGTTCCGCCGCGCCGACGGCCTGGTCGAAGCCGCCGGAGCGGACGTCATCCGGCGCTACCGAATGAATGTCGGCACCATCGTCGAAGCGACCATGATCAAGGTCCAGCTGCGTCGGGGCCCGGTGCTGGGCGAGGTCGAGGAGACCTTCATCCAGGGCCTGCTGCCCGGCGACAGCTTCGTCTTCTCCGGCCAGCTGCTGCGCTTCGAGGGGCTGCGCCAGACCACCGCCGAGGTCACCCGCGCCGCCGGCGACACGCCCAAGGTGCCGGCCTATGAGGGCGGCCGGCTGCCGCTCTCCACATATCTGGCCGAGGGCGTTCGCGCCATCCTGGCCGATCCGCGGCAATGGCCGGCACTGCCTGCCGTCGTGCGCACCTGGCTGGACCTGCAGCGCTGGCGCTCGGTGCTGCCGCGCGCCGACGGCCTGCTGGTCGAGACATTCCCGCGCGGCGGCCGGGAATACCTGGTCGCCTATTGCTTCGAAGGCCGCAACGCCCACCAGACCCTGGGCATGCTGCTGACCCGGCGCATGGAGCGGGCCGGGCTGGGACCGCTGGGCTTCGTTGCCACCGACTATGTCCTGGCGGCCTGGTCGCTGCGGCCGGCGCGCGACATCGACGGCCTGTTCGACCAGGACATGCTCGGCGACGACCTGGAAGCCTGGATGGACGACTCGTCGATGCTGCGGCGGATCTTTCGGACCGTCGCCGTCATCGCCGGCCTGATCGAGCGGCGCCTGCCGGGGCTGGAGAAGACCGGCCGCCAGGTCACCTTCAGCGCCGACCTGATCTATGACGTGCTGCGCCGCCACCAGCCCGACCATGTCCTGCTGCGCGCCACCCGCGCCGACGCCGCCCGCGGCCTGACCGACGTCGGGCGCCTGGCCGCCATGCTGGCCCGGGTGCAGAGCCGCATCACCCACCGCCGCCTGGACCGGGTGTCGCCGCTGGCGGTGCCGGTGCTGCTGGAGATCGGCAAGGAGCAAGTTCCGGGCAGCGCTCTGGACGAGCTGCTCGACCAGGCCGCGGCGGCCCTGCTCGCCGAGGCCGGCCTGGACGACGAAAGTCCGGCCCGCGCCACGCAGGGAGAATTGTTCTGACCGCCCCCGGTCGGCGACCGTGGAAACCGGCGGGCGGTGCCGCCGGAGCCCCTACCGCTTGTCGAACAGGCCTTGCAGGCCGGCCTTGAGCTCGTTGGCGCGGAACGGCTTGTTGAGGACCGGGCGGTCGGTATAGCCGTCGCGCAGCCCGGCCTGGCCATAGCCGGTGGCGAAGATGTACGGGATGTTCCGCTCGGTCAGGGCGTCGGCCACGCCATAGACATGGTGGCCGGCCAGATTGACGTCGAGGATCGCGCCGTCGATCGCAGCCGTCTTCGCCAGCTCGATCGCCTCGTCGACGCGGCCGACCGGCCCGACCACGTCATAGCCCAAGTCCGCCAGGATCTCCTCGAGCAGCATTGCGACCAGGATCTCGTCCTCGACCAGCAAGATCCGCCGGACCGAGGTGCGCTCGCTCGGGCTGCGCCCACCCTCTGCCTCGGTACCAAGGTTCATCGCCTGTTCCTCTCCATTGTCGCCGCGTCATCCCGCCGATCATGCCGCAATTCGTCTTGTTATTCTGGCAATGCTTAATGATGCCGAGGGCGTGTAAAGATCAACGACCACCATCGACAATAGTTTGTTAATATTTTCACTGTGATGATAGTCGACCGATGCGCAGGTGAGTAATAAGGATTTTGTCCTAGCTCGATCTGACATTCCGCCTATCCGGCCTGGGGCAGCCACTTCAAGAAGTGGTACTCGGCGGTATGGCTCAGATCGCCGAGCATGCGGATCTCGGGCTGCTGCACATAGCCCCGGCGATGGTAGAAGCCATGCGCGGTGACGAACCGGCAGTCCGACCACAGCTCCACGAACCGCCCGCGCCGCTCCCGGGCCGCGGCCTCGACCAGATCGAGAAAACGCCCGGCCAGGCCGGTGCGACGGGCTCGCGCCGCCACATACAGCCGATGCAGCTCCTGCCCGCGGCCGCCGCCCGGGCGGGCGGCCGCGTCGGCCATGCCGCAGCAGCCGACCGCCACGCCCTCGGCTTCGGCGACCCAGAACTGGCCACCAACCTGGTCATAGGCACTGGCGATCGCCCGGAGGTCGGGCATCTCGCCGTCGACGTCGAGCACACAGCCATGGTACTCGCGATAGACATCGCCGATGAGGGCGATCAGCGCATGCGCGTCGGCGTCGCGGGCCGGGCGTATCAGGGTCATCTGGCAGATCCGGGCGGCTCTTGGTAGGGTCGATGGTTCGCAGTTCTACGTCGCTCGGCCGCCGCCCGCCATGATCCCGTCGCCCGTCCGCCTCAATGGCGCCGACCTGATGGCCGATCCGTCGGGCGCCCTGTGGTGGCCGGACCGCGCCTTGCTGGCGGTGGCCGACCTGCATCTGGAGAAGGGGTCGAGCTTCGCCCAGCGGGGGACGCCGCTGCCGCCCTATGACACGCTGGCGACCATCGAGCGGCTGGAAGCCGTGGTGGCGCGGCTGCGTCCGGCGCAGGTGATCGCCCTGGGCGACAGCTTCCACGATCCCGAGGCGGCATCGCGCATCGACCCGGTGGCGGCGGCCCGCCTGGCCCGGCTGGTGGGCGGGGTCGCCTGGACCTGGATCGTCGGCAACCATGACCCGGACCCGCGCGGCCCCTGGGGCGGCGACTGCGGCACCGATCTTCGGGTCGGGCCGCTGACCTTCCGCCATGAAGCCGTGCCCGGGCGAGCGGCCGGCGAAGTGTCCGGCCACTTCCATCCCAAGGCCAGCGTGCGCCTGCGCGACCAGCGGATTTCGGCGCGCTGCTTCGTCGCCGACGGCGCCCGCCTCATTCTGCCGGCGTTCGGCGCCTACGCCGGCGGCCTCGACGTGATGGACCCGGCGATCCGCGGCCTGATGGGGCGCAGCTTCGACGCCCACCTGATGGGGCGCAGCCGGGTCACCCGGTTCCCGCACCGCCATCTGGCGCCGCGGAGTGCTACGCCATGAGGATCGCGATCATCGGCGCTGGACTCGCCGGGCTGACGGCGACCTGGACGCTGGCGACGCGGCATCGCGTGACTCTCTATGAGCGCGCGCCGCGGGTCGGCGGCCACACCCAGGGCGCGACCGTCGAGGTCGACGGCTGCAGCGTCGTTGTCGATGCCGGCTGGCTTGCCTACAGCCGCCCGGCCAATCCGGCCCTGCACCGGCTGCTGGCGCATCTCGGCGTCACGACCACGGCGGTCGACGGATCGTTCGCCCTGTCGGTGGCACGGCCGCGCGGCCGCCTGGAATATGGCAGCCGGCCCTGGAGCCTGCTCGCCCAGCCCCGCAACCTGGTCGACCGGCGGTTCCTGGGCATGCTGCGCGACCTGTTGCGCTTTCACCGCGCCGCCCGGCGCTTGCTGCGCGCCCCGCCGCAGCCGGCCATGCCGCTGGGGGCAATGCTGGCAGCCGGGGGTTACGGCCGCGGGCTGGTCGAGGACCACCTGTTGCCGCTGGCGTCGGCGATCCAGGGCCAGCCGCCGTCGGCGCTGCTCGAGGCGCCGGCGGTCGGCCAGGTGCGCGCGCTCGACGCCCATGGCCTGCTCGACCGCCACCGCGGCGTCGCTTGGCGCGCCGTCCCGGGCGGCCGCGGCACCTGGACCGAACGGCTGCTGCAGGCGCTGGACGCCCGGGTGCTGACGGCCACGGCCGCCACCCGCGTCCGCCGCCGCGTCGACGGGGTCGACATCGCCGATACGGCCGGCACGACCCGCCGCTTCGACCATGTCGTGCTGGCCTGCCATGCCGACGAGGCGCTGGCGCTGCTGGACGATCCCACCGAGGCCGAGGCCGCGGTGCTCAGCGGCTTCGCCTATCGCGAAGAGCAGGCCGTGCTGCATGGCGACACCAGGCTGATGCCGGCGTCGCGGCGGACCTGGTCGGCCTGGAACTACCGGACCGAGGAGCCGGGCGACCGGGTGGCGTCGGTCACCGTGTGGCTCAACCGGCTGCAGGCGCTCGAGACCCACCTCCCGTTGCTGCTGACCGTCGATCCGCCGAACCCGCCGAGCCCCGACCTGGTCTATGGCCGCTTCGCCTATGACCGGCCGCAGCCCGGCGCCACGGCCGAGGCGGCGCGCGCCGCCGTCGACGGGCTGCAGGGCCAGCGCCGAACCTGGCATGCCGGCGGCCATCTGGGCAGTGGGCTGCCGGAAGACGCACTGATGTCGGGACTGGCGGTGGCGACGGCCCTCGGCGCGCCGCTGCCCTGGCCGATCGCGGTGCGGCCGGCCGGCGGGCGGCGGACCCGTGCCTCGGCGCCCTGAAAGGACCTAAGGCCTGAAAGGACCTAAGGGTAGAGCCGCGCGACCGCCCAGCCGCCGCCGTCGCGGGTGAACACCAGGCGATCGTGCAGCCGGAACGGCATGTCGCGCCAGAACTCGACGCGCTGCGGCACGACCCGGAAGCCTGACCAATGGGACGGACGCGGCACCGGACCAGGCTCCGGCCAGCGCGCCTGGAACTCGGCGACCCGCGCCTCCAGGGTCGTGCGGTCGTCGAGCCGTCGCGACTGCTGCGACGCCCAGGCGCCGATCCGGCTGCCATAAGGGCGGCTGGCAAAGTAGGCGTCGGCCTCGGCGTCGCTGACGCGCTCGGCCGGACCGTCGATACGGACCTGCCGCCGCGTCGACTTCCAGTGGAAGCACAAGGCCGCATGCGGATTGGCCCGCAATTCTTCGCCCTTGCTCGACTCCAGATTGGTGTAGAAGACAAAGCCGCGAGGATCGAAGCCCTTGAGCAGGACCACCCGCGCCGACGGCCGGCCGTCGGGGGTCGCGGTGGCCAGCGTCATGGCGTTGGCGTCGCTGGGCTCGGCGGCCTGGGCGGCCTCGAACCACTGCGCGAATCGAAGGAACGGGTCGGTCTCGGAACCATCAGTCATGGAACACCCAACAAGGCAGGTCACGGCGCGCCGCCGGTCGGACATCGACGCGCTGGGCCGGCCGGCCGCAACGGCGTACCGTCATGCGCATTCGTCCCAGGATCAGCATTGATATGAACCATAGTGGTCTACGGCACTCGATCAAACCAAGTCCCGCGGTGGGCGATGCGCATGCCTGACCCCTACGAGCTGCTGGGTGTGCCGCGTTCGGCGGACGCCGATGAGATCAAGCAGGCCTACCGGCGGCTGGCCAAGCAGCTCCATCCCGACCTGAACCCCGGCAACGAGGCCGTCGAGCGGCGCTTCAAGGACGTGTCCGCCGCCTACGACCTCTTGTCCGACCCGCGCAAGCGCAGCCGCTTCGACCGCGGCGAGATCGACATGCACGGCACCGAGCGGGCGTACCGGCCCAGCGGCCAGCGCGCCCATGCGGCGAACGGGCGCAGCCACGGCTTCGGCGTCGATCCCGATGACTTCCTGGACATGTTCAAGAATCGCGGCGGCGCCGGCCGGCGCCGCGGCGCCGACGTGTCCTATTCCGTCACCGTCGACTTCCTGTCCGCTGTGCTCGGCACGCGCCGCCGCCTGACCTTGCCCGACGGCCGGGCGCTGGAGATCGCGATCCCGCCCGGCACCGCCGAGGGCACGGTCCTGCGGCTGAAGGGCCAGGGCCAGCCGGGTGCCGCCGGCGGCACGCCGGGGGACGCCTATATCGAGGTCCAGGTCGAGCCGCACAAGCTGTTCGAGCGCAAGGACATGGACATCCACCTGGTCCTGCCGATCAGCCTGAGCGAAGCGGTGCTGGGGGCCACGGTCATGGTGCCGACCGTGGACGGCCGGGTCGCGCTCAAGGTGCCCAAGGGCTCGAACACCGGCACCATGATGCGGCTCAAGGCCAAGGGTGTGCCGACCCCGGCCGGGGGTCGCGGCGACCTGTATGTCAAGCTGCAGGTGATGCTGCCCGACCAGCCCGACCCGCGGCTGGTCGACCTTCTGGGCAAGCTCCCCAACTACGACGTCCGGCGCAAGGCGGGCCTGGAATAGTCAAATCTGTTTGGTGCCGCCACCGGCGTGTCACTAGGATGCCGCCCCCACCTAGCCCGAGGAACCTGACTGGATGACGGACACACCTGCGGCTGCCCCGGCCCCGCTGATGGCTGGTAAGCGGGGACTGATCATGGGCGTCGCGAACAACCGCTCCCTCGGCTGGGGCATCGCGCAGGCCCTGGCACGCCATGGCGCCGACTTGGCCTTCACCTACCAGGGCGACGCCCTGGCCAAGCGGGTCAAGCCGCTGGCCGAAAGCCTGGGATCGGATTTCGTGGTCGATTGCGACGTCTCGGACGAGGCCAGCCTGGATGCCGCCTTCGCGGCGCTCGCCCAGCGCTGGGACCGGCTTGATTTCATCGTTCACGCCATCGCCTATTCCGACAAGGACGAGCTGAAAGGCAAGTACGTCGACACGACACGCGCCAACTTCCTGCAGACGCTCGACATCTCGTGCTTCTCGTTCACGGCCGTGTGCCGGCGGGCGATGGCGCTGATGCCGGCCGGCGGCAGCCTGCTGACGCTGACCTATTTCGGCGCCGAGCGGGTGATGCCGCACTACAACGTCATGGGCGTGGCCAAGGCGGCCCTGGAGGCGAGCGTGCGCTACCTGGCGGTCGACCTCGGCGGCCAGGGCATCCGCGTCAACGCGCTATCGGCCGGCCCCGTGCGCACTCTGGCGGCCAGCGGCATCGGCGACTTCCACTACATCATGAAGTGGAACCAGTACAACGCGCCGCTCAAGCGCAACGTCACCCTGGACGACGTCGGCGGCGCCGGGCTGTACCTGCTGAGCGACCTGTCCTCGGCGGTCACCGGCGAGGTCCATCATGTCGACTGCGGCTATCATGTCGTCGGCATGAAGGCGGTCGACGCCCCCGATATCGCGGTCGTCTGAGCTTCATGGCGGGCAACAGCTTCGGCACGCAGTTCCGGTTCACCACCTGGGGCGAGAGCCACGGCCCGGCGATCGGCTGCGTGGTCGACGGCGTGCCGCCGCGCCTGCCGCTCGACGAGGCCTGGATCCAAGGCTTCCTCGACAAGCGCCGGCCCGGCCAGTCGCGCTTCACCACCCAGCGCCGCGAGCCCGATCAGGTCAAGATCCTATCGGGCGTGTTCGAGGGCCAGACCACCGGCACCCCGGTCGCGCTGGTGATCGAGAATGTCGATCAGCGCTCCAAGGACTATGGCGACAATGTCGCCCGCTTCCGGCCGGGCCATGCCGACTTCACCTACCAGGCCAAGTACGGCATCCGCGACCATCGCGGCGGCGGCCGCTCGTCGGCGCGCGAGACCGCCATGCGGGTGGCGGCCGGCGCCGTGGCGCGGCGGGTCCTGGGTCCCGGGATCGCCATCCGCGGCGCCCTGGTCCAGCTGGGCGACCGTCCCATCGACCGCGCCCGCTGGGACTGGGCCGAGGTCGAGCGCAACCCGTTCTTTTGCCCCGATGCGGCCGCGGCCGAGCGCTTCGCCGAGCATCTGGACGAGGTGCGCAAATCGGGCTCGTCGGTCGGCGCCGTCATCGAGGTGGTCGCCTCGGGCGTACCGGCCGGCTGGGGCGAGCCGATCTATGACAAGCTCGACGGCGACATCGCCCGCGCGCTCATGACCATCAATGCGGTCAAGGGCGTGGAGATCGGCGACGGCTTCGCCGCCGCCGCACTCTCGGGCGAGGCCAACGCCGACGAGATGCGCATGGCCGACGGCCGGGTCGAGTTCCTGTCCAA
>CAZEFK010000009.1:0-5135 GCA_964511405.1 uncultured Comamonadaceae bacterium | reverse complement strand
CTGGGCGGCATCTCGACCGGCCAGGACATCGTGGCGCGCTTCGCGGTCAAGCCGACCAGCTCGATCCTGACGCCGCGCCACACCGTGACGCTGGACGGCGAGGACACCGAGATCGTCACCAAGGGCCGCCACGACCCGTGCGTCGGCATCCGCGCGGTGCCGGTGGGCGAGGCCATGCTGGCCCTGGTGCTGGCCGATCATATGATGCGGCACCGCGCGCTCGGCGCGGGCTGACACCAGAAAGCGGAGGACGCCGATGCCCCAGCCCGACCACGTCATGGACCTGCACACGCCCGATGACGCGGACTGGCCCGAGGACCTCCTGCCCTACCGCGACAAATGTCTGGCCAAGCTCGGCCTGGTGCCCAACGTGCTCAAGGCCTATGGGCTGCGCCCGGCCAAGCTGCGCACCTTCATCGCCAGCTACAATGAGCTGATGCTCGGCCCCTCGGGCCTGTCGAAGCTGGAGCGCGAGATGATCGCGGTGGTCGTGTCGGCGGTGAACCGCTGCTACTACTGCCTGGTCGCCCATGGCGCCGCGGTGCGCGAGCTGTCGGGCGACCCCGAGCTCGGCGAGATGCTGGTCATGAACTACCGCGTCGCCAAGCTCGAGCAGCGCCAGCGCGCCATGCTCGACTACGCTGTCAAGCTGACCGAGGCCCCGCACCTGGCCGACCACGCCGATCGGGCGCGGCTGAAGGACCTGGGCTTCACCGACGAGGACATCTTCGACATCTGCGAGGTCGCCGGCTTCTTCAACATGACCAACCGGGTCGCCCATGGCGTCGACATGATGCCCAACCGCGAGTACCACAAGATGGCGCGCGGCTGAGCCGGCGATCAGATAGCTCACAGTTCGACATCACGCGGGGGCGATCGGTCTCGGTCGATCTCTAGATCGGTGCCTGCCAGCGGCGACGCGCGAAGCAGTTCGACAAGGGAAGGCTTCCGCCCGCGCAAGCGCTCGTAATCGCGTGTGGAAAGCACGACGGCGGTGGCGCGGCCGCGCACCGTGATCTGCTGCGGACCGCATCGAGTCGCGTCGCGCAAAAGATCACTGAACCGCGCCTTGGCCTCCTGGACCTGCCAGCTGCGCACGACGACCTCCTGACCATTCTGACCAGATGGATGGTAACGGCGCGGGCGCGGTCCAGCGCGCGACCTTTCATTCATCCCTAACAAGGTCATAGGGCGATGGCGTAGTGCCCATCGTCGTCCCCGGCTTCTCGCGCGTGCCGCGCACCAGGAAGGCCCGCCGGTCCTGCTCGGCGGCCGAGACCATCGCCCGGATGCGCAGCAGGTCCTTGCGCGCGACCAGTCCGACCACCCGCCCCGCGCCCGGCTCGACGACGGCCACGCGGCCGACGTCGGCGGCGACCATGCGGTCGGCCAGGCGGCTCAGCACTTCGTCGGGATAGCCGACGGTCAGCGACCGGTCCGACAGCTTGTCGAACAGCGTCTCGCCGGCGGCCGGGCGGCCGGTGCGCCAGCGCAGCGCATCGGAGCGGCTGACCATGCCGACCAGCACGCCGTCGGCGGCCACCACCGGATAGGACTTGTGCCGGCGCTCGTCAGCGGCGAAGAAGGCCGCCGCGGCGTCGACCGTCATGTCGGCCGGCAGCGTGTCGACCGCCGTCACCATGACCTCGGCGACGCGCAGCAGCTCGAACGGATCGGTGCTGTACTCGCGGGTGATGTGCTGGCCGCGCCGGGCGATCTTCTCGGTCAGGATCGAGCGCTTGAGCAGCAGCACCGTGACGCCGTAGGCGGCGCCCGTGGCCGCCAGCAACGGCAGCAGCATGCCGATGTTGCCGGTGAGCTCGATGGCGAACACCACGCCGGTCAAGGGCGAGCGCATGGTCCCGCCCATCATCGCCGCCATGCCCAGCAGCGCCCAAACCGGCCCGCCGCCAGGCAGCAGCTGGCCTTCCAGCCAGCCGGCCGTGCCGCCCAGGATCAACAGTGGCGCCAGCACGCCGCCTGATGTGCCGGACCCCAAGGCAATGATCCAGATCACCGACTTCACCGCCAGCACCAAGGCCGCGTCGTTCACGGTCATGTGGCCGGACAGCAGGTCGCCGATCACGTCGTAGCCCACACCCAGGGCACGCGGCTCGACCAGCCCGCCCAGGCCGACCACGAGCCCGCCCAGGGCCGGCCACCACATCCAGTGCAGCGGCAACCGCTCGAACAGGTCCTCGGCCGCATAGAGCAGCCGGGTCATGGCGCCCGACTGCAGCCCCGCCACGACACCCACGGCAATGGCGGCCAGCAGCCCCCAGCCGGGCAGCGCCGGCGTCGGCGCCATCGGGAACAGGTACCCCTCGCCCAGGAACAGCGGCCGCCAGCCGGCCGCGACCACGGCCGCGACGATCACCGGGATCAGGCTGCGCGGCTTCCATTCGAACAGCAGCAGCTCGACCGCCAGCAGCACGGCGGCGGCCGGCGTGCCGAAGATCGCGGTCATGCCGGCGACCGCGCCGGCCACCAACAGGGTCTTGCGTTCGGCCGCCGTCAGGTGGAAGCACTGGGCGAACAGCGACCCGAGGGCGCCGCCGGTCATGATGATGGGGCCTTCGGCGCCGAACGGGCCGCCGGAGCCGATCGAGACCGCCGACGACAGCGGCTTCAGGAGGGCGACCTTGGGCTGCATGCGGCTGCCGCCGATCAGGATCGCCTCGATCGCCTCGGGAATCCCGTGGCCGCGGATCTTCTCGGAGCCGAAGCGTGCCATCAGCCCGATCACCAGGCCGCCGACGGCCGGCGCCAGGACCATCCACACGCCCGGCTGCGCCTGCGCCAGCGACAAGGGGGCCGTGCTCAGCCGCCCCCACCAGACCAGGTCGGTCACCAGGGCGATCAGCTTCAGCAGCACCCAGGCCGCGCCCGTGCCGGCGCTGCCGACCACCAGGGCCATCGCCGACAGTACCAGCACGCGCCGGTCGGCCGTAAAGTCTCCGAGCCCGCCGCCGGGCCCGGGTCGAGGTGCTGAATGGTTAGCTGCCCGCATCACCACTGGTTCCCTAGCTGTCGAGGGGCGAGCGCATATATCGGAGGACGATACAAATCAAGACGGATAAAACTGACACCGACGGGCTCGCCGAGCCGCGTCCGCTCCGCGACGAGGACTACCAGGCGCTCGCCGCCTTCCGCCGCGCCCTTCGCCGCTTCCTGGCGTTCAGCGAGTCGGCGGCCCGGACCACCGGCCTCGCACCGCAGCAGCATCAGGCGATCCTGGCGATCCGCGGCAAGCTAGGTGTGCCGATGACCGTGGGCGAACTCGCCGATCACCTGATGATCCGCCACAACAGCGCGGTCGAGCTGGTGGACCGGCTGGTGCGCGCCGGGCTGGCCCAGCGCACCGAGGCCCCCGGCGACCGCCGACGCGTCGCTCTGGCCTTGACGTCCCGCGCCGAAACCATGCTCGCCGACCTATCGGCCATGCACCTGGAGGAGCTGCGCCACAGCCGCGCGCTGCTGGCCACCCTGCTCGATCGCCTGGACGGCTGACATTACGATAACGGATCGATCGCGCGCTCGGTTACGGGATCGAACAGATGCAGCGCGGCCAAGGGCGCCCACAGCGACAGTCGGTCGCCGACGGCCGGCGCCAGCCGCCCCGGGGCCTTGCCCACGACGGCGAGACCCTGGCACTCCAGATGCACCAGGGTCTCGGGCCCGAGCGGCTCGATCGCCGCGACCGTGCCGTCCAGGACCAGGCCGCCGGGCTCGCCGGTGCCCACGATCAGGTCGTCGGACCGCACGCCCACCAGCAGCGCCATCCCGGGCGCCGCTGCGACGTTCGGCAGCGGCAGGACTCCGGCCGCGTCCAGGTCGATGCCCGCTCCGGCCGCGCGGCCGGGCAGCAGGTTCATCGGCGGGCTACCGATGAACCGGGCGGTGAACAGGTTGGCCGGGCGGGCGTAGAGGGCCTGGGGCGTGCCGACCTGCTGGATGCGGCCGTCGCGCATGACCACGATGCGGTCGGCCAGGGTCATGGCCTCGACCTGGTCATGGGTCACGAACACGACAGTGCTGCCCAGGCGGTGGTGCAACTTCTTGATCTCCAGCCGCATCTGGCCGCGCAGCTGGGCGTCGAGGTTGGACAAGGGCTCGTCGAACAGGAACACCTGGGGATCGCGCACGATGGCGCGGCCCATCGCGACGCGCTGGCGCTGGCCGCCGGACAATTGCCGGGGGTAGCGATCGAGCAACGGTGTCAGGGCCAGAATTTCCGCGGCCCGCTTGACCCCCTTGCTGATCTCGTCCGCGCGGGCGCCCCGCAGCTTCAGCGAAAATCCCATGTTGTCCGCGACCGTCATATGCGGATAGAGCGCATAATTCTGGAACACCATTGCGATGTCCCGTTCCTTGGGCTGAACATTGTTGACGACGCGGTCGCCGATCGAAATCGTCCCGGAGGTGATGTTTTCGAGCCCCGCGAGCATCCGCAACAGGGTCGATTTGCCGCAGCCCGAGGGGCCAACCAGAACAACGAAAGCGCCGTCCTCGATGGGGATCGAAACGCCGTGCAGGACCTCAAAACCACCAAACGATTTTCGCACGTCGCGAATCTGCACCGACGACATACATTTCCTCCTGGTCTGAGCGAGCCGCCGCGGTGAGCGCCGCGGTCGTCCTTGTTGTTATGACCGGCGTCATAGCAGACTTTTTTGAAAATGTCGTTGGATCAAAGTCGTAGGAGCCCCTCTCCGCCCCGAACGTTGCGAAGCAAGCGACGACGTGCAAACATCGGCCGCCAATACAAGATTGCGCACGATAATAAGGCGTGTGCGCTGCGGGAGAAACAATGAACAAGCCGATCGCCCCAGTCACCAGGCGCAAACTCCGTTCCAGCGAGTGGTTCAACAACCCGCATAATCCGGGGATGACCGCGCTCTACCTCGAGCGCTATCTCAATTACGGCCTGACCCGGCAGGAACTTCAATCCGGCAAGCCGATCATCGGCATCGCCCAGACCGGCAATGACCTGTCGCCTTGCAATCGCCACCATCTCGAACTGGCGCACCGGGTCCGCGAGGGGATCCGCGCCGCCGGCGGCATCGCGATGGAATTTCCGACCCACCCGATCCAGGAGACCGGCAAGCGCCCGACCGCGGCGCTGGATCGCAATC
>CAZEFK010000008.1:0-59521 GCA_964511405.1 uncultured Comamonadaceae bacterium | reverse complement strand
GTGGTGACGGTCGCCCACAGCGCCGAATTGTCGACGCCGAAGCGGACCTCCTTGCCTTCCATGTTGCCGCCCGACTTGTCGATCGGCAGCGACGCCAGCGCCGCGTTCTGGTGGCTCTCGGCCCAATAGGCGGTGGTGATGCCGGCCAGGAACAGAATGGCCATGGCGGCGAAGATCGCCCAGCCCTGGCGCTGGTTCCGGCACATCCGGCCGTAAGTGTAGGTCAGCCCGGCCGGGAGCACGAAGATCATCAGCATCTCGATGAAATCCGACAGCGGCGTCGGGTTCTCGAACGGGTGGGCCGAGTTGGCGTTGAAGAAGCCGCCGCCGTTGGTGCCCAGCTCCTTGATTGCCTCCTGGCTCGCGACCGGGCCCATGGGCAGGACCTGGCTGCCGCCGTCGAGCATCTGGACCGTGGCATAGCCGCTGAAGTTTTGGATCACGCCCTGGCTGACCAGGACCACGGCCAGGATCGCGCAGGCCGGGATCAGCACGAACAGGATGCCGCGCACCAGGTCGCGCCAGAAATTGCCGACGGTGCCGGCGGCCCCCGGCATGCCGGCGCGGGTCAGGCCGCGGGCCGCGGCCAGGGCGACGCCGATGCCGATGGCGGCCGAGATGAAGTTATGCCAGGTCAGGCCGACCATCTGGCTGAAATAGCTCATGACGGTCTCGCCGCCATAGTTCTGCCAGTTGGTGTTGGTGGTAAAGCTGGCGGCCGTGTTGAAGGCGAGATCCGCCGAGATCCCGCCGAATCCTTGCGGATTCAGGGGCAGCAGGGTCTGCAGCCGCAGGATCGCGTAGGTGATCAGCAGGCTGACCACGCTGAACACGATCATCGAGACCGTGTACTGCTTCCAGGTCTGCTCCTTGCCGTCGGAGCCGCACAGGCCGAGCACCGCCTGTTCCAGCCGCCCCGCGAAGCCCGGCAGCGGGCCTTCGAACACCCGGTGCAGATAGACGCCGACCGGCTTGGTCAGCGCGAGGATCAGGATCGAAAACAGCCCGATCTGGAGCCATCCGTTGGCGGTCATGGCTCAAAAGCGCTCGGGCTTGATCAGGGCGTAGAGCAGGTACCCGGCGATCAGCACCGTCAGCACCAGCCCGATCGAATAGTCGAGGGTCATGGATCAGCCCCTAAAGCCGCTCGACGGCGGCGGTGTAGGCGAGGGTCATCGCGAAGAATGCAAGGGTGCCGACGACGAAGATGAGATCGAACATGGGTTGGCTCGCTCCTGGGATGGCCGTCCTGCTTCAAGCCCCGTGCCAGAGGCCGCCGCCCGGGTTTATTGGTCGTGCGCGGCCGCTCGGCGCCGCCGGGACTGCAGCCTGCAATGCGCCGATCCGGGACCATTGCAAAATGCAAGCTGCAGCATCGGGCCAACGTCCGTTACGCGGACCGCAATCCGAGCTAATGCTGGGGCGCGGGCGGGGCGCCGATCGAGATCAGCGGTACGCCCGCCCCGGCCCCCAGGACCGTTTGGGGCAGGCCGCCGTTCCAGCGATCGGCCTTGGCCAGTTCCACCACCAGCGGGCTGGTGTTCAGGACCTCGGCCTGGGCGCGCAGCACGGCCGCGCGGGCGTCGCCTTCCAGGCGGATGGCTTCGGACTTGCCCTGGGCCGCCAGGATCGCCGCCTGCCGCTCGGCGTCGGCCAGCCGCAGCTTCGCCGCGGCCTCGCCATTGGCCCGCTCGATCGCCTGCTGGGCCTCGAAGCGGATGCGGTTGACCGTGTTCTCCGCGGCCACGGCGTCGTTCTTGGCCTTCACCGCGGCCTCGACGGAGGCGCGGAAGCTGTCCGAATAACTGATCGCGGCGATCTGGAAGTCGACCACCTCGATCCGGTACAGCCGCCGCAGGTCGTCGCTCAGCAGGGCCCGGATCTCGGCAGCGATGCGCTCGCGGTTCTCGCTGATGCGGGTGGTGTTCTGCTGCGCCATCACCCGGGCGGCGCGATCGGCGATGATGCGCTGGAAATTCTCGCCGATGTCCAGGTTGCCCAGCCGGCCGATGCTGTAGAGCAGCGGCAGCACGGCATCCGGCGGGATCCGGTAGGTCAGGCCGACGGCGATGGTCACCGGCTGGTTGTCGATGGTGTTCACGGTCAGGCGGTCCAGCCGGTAGGTCTCGAGCGAGACCTGCAGGCGGTCAGCCGTGTCGACCAGCGGCAGCTTCCAGTGGAGGCCCGGGCCGAGCGGCTGGTCGACCGCGACGCGGCCGAGTCGGCGGACGCCGGCCATTTCGGTCGGCTGGACGACAAAGACGCAACCGTCGGCGAGCGCCAGCGCCGCGGCGGCGCCGGCCAGCAGGGCCACAACGCGGCGGGAGGGCCGCGGAACGCCCACGCGGATCGCCGGCTGTCTGGCCGGGGCCGGGGAGATAGGATCGGTCATGGTCGAATGTCCGTTGCGCGCCGCCCGGGATCGGGCGGCGCGGACCATGTTTCAAACGCCGTGCCAGAAACATTATGCCAGTCCGCCGGAGCCGTGCCCCGAGCTGCCCTGCCGGCGCCGGCCGCGAGAGCGCCAAGCGGCCGTAGATAAGTGGTGTTTTCGCTTCATCTTCGGTATGGTGCCCGGTCGAATTCAACCGGCGGGCGGTGATGAGCAGCCAAACCAACCGATCCGCGCCACTGGCGTCCTATTCGGTCGGCAGCTATCCCTATAACGACGTCGCGCTGATCGAGGACAATCTCTTCCCCGGAGGCGAGCGGGGCTCGGGCGTCGTCATCGGCCCGCATACGGTGCTCACGGCGTCGCACCTCCTGTGGGACAACACGACGATGACGTCGGCCAGCCAGGTCTCGACCTATCTGGGCTATTCCAACGCGTCGCAGGATCCCGGGTTGAACGGCGCGACGGCGGTCGCCGGCACTTGGCGGACGCATTATTTCAAGATCGACGACACCAACGACCTGATCACACAGCAGCAGAGCCAGTTCGACTACGCCGTCATCGACTATTCGACGTCGTTCAGCAGCTGGTTCGGCCAAGATCCCAACTTTCAGAGCGGCGCGGTGCACGCGACCGGCTATCCGGTGAATCCCGCCGGGACGACGTCCGCCACGTCTGCTCAATATGATTTCACCGGCAATGTCAGCACCGATTCCGCCTATACCGTCCTGGACTACAACGGCCTGACCGTCTATCCCGGCAACAGCGGCGGGCCGCTGTGGGTCGACAAGGGCACCGCGTCCAATCCGCTGCCCTATGTCGTCGGCCTGGTGTCGACCGGCGGCTGGGCCTTCAAGATGACCGGCTCGGCCCTGTCGCAGATCCAATCCTGGATCGCCTCGGACGCGAGCCTGTGGAGCGGCACGTCGCCGCCTCCCCCACCACCACCGCCGCCGCCGGTCGGGGTGGACAGCCTGGACTTCGACCGGAGCTATTATCTGGCCCAGAACGCCGATGTCGCCGCCGCGGGCGTCGATCCCAGGGCTCACTACCTGGTCAATGGCTGGCGGGAAGGCCGCAATCCGGATGCCCTGTTCAACACCGCCTTCTATCTGGCGCGCAATCCTGATGTCGCGGCGGCGGGCATCAATCCGCTGGTCCATTTCGCCATCACCGGCTGGCGCGAGGGCCGCGACCCATCGGCGAGCTTCAGCGTCGCGGCCTACGAGCGGCTCAATCCCGACGTGGCGGCGGCGCATATCGATCCGCTCAACCACTACCTCAACACCGGGAAGTCCGAAGGCCGGCGCATCAGCTAGGAGCGTATCTCCGTAATGGCGAGGGCAGCGATGGGGCGTGCGGGAGCCGCATGGCAGGCGCGGGGTTGGGCCAATAGCTGCGCTATTGGCCCAACCCCGCAACGAACCAGGCGGCCGCGCACGCCCCAGCCCTTCGGGCCGCGGCCGATTTGGCCGTGGGCTGCGTCAGCCGGCTCCCGCGATGCGCAGCATCGCGCTTCGCCGCCTTCCTGTCCCACGGCCAAATCGGCCAGCGTCGCTGCCCTCGCCATTACGGACATACGCTCCTAGGGATTGCGACCCTTGGCCAGGTCGACCAGCCAGTCCGTGAACAGCGCCACCGGCTTGCGCAGGCGCGCGCCCTTGGGCGTGGTGGCGAAGAAGTGGCGCTCGGTGACCAGAGGCTGCGGATAGGCGATGACCAGCCGGCCGCTCGCGACCAGGTCGTCGATGATCGGCCGCCAGCCCAGGCTGACGCCCTGGCCGTCCATGGCGGCCTGCAGGGTCACCGCATAGTCGTTGAGGCGCAGCAGCTTCTTCAGGCCGGCGGCGTCCACACCCATGGCGCCCAGCCATTCCCACCAGTCCGCGCGGTGGCGGTAGGGGTCGTCGTAGTGGATCAGCGGCCGCCGCAGCAGGTCCTGGGGGCTGGTCACCGGCGGTCCGTCGCGCAGGTGCTGGCCGCTGCACACGGCATAGATCTCCTCAGCCCACAGCGGCAGGGTGTCGTAGGCCGGCCACTTGCCGTGGCCCAGCAGCAGGCACAGGTCGATATGCTCGGCCACCAGGTCGGGGTCGCGGTCGACGGTCTGGATGCGCAGGCGGATGTCGGGATAGAGCCGCCGGAAGCCGGCGATGCGCGGCAGCAGCCAATAGGCGGCCATGGCGGTCGAGACCGCGATCACCAGCTCGGTGGCGGGCGACGGCCGGCCCGAGATGGCGTCGACGGTCTCGGCGATGGCGGCCAGGCTGACCGCGACGCAGCGATACAGGCGCTCGCCCTCCGGCGTCAGCTCCAGCGCCCGGTGCCGGCGCAGGAACAGCGGCACGCCCAGCGCCGCCTCCAGCTGCTTGATGCCGTGGCTGATCGCCGACTGGGTCAGCGCCAGCTCCTCGGCGGCCTTGGAGAAGTTCAGCAGCCGCGCCGACGCCTCGAACAGCGCCAGGCTGTTCAGCGACGGGATGGCCGACCGGATGCTGGACATTACCCCGCCTCATGCCGTGATGAAAAGAATTCGGTTTACCCCCTCTCTGAACTCTAGGAAGCTTTTTTCGGGATGGTCAAGAATTTAGCCGGATGCGGTTAGATTTACGCCGGAGAGAGCAAATGTTCGCTGCCGTTCCCGATGTCGATCCGGCGATCCTGGCGGCCAAGTCGGCCATCGACGAAGGCCGCATGACGGCGGGACGGCTGGCCCGGCTGCGCGCCGAACTGGCACGGCTGGACTGCGCCGGCGCCCTGTTGTCCGATCCCGTCAACATCCGCTACGCCACCGGCACCCGCAACATGAGCGTGTGGACCCTGCACGCGCCGGGCCGCGCCGTCTTCGTGGCCACGCAAGGACCGGTGCTGCTGTTCGAGTTCGCGGGCAGCCGACATGTCACGGCCGGCAGCCCGGTGGTGACCGAGACCCGGGACTCGACGCCCTGGATCTACTTCCTGGCCGGCCCGCGGGTCGGCGAGAAAGCCGAACGCTGGGCGGCGGAGCTGGCGGCGGTGATCCGCGACCATGGCGGCGCCAACCGCCGGCTCGCGGTCGACCGCTGCGAACCCCTGGGCGCCCGGCTGCTGGCCGGCCACGGCGTGGAGCTGATCGACGCCCAGGCGCCGATCGAGATGGCGCGCCGGATCAAGCTGCCCGAGGAGATCGCTGCGCTGCGGTTGGCCATGCAGGTCTGCGACCGGGCGGTCGCCCGCATGGCTCAGGTGCTGCAGCCCGGCATCACCGAAAGCCAGCTGTGGGCGGTCCTGCATGAGACCAATATCGCCCATGGCGGCGAATGGATCGAATGCCGGCTGCTGGCCTCGGGCGAGCGCACCAACCCGTGGTTCCAGGAAACCGGCGACCGGGTCATCCAGGCGGGCGATATCGTCGGCGTCGACACCGACATGGTCGGGCCGTTCGGCTATTTGGCCGACATCTCGCGCAGCTGGGTGTGCCCGGGCCGCAAGCCGACCGGCGCCCAACTCGACCTCTATCGCATCGCCCAGGAGCAGGTGATGACCAACCTGTCCCTGCTCAAGCCGGGCCTGAGCTTCCGCGAGTTCGGCGAGATCTGCTGGCCGGTGCCCGAGCAATACGAGGCCAACCGCTACATGATGATGGTCCACGGCGTCGGCATGGTCGACGAATATCCCAGCATCGCCTACGCCTGCGACTTCGCCGACTGGGGCTATGACGGCCGGTTCGAAGAGAACATGGTGGTCTCGGTCGAGAGCTATATCGGCGAAGTCGGCGGCGCCGAAGGCGTCAAGCTCGAACAGCAGGTGCTGATCACGGCGTCGGGCGCCGTGCCGATGTCCGCCGCACCCTTCCTCGACGCCATGGTGCCCTGATGGATCCGCTGCTGCAGCCTTTCCAGCTGCGCCACCTGAAACTCCGCAACCGGCTGCTGTCGACCGCCCACGAGCCGGCCTACACCGAGGACGGCCTGCCCAAGGAGCGCTACCGCCTCTACCATGTCGAAAAGGCCAAGGGCGGCATCGGCATGACCATGATCGGCGGCTCGTCGGTGGTGGCGCCCGACAGCCCGCAGGCCTTCGGCAACATCCTGCTCTATCGGGACGAGGCCGTGCGCTGGCTGAAGGAGCTGGCCGACGACGTCCATGCGCATGGCGCGGCGGTGATGATCCAGATCACCCATCTCGGCCGCCGCACCAGCTGGGCCAAGGCCGACTGGCTGCCGATCCTGGCGCCGTCGTCGGTGCCGGAACCGGCCCACCGCGCCTTTCCCAAGGCCATGGAGGACTGGGACATCGCGCGCGTGGTCAAGGCCTACGCCGACGGCGCCGAGAAGGTAAAGGCGGCCGGCCTCGACGGTATCGAGCTGGAATGCTACGGCCATCTGATCGACCAGTTCTGGTCGCCGGAGGCCAACCGGCGCACCGACGACTATGGCGGCAGTCTCGACAACCGCCTGCGCTTCTGCTTCCAAGTGCTTGATGCGATCCGGGAGCGGGTCGGGCCCGATTTCATCGTCGGCACCCGCATGGTCTGCGACGAGGATTATGCGCGGGGGCTCAGCCGCGAGGACGGGCTGGCGATCGCCCGGCGGCTCTCGGGCTCCGGCCTGCTCGACTTCGTCAACGTCATCCGCGGCCATATCGATACCGAGGAAGGGCTGGCCCACGTCATTCCGGGGATGGGCGCCCGCTCGGCCCCGCACCTGGATTTTGCGGGCGAGGTCCGGGGTGCCACCCGGCTGCCGACCTTCCACGCCGCCCGCATCCAGGACGTCGCCACCGCCCGCCATGCCATCGAGAGCGGCAAGCTCGATCTGGTCGGCATGACCCGCGCCCACCTGGCCGATCCCCATATCGCCCGCAAGATCGCCGAAGGCCGGGAGCATGAGGTCAGGCCCTGCGTCGGCATGGGCTACTGCATCGACAGCATCTATTCCGGCCAGGCGGTGTGCATCCACAACGCCGCGACGGGCCGCGAGGCGACCATGCCGCATGCCGTCGCCCGCAGCGCCGGCCCCCGGCGCAAGGTGGTGGTGGTCGGCGCCGGCCCGGGCGGGCTGGAGGCGGCGCGGGTCGCCGGCGAGCGCGGCCACGAGGTCGTGCTGTTCGAGGCCGCCGGCCAGGCCGGCGGCCAGGTGCGGGTCACCGCGGGCCTGAAGCGCCGGCGCGAGATCCTGGGCATCGTCGACTGGCGCCTGGCCGAGTGCGAGCGCCTGGGCGTCCGGCTGCACTTCAACCGCTATGCCGAGGCCGCCGACGTCTTGGCCGAAACGCCCGACATCGTCGTGGTCGCGACCGGCGGCCTGCCCAACACCGCCTTCCTGGATGCCGGCGAGGAGCTGGTCACCACGAGCTGGGACCTGTTGACCCGCGCCGTCGAGCCGGCGGGCCGGGTGCTGGTCTATGACGAGCACGGCGCCCATCCCGGCATGACCGCGGCCGAGTTCGCCGCCGAGGCCGGCGCCCAGGTCGAGATCGTCACCCCGGAGCGGACGCTGGCGCCCGACGTCGGCGGTACCAGCTATCCCGCTTATTTCCGGGTCTTCTCGCAGCATGGCGTCGCGGTCACCCTCAACCTGCGCCTGCGCCGGGTCGAGCGCAGCGGCAACGAGCTGGTCGCCCGCTTCGACGACGACTATGGCCGCCGCACGGTCGAGAAGCGCTTCGACCAGGTGGTGGTCGAGCACGGGACGCTGCCGCTGGACGACCTCTATTTCGCGCTCAAGGCCGACTCCGTGAACCTGGGCGAGGTCGACTACGACGCCCTGCTGGCCGGCCGGCCCCAGACCGTGGTGCGCAACGCGCAGGGGCGCTACCGGCTGTTCCGCATCGGCGACGCCGTCGCCAGCCGCAACATCCACGCCGCGGTGTTCGACGCGCTGCGGCTGCTCAAGGACCTGTGACACTGGGCGCGCTCCTGCACATCGACGCCGACCGGCTGGCCGAGACCCTGGATCCGGCCTGGCTGGTCGAGCGGTTGCGCGCCGGCCATGTCGAGGGCGTCGACCAGGTCGAGCGCCTGCTGCTGACCCAGGGTGCCGACCATCTGCTGGTCTGGGCCGCCTGGCAGCGCGGCACGGCGCTGGCGTCGAAGCTGGTCACCGTGTTCCCCGGCGCCGAGCCCAGCATCCGCTCGGCGGTGCTGCTGTGGGACGGTGCCGACGGCCGGCCGCTGGCCCTGATCACCGGCGAGGCCTTCACCCGGATCAAGACCGCCGCCGATTCGGCACTGGGTGCTGCGTTCCTGGCGCGCGGCGAGGCCCGGACGCTGGCGATCCTGGGCGCCGGGTCCCAGGCCCTGACCCAGGCGCGCTACCTGCTGGCGGTGCGGCCGTCGCTGCGCCGCATCCGCATCTGGAACCGCACGCCTGAAAAGGCCGAGGCGGTGGCGTCGGCCTTGCGCGAGCTGGGCCACGACGCCGGGGCGGCACGGGACGCGGCGCACGCGGTGCAGGACGCCGACATCGTCAGTTGCGTGACCGCCGCCGCGGCGCCGGTGCTGCGCGGCGCCTGGCTGAAATCCGGCGCTCATGTCGACCTGGTCGGCGGCTTCACGGCCGACATGCGCGAAAGCGACGACGACACGGTGCGCCGGGCGACCCTGTTCTGCGACACCAGGCGCTTCACCGTGGAGGTCTGCGGCGACTTCGTCGACCCGATCCGGCGCGACATCATCACGCCCGACGCCGTGGTCGCCGACCTGTTCGATCTGTGTGCCGGGCGCGCGCCGGGGCGCCGCACGGCGGCCGAGATCACTCTGTTCAAGAACGGCGGCGGCGGTCATCTCGACCTGATGGCGGCACGCGCCCTGCTGCAGCACAGAACCGTCGCGGGGCTTGAATTTTGACGAGGCGGTGCACAAGGAGGCTGGCGCCGCCGCGACGGTCGCGCGAATAATTTCAACAGGGAGCGTCGCCCGGAACCGGGCGGTCGACAGGAGGCGGAAACCATGGTCAACGAAGACAATCGCCATATCCGGACGCTGAGCGCGGACCTCTCGCAAGGCCGGATCAGCCGGCGCGAGTTCGTCCGCTTCGCTGCCCTCCTGGGCATGGCGGCGCCCGCCGCCTACGCCCTGGCGGGCAAGCTGTCCGGCCAGGGGGCCATCCCGTCGGCCCAGGCGGCCGGCCCGGCGCTGCCCAAGGGCGGCACCTTGCTGATCGGCAACCGCATCAAGGACATCAAGACGCCCCATGCCTATTCCTGGGGCGGCTATGACTCCAATATGTCGCGCCAGGTGGTCGAGTACCTGACCTGGACCGACGTCGACGGCGTGACCAAGCCCTACCTGGCCCAGAGCTGGGAGGTCACCGAGGACCTGAAGACCTGGACCTTCAAGCTGCGCCAGGACGTCAAGTGGCACAAGGGCGAGCCCCTGACCGCCGAGCATGTCGTCTGGAACCTGAAGCGGGTGCTCGACCCCGCGGTCGGCTCGTCGATGATCGGCCTGATGAAGGGCTACCTGCTGAACGAGAAGACGGGCACCGACGGCAAGCCGACCACCGAGATCTGGGCGCCCAACGCCATCGAGGTGGTCGACGCCCACACCTTCCGGATCAATTGCAAGGTGCCGCAGGTGGCGGTGCCCGAGCACCTGTTCCATTACCCGATGGCGATCCTGCACCCGGCCGACAACGGCGTGTTCGGCATCGGCGCCCAGGGCACTGGGGCCTTCACGTTGACCGAGTTCGAGCTGGGCAAGTGGGCGAAGTTCAAGGCGTTCAAGGGCTACTGGGGCGGGGACGCGGCGCTCGACGGCATCGACATGATCGATGTCGGCGACGATCCCAACGCCGCCATCGCGGCTCTGGCCTCGAACCAGCTGCACGGCCTGCTGTTCGCCGACCCCGTCCAGTACCAGGCGCTGTCGGCGGTGCCGCACCTGCAGCTGTATAGCGCCAAGACCGCCGAGACTGCGGTCATGCGCATGCGGGTCGACACCAAGCCGTTCGATGACGCGCGCGTGCGCCTCGCCTGCAAGCTGGCCTGCGATCCCACGGCCACGTTGCAGGTCGCCCTTCAGGGCCTGGGCTCCGTGGGTGAGCACCACCATTGCAGCGAGGCTCACCCCGACTACGCCAAGCTGCCGGCGATGCCGCGCGATGTCGCCAAGGCCAAGCAGCTGCTGGCCGAGGCCGGCTATCCCAACGGCATCGACGTCGAATTCTCGGTCCCGACCGACAATCCGTGGATCCAGACCATGGTGGAAGCCACCGTGGAGCAGTGGCGGGAAGCCAATATCCGGGCCGAGATCAAGTTGCTGCCCGGCGCGCAATATTGGGATGTCTGGACCAAGGTGCCGCTGGGCGCCACCATCTGGTACCACCGCCCGCTGTCGATCATGTGCCTGGGCCTAGCCTACCGCACCGGCGTGCCATGGAACGAGTCGGGCTACTCCAACAAGCAGTTCGACGAGATCCTGACCCAGGCCGAAGGCATCGTCGACCTGCCCAAGCGCAAGGAGCTGGTCGCCAAGCTCGAGAAGATCATGCAGGAGGACGGGCCGATCGCGCAGCCGATCTTCCGTAACACCTTCACCATGATGGACAAGAAGGTGAAGGGGTTCTCGATGCACCCGACCAACTACATGTTCGGTTGGAAGCTCGGCCTGGAAGCATGAGCTAGGACTGCATGACGACGCTCCTCCTCTTCTTCGCGGAGAGGAGGAGCCTTACAAGGGTACGACGTGAAAAAAGCCGCAACCCTTTTACTTACGCTGCTCGCGGCGTCGTTCCTGGTCTTCGCGACCATGGAGTTCTCGCCGGGCAACGTGGCGCGCAAGACGCTGGGGCCGTACGCGGCCCAGGCCAGCGTCGACATCCTGTACAAGCGACTGCAGCTCAACGACCCGCTGCCGGTTCGCTATGTGCGCTGGCTGGGGGTGCTGCTCGGCCTGCGCGCCGACCCCCTGCAGGACCCGGCGCTGGGACTGAACTTCAAGGATCCGCGCGGCGATCGCTATTTCGGCAATTTCGGCTACTCGACGCTGTACAAGGCGCCGGTCAACGACGTGATCTGGGACCGGCTGGGCAACACTGCGGTTCTGGCCGGCCTCGCCTTCGCGCTGATCGTGCCGCTGTCGCTCGGCCTCGGCATCCTGGCCGGCATGCGCGAGGGCAGCGCGCTCGACCGCACGATCTCGGTGTTCGGCATCGTCGCCACGTCGGTGCCTGAGTTCGCCTCGGGCGTGTTCCTGGTGGCCGTGCTGGCCGGCGCGCTGCAGCTGCTGCCCGGCACCAGCCCGCTGACCTCGAGCGCCGGCTGGCCGCTATGGTCGCAGCTGGTGATGCCGGTGCTGGTGCTGGTGCTCTACGACTCGGGATATGTCGTGCGCATGGTCCGCGGCTCCATGGCCGAGGTGATGAGCCAGCCCTATATCCGCACCGCCCTGCTCAAGGGGTTGAGGTTCCGCGCCGTGGTGCTGCGCCATGCCGTGCGCAACGCGATGATCGCGCCCTTCACGGTGATCCTGCTGCAGATCAACTTCCTGATCTCGGGGGTGGTGGTGACCGAGCTGGTTTTCGCCTATCCCGGCTTCGGCCGCCTGATACTGGACGCATCGCTGTTCGGCGACATCGCGCTGATCGAGGCGGCGACCTTGATCGCCCTGGTGATCGCCATGACGACGCAGCTGGCCAGCGACCTCGGCTACCGGCTGCTCAACCCCCAGATCCGGGTGCGCTGATGGTCGCCGAAGCCGCTCCCGCCGCACCGCCGGCCGCGGTCCTGCGCAAGCCGCCGAGCCTGATCCGGCGGCTGCCGACCTCGACGCTGGCCATGATTGGGCTGGGGCTGATCTTCGCCTGGGTGATCCTGGCCGTGGTCGCGCCGCTGCTGCCGCTGCCGTCGCCCAACAAGGCGTTCCCGCTGGCCATGGCCCATCCCGGGCCGTCGCCCGAGCATTGGCTGGGCATCGACCTCAAGGGCCGCGACATGCTGGCCCGCATCCTGTTCGGCGCCCGGCGGGTGCTCCTGGTGGCGCCGCTGGCGACCCTGTGCGCCTACCTGGTCGGCTGCCCGCTGGGGCTCCTGGCCGGCTATTACGGCGGCTGGGTCGACCAGCTGATCAGCCGGGCCAGCGACGTGATCCTGTCGTTCCCGATCATCATCCTCTATGTGATCCTGATCGCGGCGATCGGGCCGTCGATCCTCAACATCATGGTCGCGGTGGCGCTGGCCTCGGGCCCGGGCATCGCCCGCATCGTGCGCGGCCTGACCCTGGAGCAGCGGCACCTGGATTATGTCGCGGCGGCCGAGCTCCGGCGCGAGCCCACGCTCTACATCCTGTTCGTGGAGCTCCTGCCCAACTGCCGCGGGCCGCTGATCACCGATTTCTGCCTGCGCATCGGCTACACCATCATCACCATCGGCATCCTGGGCTTCCTGGGTCTCGGTCTGCCGCCACCCGATCCCGACTGGGGCACCATGGTCAAGGAAGGCACGGCGATGATCTCGATCCGGCCGCACATGTCGCTGGTGCCGGCCGCGGCCATCGTGACCCTGGTGCTGGGCTTCAACCTGCTGGCCGACGGCCTGCGCCAGCTGACGCTGTCCGACTGATGGCCGCACCGCTCCTGTCCCTGGAGGACCTGCGGGTCGAGTATCGCGGCGCCGCCGGCACCGTGACGGCGATCCCCGGCCTCGACCTCAAGATCATGCCGGGCGAGAGCTACGGCCTGGTCGGCGAGTCCGGCTGCGGCAAGTCGACCCTGCTGATGGCGATCATGGGCCATCTGGGCACGGCCGGGCGCATCGCCCGCGGCCGCCTGATGTTCGACGGCCAGGACCTCGCCCGCGCCACGCCCGACACGCTGCGGCGCGTGCGCGGCCGCGGCATCTCCATGGTCTACCAGGACCCGTCGTCGTCGCTGAACCCCACGCTGACCATCGGCCGGCAGCTGATGGAAGTGCCCATCCTGCACGAGGGCGTGAGCAAGGCCGAGGCCCGCGAGCGCGCCGCGGCGATCCTGGGCGATGTCAATTTGCCCGACGCCGGCCGTCTGCTCGACTGCTACCCGCACCAACTGTCGGGCGGCCAGAAGCAGCGGATCGTGATCGCCATGGCCCTGCTGGCGAAGCCGAAGCTGCTGCTGCTGGACGAGCCGACCACCGGCCTGGACGTCACGGTCGAGGCGGCCGTCCTCGACCTGGTGAACGAGCTGCGCCACCGGTTGGGCACGACGCTGGTCTACATCACCCATAACCTGGGCGTGGTCGCCAAGGTGTGCGACCGGGTCGGCGTCATGTATCTGGGCGACCTGGTCGAGGACGCCCCCGTCGCCGCGCTGTTCGCCGCACCGCGGCATCCCTACACCCGCCGCCTGCTGGCCTGCGTGCCGCGGCTGGGCGGCAGCAAGCACACGACCGCCTTCCCGTCGATTCCGGGCCAGCCCGCGGCCTTGGCCGAGCGGCCCGCCGGCTGCGGCTTCGGCCCGCGCTGCGTCGGCTTCCAGGCGGCCTTGTGCGGCCGGCCGGTGCCGCTGGAGGTCGACGACGGCCATGCCGTGCGCTGCCAGCGCTGGCCGGAAGTGGCGGGGCCCGAGGCCGGCGGCGCGCCGCCACCGATCACGGCCCTGGGCGACGGGCCGGCGATCCAGGCCGAGCACCTCCGCAAGGCCTATGGCGTCGGCCGCCGGGCGCCGGTGCTGGCCAATGACGACCTGACGTTCGCGGCGGTGGAGGGCTCGATCCTGGCCGTGGTCGGCGAATCAGGCTCGGGCAAGTCGACTTTCGCCCGCATCCTGGCCGGCCTGCAGCCCGCGACCGACGGCAAGCTGACGGTGCTGGGCCACGACCTCGGCACCCGCACCGCCCGCCAGCGCAGCATGGACGAGCTGGCGGCCGTGCAGATGGTGTTCCAGAACCCGGACGTCACGCTCAACCCCTCGCATCGGGTCGGCTGGCCGGTCGGACGGGTGCTGCGCCGCTTCGGCAAGGCGTCGAGCCGCGCCGAGGCCGAGGCCCGGACCGAGGCGCTGTTCCAGCTGGTGCGCCTCGACCCGCGGCTGCGCCACCGCCGGCCGCGGCAGCTGTCGGGCGGCCAGAAGCAGCGGGTCGCGATCGCGCGCGCCTTTGCCGCCGATCCGCGCATCGTGGTCGCCGACGAGCCGGTCTCGGCGCTCGACGTCTCGGTGCAGGCGGCGATCGTGAACCTGATGCTGGAGATCCAGGCGGGACAGGGCACGACCATCGTGTTCATCAGCCACGACCTGGCGCTGGTGCGCCACCTCGCCGACCGGGTCGTCGTCATGTATCTCGGCCGGGTCATGGAGCAGGGGCCGGTCGACGCGGTGTTCCAGCCGCCCTACCATCCCTATACCGAGACGCTGCTGAGCGCCGTGCCGGTCCCGGACCCCGGCGCCAACCGTCCCCATCTGCGCCTGGAGGGCGAGATCCCGAGCCCGGTCGACGTGCCGGCCGGCTGCCGCTTCGCCACCCGCTGTCCGCGGAAGGTCGGGCCGGTGTGCGACTCCGAGCCGCCACCGGAGCATGAGACCGCCGACGGCCACCGCATCGCCTGCCATATCCCGCTCGACGTGCTGGCGGCCCTGGCCCCTGTGGCATGACCGGCATGGCATGACCGGCGCCCTGATCGTGACCGGCGGCAGCCGCGGCATCGGCGCCGCGATCGCGCGCGCGGCCGCTCACGCCGGCTATGCCGTGGCGGTCAATCATGCGGCAAGTCCCGACGCCGCGGCTGAAGTGGTCGAGGGCATCCGCGCGGACGGCGGCCGCGCCGTGGCGATCGCGGCCGATGTTGCCGAAGAGGCCGACGTCCGCCGCCTGTTCGACGAGGCCGAGCGGGCGCTGGGACCGATCCGGGCGCTGGTCAACAATGCCGGCGTCGGCGGCCGTCTGACCCGGCTGGAGGACCTGGCGGCCGACGCCCTGTGGCGGGTGCTGGCGGTCAATGTCGGCGGCACCATCCTGTGCGCCCGCGAGGCCGTGCGCCGGATGTCGACCCGCCGCGGCGGGTCCGGCGGCGCCATCGTCAACCTGTCGTCGCTGGCGGCGCGCTTGGGCGGCGCCGGCGACTGGGTGCATTACGCGGCCTCCAAGGGCGCGGTCGACACCTTCACCCGCGGCCTGGCGCGCGAGGTCGCGGCCGAGGGCATCCGGGTCAATGCCGTGGCCCCGGGCCTGATCGAGACCGAGATGCACGCCGCGGCCGGCGCTCCCGACCGCGCGGCCCGCCTGGCATCGGGAATCCCGATGCAGCGGGCCGGCACGCCCGCGGAGGTGGCCGAAGCCGTGCTGTGGCTGCTGTCGGGGGCCGCCACCTATGTCACCGGCACAATCCTGGAGGTCGGCGGCGGCCGTTGACCGCATCGCCGGCTTGCCGCCACGATCGGCGGCAACGGGAGGACGCCTGATGAAAATCACTGACGTGAAATGCGCCGTCATCGGCCAGAACCCGGTCGTGCGCGTCGTGACCGACGCCGGCCTCAACGGCTACGGCGCCGCCGAGTCCTTCAAGCCCTATCTCAAGCCGCACGTGCTGTTCTTTCGCGACGCGCTGATCGGCGAGGACCCGACCGACGTCGAGCGGGTCATGCTGAAGATCCGCCAGCGCGGCTCGTTCAAGCCCTGGGGCAGCGCCGTCAGCATGATCGAGATGGCGCTGTGGGACATCGCCGGCCGCGCCGCCGGGCTGCCGGTCTACAAGCTGCTGGGCGGCAAGGTGCGCGACAAGGTCCGGGTCTATAACGGCGCCGTGCGCTTCCCCATGGCCGGCCAGTCGCCCGAGGACTATGCCGAGGCCATGCGCAAGATGAAGGCGTCGCCCGAGGGCTTCACCATCATCAAGCAGGGCATCGGCTTCCACAGCCCGATGAAGCGGCTGCCCAACTTCTACTATGGCGAGGCGCAGCCGCCGGCCTTCCACGGCGCCCTGGACCGCGGCCTGATGACCGAGCGCGGCCTGAAGCATGTGGTCGCCTGCGTCGAGGCCATGAAGGCGGTGCTAGGCGACGAGATCGGGCTGGCGCTCGACTGCGGCCCGGGCTGGACCGTGCCCGACGCCATCCGCCTGGCGCGGGCGGTCGAGCATCTGAACCTGATGTGGCTGGAGGACCTGATCACCGGCGACTATGTGCCGTTCGTCAATGCCGACGTGTTCCGCGAGGTCACGCGCATGTCGACGACTCCGATCCACACCGGCGAGCAGATCTATCTGCGGCAGAACTTCAAGGAGCTGATCGAGCGCCACGCCGTCCACGTCATCGGCCCCGACCCGGCCGATATCGGCGGCATCGCCGAGCTGAAATGGGTGGCCGAATATGCCGACCTGCACGGCATCCTGATGGCGCCCCACGGCACCGGCGACGGCCTCTTGGGCCTGGCCGCCCTGGTCCAGGTCTGCGCGACCCTGCCCGACAACTTCATCGCCTTCGAATACCCGATCGGCAATCCGTCCTGGTGGTACGACATCGTCGAGGGCTTGCCCGACCCGATCGTCAAGGACGGCTTCATCCAGGTCTGGGACCGCCCCGGCATGGGCGTCGACTTCAAGGTCGAGGCCGCGCGCGCCCATTTGAGCGCGGAGGACCGCGCGTTCTTCGACTGACATCCGCGCCGCGAATCTGATGTATGCAGCGACTTTCGATTGAGAGTGTGGCCGAGTTTATGCGCTCTTGTCACAAGCTGCTCGGGTAAATTGGATTCCTATGGGCGATCCGTCGGATGAACAGGGTGAGGCTTCTGGTGGCGATGCTTATCTGGCGGATCATCGCGCGCAAAATCTCTATTTTCGAGAATTGTTCCAGCTTAGAGTCGCGTGCGAATACGCGCGCCATTATAAAGATGTTCTGACGTGGTGGGTTACGAGAATCGGTGCTATTCGAGCCATTACGTCAAGTGGGGCAATTGCAGCCTGGGCCGTTTTTCAGAAGTACCCGATCCTTTGGGCGGGTTTGATCGCCGCGACCCAGGTTGCCGATGCCCTGAAGGACGTCTTCCCGTTCGGCGCAAGGCAGAAGGCCGTGACTGCGCTTGGGATGAGCCTCGATGCACTTTTCGTCGAAATCCTGTATGAATGGGAAGGAGTGTTTGCCGGAAAATTCACCGCCGAGGAGATTTCGTCGCATCGACGCCGACTGATGGAGCGGCGCCTGGAGCTGGATAAGAAACACTTTCCCACGGGAGATTTGCCCCTCCGCAGCGACCTGCTGGCACTCGCCGAGCAAGATGCCACGGCCTATCTGGAGGATATGTTTGGGAATGGAGCGAACGAATGACGAAGCTCAAGGGGGTTCTGCCGCGGTCGTCGCTTAAGGTTCGGATGCCACCCGGCGCGGCGGCGCCTAAATCGGGCATTTATGAGCAGGTTGGGCCGCGTGGCGGGAAAACCGGAGAGCAGGCGGTATCGGTTCGAGGCAAGCCATTGCCGCCGACCAAGAAAGCCGGCCAAGGCTGGACGCTGATCGAGCCGGCCCAACCGAAAGCCGGCAAGAAGGGGTAGCAATGGTCGGCCGCGGCCCGGCGGAAGCGGATCGGCCCGGACCACACGGAGGCGACGATGTTTTCGAAGATCAAGCAGGCGCTGGGCCTGGGCGGCGGTGAGCGAGCTGAGGCAGGGCCGGGCGCCGTCAAGGCCGACGCCGTCGAGTACAAGGGCTACCGGATCCGGCCCGAGCCCTACAAGGTGGCCAATGGCTTCCAGACGTGCGGCGTGATCGAGAAGGAGTTCCCGGACGGCAGGAAGGAGCACCGCTTCATCCGGGCCGATACCTATTCCAGCGCCGACGATGCGGTCGAGTTCACGGTCACCAAGGGCAAGCTGATCGTCGACCAGGACGGCGACCGGATGTTCAAGTGAGCGGCCGGCGGGAACAACCCGGCCCCGTCGCGCATTGACAGCAGCGGTACAGATGCGTGTTTGTCTCCTCCGGATGTTCCCTTCCCCCGGCCCCGCGGCCGGGGGATTTTGTTATCCGGGCTAGCTCCGCCCGCGCATGTAGCGGCGCTCGGGGTGGTAGCGCGGCTTGGTGAGCTGCCGCACGAGTTCCAGGATCCAGCGACTGAGCGTGTCCATTGTAGCACCTCCGGTCGGACGGCCTTGGTCGTAGCACGGTCGGGGCAACTGGCGCCGTGACGGGCGCCACAGCCGGCATAGATGCGTTGCCGGGACCCCAATCACGGGGTGCAGCATGGCGCCGAGAATTTGACCAATGGTGAACAAGCAAGCGCCAAGATCGCCGCAATCCGCGGCCGTCTGACGCAGGGCCTATCGCCTGTCGAAGTACGACGGTTTCGGCCAAACCACCCGCGCTATCGCAACCCGAGCCGGTCCAGCTTCTTGAGCAGACCGACGCGCGAGATCCCCAAGACCCGCGCGGCCTCGGACCGGTTGTTGCCGGCCTCGGCGAGGGCGTGACCGATCATCCGCACTTCGAGCGCTTCGATCTCCTCGTCCAGCGTCCGGCGGCCGGCGGCGGATGGCGCCGGAGCGTCGCCCAGGGCGAAGGAGAGCAGGGCCCGATCGATCAGGACTTCTCCGTTCGAGGACGGCGCCGCCAGGGCCGCTGCGCAGTCGAGCAGGGACTGCAACTCGCGCACATTGCCGGGCCAGGGCTGCGTTGCAAGCCAGCCCATCGCATCGGGCGTCAGCCGGACCCGCTTCTTCGGCATCGCGCGCCGGAGGAACAGGGCCGCCAGCACGGGCACGTCCTCGCGCCGATCGGCGAGCGCCGGCGTCCGCAGGATCATGCCTTTGAGGCGATAGAACAGATCCTCGCGGAAGCTGCCGTCGGCGACCATCGCCTCGAGGTCGCGATGGGTCGCCGCCACCACCCGCACCTCGGCGTGCCGCGGCTCGCGGCCGCCGACCGGCAGGAACGTTCCCTCCTGCAGGAAGCGCAGCAGCTTGACCTGCATGGGCGGCGGCATCTCGCCGATCTCGTCGAGGAACAAGGTGCCCCGATGGGCCGTCTCGACCAGGCCGCGCTGATCCCGGTGCGCGCCGGTGAAGCTGCCCTTCAGGTGGCCGAACAGCTCGCTTTCCAGGAGTTCGGCCGGGACGGCGCCGCAATGCACCGGGACGAACGGCCCGGCCGGGTTGGCGCCGACCTTGTGCAGCGCGCGGGCGACGAGCTCCTTGCCGGTGCCGGTCGGCCCCAGGATGATGACGCCGAGCCGTGTCGGTCCCAGCCGGCGGATCATGTCGCGCAAGTGCCGGACCGCGGGGGCATGGCCGACGATGCCGAGGTCGTCGTCGGGCGTAGCACGGCGGAGCGCCGCCAGCTCCTGCTCCAGCTTGGACTTCTGCATGGCGCGCGCGACCACGAACCGGAGCAGGTCCGGATCGATCGGCTTGGCGATGAAGTCCCAGGCGCCCCGCTCGGTCGCTTTCAGCGCCAGCTCGTGATCGGCATGGCCGGTAATGACGATGACCGGGACGGTCGCCAACTGCGGGATGAGCGCCAGGCCAGCCTCGGGCGTCAGGCTCGGCGGCATGACCAGGTCCAGGAGCACCAGGTCGGGCTTGGCCTCGCGAAACCGCTGCGTCGCGGCCTCGGCATCGCCGGCGACGGTCACCCGATGTCCGAGGCCCTGCAGCCAGGCGCCGCCGAGACGCTGAAACGCCGCCTCGTCATCGACGAGCAGAACGTGACCCAAGGCATCGTTCATGGCGTCACCGGTCCAGGGAAGCTGAGGGTAAAGCAGGTCGCCCAGCCCGGCCGGTCGGTCACCCGAACCGATCCGCCATGCGCCTCCATGATCTTGGCGACGATGGCGAGCCCGAGCCCGGTGCCGTTGGCGCTGCGCGACACGAAGGGCTGGAACAGCGTCTCGCGGATCTCCGGCGGAATGCCGGAGCCGTTGTCGCAGACATGGATGTCGACACCGCCGTCCGGGCGGCGAGCGGTCTCGATCCCGATCCGCTGATCATCGCCCGCGCCCGCCGCCCGCGCATTGTCGAACAGGTTCACGAAGATCTGGGTCAGACGGCGCGGGTCGCCGTCGATGATCAGAGCGCTCTGGTCATCGAGATCGAGGTCGATGTCCGGATAGCGCAGGGCCGTCGCCCGGATCGGGTCCGCGAGATCGAGACGCCGGCGCTCGATCTGCCAGGATTTCGCGTAGTCGAGCAGATCGGTCGCCAGCTGCGCGATCCGCCCGGTCTGCTCGGCGATCTCGCGGCGGACCTCGGGCGCCGCCGTGGTCGCGGCCATGGCGATGATGTTGAGCGGGTTGCGGATGTCGTGCGCCACCGTCGCCGCCAGCGCACCGAGTTCCGCCAGGCGTTCCTGCTTCTGACGGTCGCGTGCGCGTTCGGCGAACACCATCGCCTGCTCCAACCGTTGAGCCGCCTCGGCCAGCACGGTGCCGAACAGCTGTGCGACAAGGTGTGGGCCGGGCGGGGCCGCCTCCCAGCCGACGAGCTCGGCCCGCCAGTGCGCACCATCGCGCCCGGCGACGAGCAACGGAACGCTGCCCGACCGGTCGGGCGACGCCGCGCCGATGCGGACCTGGATGGCCAGACGAAGCTGCGCGGAGATGGTGCGGGCGGCCTCCGCGGCCAGGGCCTCGAAGCTCTCCGGCTGCGCCAGGCGCGCGCGCCACTGCTCGACATCGCCGTCGGACAAGCGAGACCCCGGGTAGACCAGCTGGGTCGCCAGCCGCCGGAACGGATCGAGCAACAGGCCGGAGGCGAGCAGGGTCGCGACCGCGACGGCCCAGAGCCGCCAGCCCGAGGTCGGGCCGCCGAACGGCAGCGGCAAGGCAGCCACGCCGACGACGAAGGCCGAGCCGATGCCGACGAGAAGGGTCCAGGCCAGGCCACGCCGCGCCCAGGCATTCACGATCATCAGCTGGTAGCGCAGGATGCCGTAGACCAGGATCAGCGGATAGGCCGGCAGCAGCAGCAGCGGATAGGGATAGACCTCGATCCCCAGCGGGTGGAAGCCGTAGCCGACCATGCAGACGGCGCCCCAGCCGCTGGCCAGGCAGAGCGCCATCAGTTGACGCCGCCGCGGGCCGGCAACGTTCAGCCAGGTCAGGGCCATGACGCCATGGCCGGCGATCGAGAGCGCCGCCCAGACCGTCCCGAGCGCCCAGCCCATAGCGTTCGGCATGAAGAAGTATTCGATCCCGGCCCACGCGACGTAGTTGCCGGGCGGCCAGACGATCGCGGCGGCCGTGGTCACCCCGGCCACCAGAAAGCTGGCCAGAATGGCCGGCCCGGAGCGGGGCGCCTGGCAGAACACCAGCACGAAATGCAGGAACACTGCCGCGGTTAGCGGCGACAACGCGATCAGGCCGCCGGCCAGCCTCGTCACCTCGGGGCCGAACCAGGACGGCAGCTCGCAACCGGCGATCCAGGCCACCACACCCATGAGGAACAGGATGAGATGGCGGACGCCCGTCACCCCGCGCGCCCGCAGCGCCAGCAAGATCGCCAGCCCCAGGCTTTCCACCAACGACAGGAACAGGGCGATATGCAGGGCGAGCGGCAGCATCGCCTCAGCCTATCAACTTCGTTTATAGGCGACCAAGGCGGTTTGTCACCTTGGTATACAGGCCGTTAGGATCGCCGGGACATCTCAGGCCAGCGTGTAACCGGGGCAAAGGTCCGGGCAGACCCGTTGGTTTCCCTCCTCGTCATGCTCGCGAAAGCGGGCATCCAGGTGGCTCGACGACAATATCAGGTATGCCAACCGCCAGCTTGCCACAACAGCTGGATCCCCGCTTCCGCGGGGATGACGGTGGAGGCATGGGCTGAGACAGCACGCCGGACCTTCGCCCCTGTAACCCAACCCTCGTTGGCACGCGACATGAAATCTCCTTCGCGACACCCCGAAGGAGATCGACATGCTCGACTGGACCCAACTCGGCATCGCCTGGGGCCTGACCCTCGTCCTCACGCTGATCGTGGCCGCGATCATCCGCCGGCCGCTGTTCGCGGTCCTGCAGTTCGTCTGCGGCACCGACGTCGGCGCGCGGTTCTGGAGCGCCTTCTCCAGCATCATGATCGTCACCGGCCCGCTGTTCCTGGTGTCGCTGGGGGCCCTCGGCACGACCAACCTCGCCGACTTCGTGCGGCGCTCGATGGTCCTCATCTCGCTCGGCCTGATCGGCACGGTCTCGATCATGGGCCTGGCCGTACGGAGTGCGACCCGCCAGCCGCCACCGCCGAAGCCGGCACCGCCCACGGCCGATTGAGCTCCGATCGATCGGAGGCGCGCGATGCTCGTCACCACCGATAGTTCGACCCTGCGGCTCCAGCCGGATGCCCCGGACTTCGCGCGATTGCTGGGACCGGCGGCCTGGCAGCGTCTCGCGCCCGCGATCCGCCGCCGCTTCTCCGAGACGCCGGGCCGGTCGACGCCGATCCGCTATCACGGGATCATGCAGGAGGTCCGCTGCTCGGCGGTGGGATGGCTGGTCGCGCAGGCCTGCCGGCTGCTCGGCACGCCCTTCGCGCTGCATCGCGGCACCGACGTGCCGGTCACGATCACCCTCCGCCACGCCGATGGCGGCGCCGCGATCGCCTGGGAGCGGACCTATCACTACCGCGGCCATCCGACCGCGATCGTGTGCTCGGAAAAGCGCACGGCGCCGGATGGCACGCTGATCGAGCGGGTCGGCGCCGGCTTTGCCATGCGGCTCGCCCTGTCCGAAGCCGACGGCGCACTGCAGTTCCACAGCTGCGGCTATGTCTGGCAGGCCGGCCCTCTGCGCGTGGCGCTGCCCGACTGGCTGTCGCCGGGTGCCGCCCATGTCCTGCACCAGGATCTGGGCGCCGGCCGGTTCCGCTTCGTGATGACCATCCGCCACCCGCTGTTCGGCACGCTGTTCCACCAGGACGGCGTGTTCCGCGAGGAAGGACCCACGCCATGACCGCCGTCCTGATCATGCTGACCATCCAGGGCCTGCTCGGCGCCGTCGACACGCTCTGGCATCACGAGATCACCGAGGGCCTGACCCGCCGGCCCGGCGCCCGCGGCGAGCTGATGCTGCATACCGCGCGCGAGGTCCTCTACGCCGTCGTCTTCACGGGTATCGCCTGGTTCCGCTGGGAGGGCGGCTGGGCCTACGCCCTGCTCGCCGTCATGGCCGTCGAGATCGCCATCACCCTTTGGGATTTCGTCCTCGAGGACCGGACCCGGCGCCTGCCCGCGTCCGAGCGCGTGCTGCACACCGTGCTCGCGATCAATGTCGGCGCGATCCTGGCGGTCTGGGCGCCAGACTGGCGGCTCTGGGCGACGGCGCCGACGGCCCTTGCCGCGACCGGCTATGGTCTGTGGTCGTGGATCATGGCGCTGTTCGGCGTGGGCGTCTTCGTCTGGGCCGTTTACGATCTGGCGGCGGTGATCCGCTTGGGTGTCCCGGCGTGGCAGCGGCGTCCGCTGCGGCGAGGCGACCGCCGCACGGGCAAGACCGTGCTCGTGACCGGGGCGACCGGCTTTATCGGCCGGGCGCTGACCCGCGCCCTGCTCGGGCGCGGCGACCATGTCCTGGCGTTGAGCCGCGATCCCGCCAAGGCCCGTGATCTGTTCGGCCCGCTGGTCGAGGTCGTGGACCGGCTCGACACGATCCCGGCCACCCGGCGCATCGATGCGATCGTCAATCTCGCCGGCGAGCCGCTGGCCGGCGGCCGTTGGACGGCGGCACGCAAGCGGCGCTTCCTCGGCAGCCGCCTCGGCGTGACCGACGAGATCTTGGCCCTGATCGGACGCCTCGACCGCAAGCCCGAGGCCCTGATTAGCGGCTCGGCGATCGGCTATTACGGCGACCGCGGCGACGAGGTGCTGACCGAGACGAGCGGACCGCGCGCGATCTTCATGTCGGACCTGTGCCGGCGCTGGGAGGGGCGGGCCGAGCAGGCGGCCGATCTGGGCGTGCGGGTTTGCCGCCTCCGGATCGGGCTCGTCCTGGGGCGCGAGGGTGGGGCGGTCCGCCCGCTGGCCCTCGCTGCGCGCCTCGGCGCGGGGATAGTCATGGGCAATGGCGGCCAGTTCGTTTCATGGATCCATCGCGACGATCTCGTCCGCTTGATGCTGTTCGCGCTGGATCGCGCTGACGTGGCCGGACCGGTCAATGCCGTGGCGCCCCATCCGGTCGCGTTCGGCGATCTCATGCAGCACCTGGGCACGGCGTTGCACCGTCCGGTCCGGCTGTCGATACCCGCCGGCCTGCTGCGCCTTGCCCTGGGCGAGATGGCGGATCTGTTCCTGGCGAGCCAGCGGGTGCTGCCGGCGGCGGCGGACGCTGCCGGCTTTACCTTCGCCTTCCCGACCATCGAACGCGCCTTTGCCGATCTCTATGGCCCACCGACGGGCGCCGCTGCGCTCTCGGTCTATATCAACGACGCCTGCCCGGTCTGCCGGGTCGAGATGGAGCATTACGAGGGCATGCGCGCCGAGGCCCGATGCCCGGTCGCCTTCGAACGCATCGGTCATGACGCGGCCGGTCTCCCCGCCTATGGGCTGTCCGCCGCCGACCTGCGCCGGCGCCTTTATGTCCGGAGCCGGGACGGGGGCATGCTGAGCGGGGTCGATGCCTTCGTCGCCCTCTGGCGCGTCCTGCCCCGCTATCGGTGGGCGGCGCGAATGGCGAGCCTGCCCGGCATCCATGGATTGGCCAGCCTGATCTATGAGGGCCTATGTGTGCCGGTGCTCGCCGCCTGGAATCGGCGTCGGCCGGCGCCGATGGGCCGGGTCGAATTGTGATCTTGCGGTGTGCCGCTACGCGAACCGCAGCCCGCGCTCGGCCTCCATGTAGCGCTTCCACCGGCTGCGAAGGTCGGCGGGCCGGGTGCCGATCGGGTCGTCCAGGAACTCGGCCGCGACGATGCGGTCGGTCCGGAATGTCCGGAACCCTTGGCGCAGCTCGCACCAGGCCGCCAGCAGGCGCACGGCGTCGGCATAGCCGACCACAACAGGCCAGATGATGCGCTGGCTGGCCTGCGCCTGTTCGTCCCGGTACTGGATCTGGATCTTGCGCCCGTTGCGGATCCACAGGCGCGTCCGGGCGATGTCGAGGCCGTCGGGCGCAACCGGCCGGCCGGGCGGCGCCCCGATGGTCGGATCGGCGATGAACGGCCGCAGCCGGTCCGGTATCACGGCGGCGATCTTGGCGATCAGGTCGCGCGCGGCGCCGGCCAGCACCGGGTCGCCGCGGCCCGCGACCCACTGGGCGCCCAGCACCGCGGCCTCGATCTCGTCCGGCGTCAGCATCAGCGGCGGCATGTCGAAGGCGGCGTCCAGCACATAGCCCAGCCCGGCCTCGCCGCGGATCGGAACCCGCTGCCCGATCAGATCGGCGATGTCGCGATAGACCGAGCGCGTCGAGACTTCCAATTCGTCGGCCAGCATCCGGCCGGTGACCGGCCGGGTGGACCGCCGCAGGATCTGAATGATCTGGAACAGCCGGTCGGCGCGGCGCATGGCGTCTCCTGCTGCCAGTATGCTGGCAGCAGCGGCTGGCTACAACGCGCGGGTTCGCAAGGAGATCGATCCATGATCACGCTCTATCACGCCCCCCAGTCCCGCTCGTCCCGCATGATCTGGCTGCTGGAGGAGCTGGGTGCGCCCTACGAGATCCGGCCGGTGTCCATTTTCCGGCCGATGACCGGGGCGGGCGAGCCCGATCCGGCCAACCCCCATCCCGACAAGCGGGTTCCGGCCATCGTCCATGACGGCGTCGTCGTGGCCGAGTCGATCGCGATCGTGCTGTACCTGACCGACGCGTTCCCGGCTGCCGGACTCGGCCCGGCGGTCGGCGATCCGGGCCGCGGCACCTATCTGACCTGGCTCGCTTGGTATGCGGCGGAAATGGAGCCGGACCTGATGGCGAGCCTGACCGGTGATGGCGCCGGGTCGCCGGTCCGGCAGCGCGGCCATGCGGCGGTCATCCGGCGGCTCGACGCCGCCCTGGCGGCCGCCAGTCCCTACGTGCTGGGCGAGCGGTTCTCCAGCGTCGACCTGGTGCTCGCCAGCGCGCTCGCCTTCGGCCGGCAGGCCTATCCCGCCAGCGCCGCCATCGACGCCTATGTCGCCCGCTGCAATGCGCGGCCGGCTGCGCTGCGGGCCGTCGAGCGGGATGGCGCATCGGGAGTCCAGCGTCCGGCGTGACCCATACGATCGTCGCAGGACTCTGCCATCATGCGCCGTCCCATCAGGGCCGACGCACAGGAAGGAGAGGCCGATGTCGTTCTACCGAGGCATGACCTGCGAGATCGTGACCCTTACGGGCGACCAGGGGACCCCGATCAGCGCCTATGTGGCCAAACCGTCCGGCCCCGGGCCGTTCCCCGGGGTCGTGCTGGTGCATCACATGCCCGGCTGGAGCGAGCTCTACATCGAGACCACGCGCCGGTTCGCCCATCATGGCTACCTGGCGATCTGCGCCAACCTCTACGAGCGCGCCGGCCCGGGCAACCCGGACGATGTGGCTGCCAAGGTCCGCGCCGAAGGCGGCATCCCCGATGCCCAGATGGTCGGCGACACCGCGGCGGCGGTGCAGTGGCTGCGGGCGCAGCCCGGCCATAACGGCAAGGTCGGGCTGTTCGGCTCCTGCTCGGGCGGCCGCCATGCGCTCATCTATGCCTGCCGGCGCACCGATGTCGACGCTTGCGTCGACCTGTGGGGCGGCCGCGTGGTGATGGGCCCGGACGAGCTCAACGCCAAGACGCCGGTCGCACCGATCGACATGACCGCCAGCCTGTGCTGCCCGCTGCTCGGCCTGTTCGGCAACGACGACCGGGCGCCCAGCCCCGAGCAGGTCAACCAGCACGAGGCGGCGCTGAAGGCGCACGGCAAGGCTTACGAGTTCCACCGCTATGACGGCGCCGGCCATGGCTTCTTCTACTGGCACCGGCCGCTCTACCGGCCCGAGCAGGCCATGGACGGCTGGAGCAAGGTGTTCGCGTTCTTCGCCAAGCACCTGGCGGCATAGGAGGGGTCGTCATGTGCACGTCGATCGTCGAGATCGCCGCCGCCGACGGCATGGCCAAGCGCGGCGACGGCTGGTTCCCGGTGCGGCAGGCGGTGGTCGCCTATGACCACGCCCGCCACGCGCCGCTGGGCGACGTCATTACCCTCGACTTCATCAACACGGCCCTCGATCCGGGGGCGCGGGCCGCGGTCGAGCTGACCCTGGAGGCGGCCAAGGCGCTCCGCGCCGCCCTCGACCGCGCGATCGCCGCCGCCGAGGTCGAGGAGGCCGAGGTGCGCGGCAAGGGCCGGCCGCGCGCGGCGTGACGAGCACCTTCTGGTGATGGAGGACCGATTCTGTCAGAGTGAGCCGCTTGCGAGCGCTCGGGCGGCAACGTGACTCTTAAACGACCCTCTCCGGAGACGGCTGTGCGCATGGGGAAGGTCAAGCGCCATGATCGACAGCCCGATGTCGAACGGCTTGAGCGAGCCAGCGCGTCCGCCGTGTATAGGCCGAGCGACTATCATTGCCCGAATGCCAACGGACGGGTGAAGGCCCGCGCTAAGCCGGCATCGATTTGTCCCAGGCGATGGAGCGACGACGAGGCAACGGGTGCACTGCGGGACGCGATATCCCGCGGTCATGTATCGGACCTATGGGAAGACGGATACCCTCGTCACGTGTGGCACAAGGACGGAGATACCATTTACGAAGCGCGCCATACCCGAGGGCCGCCGGGGTCGTTTCATGCCTATCCCATTGAGGAAATCCAGGTTCCTCGTGGATTGAGGCTATGAGCGTATTCGCGATCAAATGCAAGTGGCGGGAGGCGGCGGCAGACGGCCAAGATGAGGCTGCGGCAACGTTGGCCCAATTGCAAATTGTTGTGGATCGAAAAGACATAACAGAACATAAAATCATTGGCGCGCGACCGTTGGCAGGAAGGGCGGCGCAATCTCTTGAAATCCCTGTGTATTATCTTGCTGAGTGGCTGGCGGAAAACTGGTGGGTTCTTCTTTTCGAACCTCGCAAGGATGAGAGTGCTTATGACGCTGGCTACATCACCCGGCACTCAATAGTAGCTGCGCAGCATGGTTTTCCTCTGCCCTCGCTGTCCATCGTCCCTGTTGGCCGGTCAATACACTTGGACTGCATGCCGCGGGTCGCTCCCTATGCGAAGATAAAATTTACTGCAGAAGCGTTTGCTGACGCGTCGCACGACGACGTGGAGCGAGTGATTGCGGAGTTCGTTTCGAACACCGTTGATCGTCTCAAGGCTTGCGGCATAGGCAGTTCTCCGCTCTCCAGGGCTTGGGAAGCGATTACGGCCCTTTCCCCGGAGGAACGTCTCTTCTGCGAGCTTCTTGGGTCGCTGGGTATTGTGCCCATGGAAGCAACAGATGAATTGATCTCCGCAATCGAAACGATCTATGGGATGCTAGGTAAGCGGGCTATGCGTGATTTCTGCCTGGCTGCGTCGCCAGAGGAGGTCTCGGATGCGGTCCCAGTCACTGAGCAAATGGCTGCCGCCCTTGACGGTGCCGCGCGGTCGAAATTGGGAGCCTTGCTCAGCGCGAAGCTCCCACCTGAGAATTTTGGTGCTCCGAGCTGGCGCCGGGGAATGCAGGCGGCGCGAAGCGTTCGCGAGGCTCTGGGAATCGAGATCAAGGACCCCCGAGGAGCAGACCGATTGTTCGACGCACTCGGAATAGATCCCTCTACGCCGGAGCAAGTCGCCAATCACCGAATACTGCCGTTCACCGGAGCAATTGACCGCGAGGGCGATACCGCGAAGATAGCCTTGCTGCAGGCGGATGAACCTCATCGCCGGTTTAGTGCAAGTCGCGCAGCATATTTGGGATGGGTATCCGAGGCCAACTCTCGTAGATTGGTGACCAACGCGGTTACGCGGGATCAACAGGCCAGTCGGTCATTCGCCGCAGAAATCTTGATTCCACAGGCCCATCTAAAGAGCATCTCTGCAAACCGCGGGGCGTTGCGGCGTGATCAATTGCATGAAATCGCAAGGCAACGACGTGTAATGCCGGATGTTGTTGCAAAGCAGGCGTACAACGCTGGTATTCGTGTCGAGACGATCTGACCGGAGGTCGGTTTTAACCAGCTAGGGAGGTCCAGCTTCGCGGCCCGAAGTTCGCGCTTTTGCGAACGGTGGCCTCCCCGCCGGTGTTTATTCCGGACAGGCGTGCCCGCCGCCTATCCCGGGTCCGCGAAGCGCGCCCGGATCGCCGCGACCAGGCTGCTGGCGGCGGCATCGATGCTGGCGGCGGCCGTGTCGATCCGCAGGTCCGGCTCGGCCGGCGGCTCGTAGGGCGCCGAGACGCCGGTGAACTGGCGCAGCTCGCCGGCGGCGGCACGGGCATAGTGCTGCTTGGGATCGCGGGCCTGGCAGGTGGCGAGGTCGGCGTCGACATGCACCTCCAGGAAGCCGTCGCCGACGATCTGGCGCGCGACCTGCCGGTCGGCCGCCCGCGGTGCGATGATCGCCACAAGCGCGACCAGCCCGGCCTCGGCGAACAGCTTGGCCACTTCGGCCACCCGCCGCACGTTTTCGGCGCGATCCTCGGGCGAGAAGCCGAGGTCGCGGCACAGGCCCTGGCGGATGTGGTCGGCATCCAGGACATGGGCCTGCAGGCCGGCTGCGAACAGCCGCTCGTGGGCGGCCATGGCCAGGGTCGACTTGCCCGCGCCCGACAGGCCGGTCAGCCACACCACGCCGCCCCGGTGCCCCTGCCGGCGCGCCCGCTGGTCCAGCGTCACCGCTTCAGTCGGCGGCACCAGGCTGGCGGCCTGGTCGGCGCGGGCGACGCCAGTGACCACGCAGCCGGCGATCACCCGGTTGCCGTCGGCCAGCACCCCGCGCCCGGTCGCCGGATTGTCGGCCAGCCGGTCGAGCGCCATGGGGGCCGCCGCGATCAGCACGACGTCGGCGACGCCGTCGCGTTCGACCGCCATGCCGGCGCCGTCCGACAGATCCTGCACGTCGACCACGCGCTCGATCGCCGCTACCGTAACAGCCTGCTCCATCGGACCGACGCGCAGGGTCAGCCGGCGGCCCGGCTGCAGCGGCTCGGCGCCGAACCAGAACAGCCGGACCGCCAGGCGGTCGCCGGGGACCGGCGCCGTATCGCCCGGGGCCGCGAGCAGGGCGCCGCGCTCGACAAAGGCCGGGCCTTCCAGGGTCACGGCCACGCTCTCGCCGGCCTGGGCGGCGATCTTGGGCACGCCGTTCCAGGTTTCGAAACTGGCGATGCGGGCGGTGCGGCCGCTCGGATGCACCAGCACGGTGTCGCCGACCTTGAGCCGCCCGGTCTCCAGCCGGCCGACCAGGATCCGGCGCTCGTCGAAGCGGTAGACGTCCTGCACCGGCAGGCGCAGGGCCGCGTCCTGGCGGGCGCCCGACGCGGCGAAGCCGTCCAGGGCCTCGACCACGGTCGGACCGTCATACCAGGCCATGGCGTGGCCGCGGCCGGCGATCATGTCGCCATGGCGCGCCGAGGCGGGGATGATCGCCACGGCGGCGATGCCGATGGCCGCCAGATAGGCGGCGACGGCGTCGCGGACCGCGGCGAAGCGGCCGGCGTCGAAGCCGACCTTGTCGAGCTTGTTGACCACCACGGCCACCTGCCGGATGCCCAGCAGCTGCAGCAGGAAGGCATGGCGCCGGGTCTGCTCGGACACGCCCTCGGTGACGTCGACCACCAGCAGCGCGGCGTCGGCGCTGGCCGCGCCCGAGATCATGTTGCGCAGGAACTCGCGGTGGCCGGGGGCGTCGATGATGACGTAGCGGCGTTGCCGGGTGCGGAACCAGATCTGGCTGATGTCCAGGGTGATGCCCAGGTCGCGCTCGACCGACAGCGCATCCAGCAGGAACGACCATTCCAGGGCGTCGCTGCGGCCCTTGGAGGCGGCCTGGATCTGCTCGAGCTGGCCGTCGGCCAGCGAGTCGGTGTCGTGCAGCAGCCGACCGATCAGGGTCGACTTGCCGTGGTCGACATGGCCCGCGACGACGATCGGGAAGGCGCGCATCAGAGATATCCCCCGACCCGCAGGCGCTCGAACGAGTCCTCGGTCTCGCGGTCCATGGTCCGGCCGGCGCGCTCGGGCGTGCGCGTGACCGCCAGCTCGGCGATCACGTCACGGATGGTGGCGGCCTGGCTCGGCACCGGGAAGGTGATGCCGATCTCGCCCAGCGACCGGAAGCGCTTGCCCTCCCGGGCGAAGTACAGCGGCACCACCGGGATCCCCTCGCGCTCGATGTAGCGCCAGACGTCGAGCTCGGTCCAGTCGAGCAGCGGATGCACCCGGACATGGGTCCCGGGCTTGAGGTCCACCGAGAACTGGTCCCACAGCTCGGCCGGCTGGTCGCGCACCGCCCATTCGCCCGACGCCGTGCGCGGGCTGAACACCCGCTCCTTGGCCCGGGTCGCCTGCTCGTCGCGGCGGATGCCCACGACGAAGCCGTCGAGCGCGTGGCGCTCCAGCGCCTGCTGCAGGCCCAGCGACTTGCGCGCGGCGACGCGGGAGGCCGGCGGCAGGGTCGGATCCACGGCCTCCAGCGGCGGGCAGGGGTCGGCGATCAGGCTGATGCCCCACTCGTCGGCATAGCGGTCGCGGAAGGCATAGGCCTCGGGAAACTCCAGGCCGGTGTCCAGGTGCAGCACCGGGAACGGCACCCGCCCCACGAACGCCTTGCGCGACAGGTGGATCAGAACGTTGGAGTCCTTGCCCAGCGACCACAGCAGCCCAAGCGAGGGGATGCGGTGGAAGGCTTCGCGCAGGATGTAGATGCTCTTGGCTTCGAGCTGGTCGAGATCGTCCATGGGTCGCGATTTCTAAGCCGTAAGGGTCGGGGCGGGGCGGTTGTGGATGCCGCATTCGGTCTTGCCCAGGCCGCGCCAGCGGCCGGCCCGCGGGCCTTCGCCGGGCAGCGCCGGGGCAGAGCAGGGTTCGCAGCCGATCGACTGGTAGCCCAGATGCCACAACGGATGGCGTGGCAGCCGGTGCTCCTCGAAATAGCCGTCGAGGTCGTCGGCCGACCAATCGGCCAAGGGGTTGACCTTGGTCCGGCCGTCGACGGTCTCGATCGCCGGCAGCGCCGACCGGTCGCCGCCGTGGAAGCGCTTGCGGCCGTTGATCCAGGCGGCGAAGGGGGCGAGTGCGCGCGCCAGGGGCTCGACCTTGCGCAGGGCGCAGCAGGCATCCGGGTCGCGCGCCCACAACCGGCCGTCGGGGTCCGCCGTGGCCAGTGCGGCGGCGTCGGGGGCGATGCTGCGGACATCGGTCAGGCCCAGCCGCGCCGCCAGCGCGTCGCGATAGGCCAGGGTCTCGGCGAACAGCTTGCCCGTGTCGAGGACCAGAACCGGCGTGGCGGGATCGACGGCCGCGACCAGGTGCAGCAGGACTGCCGACTCGGCGCCGAACGACGAAACAACGGCCGTACGGCCTGGAAATTGCCGCAATACTATATCCGCCAGCAACTGGCGCGTGCCGGCTGCCTTGTCTGTCGTGCTCATTGGCATTCATCCGATCCCGGACCGCAGTCAAGCGCGGTCCGTTGCTGTCTTGCACCTTAGGCGAGGCCCGGGAAGGCGGATACTGAGAAAAACTTCAACGCCGGCTCAGATTTTTTCCAGGAACTCGGCGACGAACGGGGTGGCCGGGCGGCCCAGGATGTCCGCCGGTGCGCCGGCCTGCTCGACCCGGCCGCGGTTGAGCACGACCACGCGGTCGGCCATCTCCATGGCCTCGTCCTGGTCGTGGGTGACCAGCAGCGTCGTCAGGCCCAGCTCGTCGTGCAGCTGGCGCAGCCAGGTGCGCAGGCTGCGCCGCACCTTGGCGTCCAGGGCGCCGAACGGCTCATCCAGCAGCAGCAGGCGCGGCTCGGTGGCGAGCGCCCGGCCCAGGGCGGCGCGCTGGCGCTGGCCGCCCGAGATCTGGGCCGGGAAGCGGTCGCGGATCTCGGCGATCTCCAGGCGCGCCAGCAGGGTTTCCACTCGGTCGCGGATGTCGGCCTTGGGCGGCCGGGTCGCGCGCGGACGGACGCGCAGCCCGAAGGCGACGTTCTCGAAGACGCTCATGTGCCGGAACAGGGCGTAGTGCTGGAACACCAGCCCGACGCCGCGCCGCTGGGCGGGCAGGGTCAGGGCGTCGGCGCCGTCGAACCGCAGGCTGCCGGACTCCGGGAACTCCAGGCCGGCGACGATGCGCAGCAGGGTGGTCTTGCCCGACCCCGACGGGCCCAGCAGGCCCATGAGTTCGCCCGGTCGGACCGACAGGCTGACGCCGTCCAGCCCGGCGACGACGCCGAACCGCTTGACCAGGTCGCGGGCTTCGATGGCCGGGGTCATCGGCGCGTCGCCGCCAGCTCGACCGCATAGCGCCATTCCAGGGCGCCCTTCGCGACCAGGGTCGCCAGCGCCAGCAGTGCCAGCAGGGCGGCGACGCTGAACGCACCGACGAAGTCGTACTCGTTGTAGAGCATCTCGATATGAAGGGGCATGGTGTCCGTCTTGCCGCGGATATGGCCGGAGACCACCGACACGGCGCCGAACTCGCCCATGGCGCGCGCGGTGCACAGCAGGACGCCGGAGAGCAGCGCCCATTTGATGTCGGGCAGCGTCACCCGCCAGAACGTCGTCCAGCTGCCGGCGCCCAAGGTCGCCGCGGCCTCTTCGGCGGCGCGGCCCTGCAGCTGCATCACCGGGATCAGCGAGCGGGCGACGAAGGGGAAGGTGACGAACAGGGTCGCCAGCACGATCCCTGAAGCGGTGAAGATGATCTTGATGTCATGGGCCTGCAGCCACGGCCCGAGCCAGCCGCGGGCGCCGAACAGCAGCACGTAGATCAGGCCCGAGATCACCGGCGACACCGAGAACGGCAGGTCGACCAGCGCGACCAGCAGGGCCTTGCCGCGGAAGTCGAACTTGGTCACGGCCCAGGCCGCGGCGACGCCGAAGACGGTGTTGAGCGGCACCGCCACGGCGGCGATCAGCAGGGTCAGGCGGATGGCGGCCAGGGCGTCGGGTTCGGCGAAGGTCGCCAGGGATGCGGCCACGCCCTTGCTCAGGGCCTCGGCGATCAGCGTGGCCAGCGGCAGGGCCAGCAGCCCGGCCACGATCAGCAGGGTCAGCGCGACCAGCGCCCAGCGCACGGCCGCCGGCTCCTCGCGCGGGCGGCGGGTCATCCCCATCGCACGCTCCAGCGCTCCAGGCGCGCCATGGCCAGCAGCAGGGCGAAGGCGGTCAGCAGCATGACCGTGCCGATCGCCGCGGCGCCGGCATAGTCGAACTGCTCCAGCTTGATCACGATCAGCAGGGGCGCGATCTCGGACACCATCGGCAGGTTGCCGGCGATGAAGATGACCGAGCCGTATTCCCCCAGCGCCCGTGCGAAGGCCAGCGCCAGGCCGGCCAGCAGCCCGGGCAGGATTGCCGGCAGCACCACCCGCAGCACGGTCTGCACCCGGCCCGCGCCGAGCGTCGCGGCGGCCTCCTCGACCTCGGGGTCGATGTCGTCCAGCACGTGCTGGACGCTGCGCACCACGAACGGCAGGCCGATGAAAACAAGCGCCACCAGGGCGCCCCAGGGCGTGAACGCGATCTTGATGCCGGCCGCCTTGGCCCAGGCCCCGATCCAGCCTTGCGGCCCGTAGAGCGCGGCCAGCGAGATCCCGGCCACCGCCGTAGGCAGCGCGAACGGCAGGTCGATCAGGGCGTCGACCAGGCGCCGGCCGGGGAAGCGGTAGCGCGTCAGCACCCAGGCGATCAGCAGCCCGGCGGCGCCGGCGATCAGCGCCGCCGCGGCCGCCAGGCCGAAGCTCAGACGCAGGGCGGCCAGCACCCGCGGGGCGGTCACGGCGGCGACGATGCCGTCCCAGCCCGCTGCCAGCGGCCGCAGCACCAGCGCCGCCAGCGGGATCAGGACGATCAGCGACAGATAGGTGAGCGCGAAGCCGAGGGTCGGGGTCAGGCCGCCCAAGGCCCGGCGGCGGTGCGGGATCATTGGGCCTGGCTGATCTGGTCGAACACGCCGCCGTCGGCGAAATGCGCGGCCTGCGCCGCCTTCCAGCCGCCGAAGATCGGGTCGTCGATGCCGACCAGGGTCAGCGCCGGGAACTTGGTCGCGCTGCGCGCCAGGGCCGCCGGGTCGCTGGGGCGGTAATAGTAGTGCGCCGCCAGATCCTGGGCTTCGGGTGTGTAGAGCCAGCCGAGCAGGCCTTCGGCGGCGGCCCGGGTCCTGTGCCGGTCGACCACGGCATCGACCACGGCCACCGGCGGCTCGGCGCGCATGCTGATCGAGGGCACTACGATGTCGAGCTGGTCGGCGCTGATCTCGTGCTGCGCCAGATAGGCCTCGTTCTCCCAGGCGATGAGCACGTCGCCCAGGCCGCGGCGGGTGAAGGTGGTGGTGGCGCCGCGCGCGCCGGTGTCGAGCACCGGGACGTTGCGATACAGGCGCCGGACGAAGTCACGGGCGGTGGCGTCGCTGCCGCCGGGCTGGGTGCGCGCATAGGCCCAGGCCGCCAGGTAGCCCCAGCGGGCGCCGCCCGAGGTCTTGGGGTTGGGGGCGATCACCTGGATGCCGCCGCGCACCAGGTCGGGCCAGTCGCGGATCTGCTTGGGATTGCCGTGGCGCACCAGGAACACGATGGTCGAGGTGTAGGGGCAGGCATGGTTGGGCAGGCGCTCGGCCCAGCCCGGCTTGATCAGGCCGCGGTCGGCGATGGCGTCGATGTCGCCGGCCAGCGCCAACGTCACGACGTCGGCCTCCAGCCCGTCGATCACGGCGCGCGCCTGAGCGCCCGAGCCGCCATGCGAGCTGGACAGGGTCACGGTCTCTCCGGTTTTGCCCCTCCAGTAATCCCCGAAGCGCTTTCCGGCTTCTTTGTAGAATTCTCGCGTCGGATCATAGGAGACATTCAAGATGTCGACGGCACCGGCTGCCGAGGAAAGCAAGGTGACGGCGAGCGCGAGCAACGCTATCTCCTTGATCTGCATGGGCGTGGCCTCCGACAGTTGGGGACGGCAGACAGTGCCGAAGCGGCTGTCGATCGGGCAAATGAGAATTCCTAAACCAAGTCGTCAGAAATATTTGTGGTCGAGAGCTCCGCCCGGCCCGCATGGCACCATGCCGGGCGCGGCCCTCGGGTTGCGCGGCGGGCGGCCGGGGCCGATGATCCGGGCAAGCCAACGACAGCCGAGGAAGCCCCGCCGATGATCGAGCTCCACTACTGGACGACGCCGAACGGCCACAAGGTCACGATGTTCCTGGAGGAGGCCGGGGTGCCCTACCGCATCCACCCGGTCAATATCGGGAAGGGCGAGCAGTTCCAGCCGGATTTCCTGAAGATCGCGCCCAACAACCGGATCCCGGCGATCGTCGATACCGAGCCGGCCGATGGCGGCGCGCCGATCCCGGTGTTCGAGTCGGGCGCCATCCTGCAATACCTGGCCGAGAAGACCGGCCGGTTCCTGCCCCAGGACCTGCGCGGCCGCACCGAGGTCATGGAATGGCTGTTCTGGCAGATGGGCGGCCTCGGCCCGATGGCCGGGCAGAACCATCATTTCAGCCAGTACGCACCCGAGCACGTGCCCTACGCGATCGAGCGCTACGTCAAGGAGACCAACCGGCTCTACGGCGTGCTGAACAAGCGCCTGGCCGGCCGCGAGTTCGTCGCCGGCGCCTATTCGATCGCCGACATGGCGATCTATCCGTGGATCGTGCCCTTCGAGCGGCAGAGCCAGCGGCTGGAGGACTTCCCGAACCTGAAGCGCTGGTTCGAGGCGATCCGGGCGCGGCCGGCGACCGAGCGCGCCTATGCCCGGGCCAAGGAGATCAATCCCGGCCAGCCGCCGATGTCCGACGAGGCCAAGAAGATCCTGTTCGGGCAGACCGCCGCCCACGTGCGGTAGCGGCGTCGCATCCCGCGCGGTGGCTCGATCAGCGCGCGCCGCGCAGGCTGACCAGGAGCGCTTCGGCGGCTTCGCCGAAGCGGGTCAGGCCGACCGCGGCCATGGTGTCGCGCCAGGCCCGGGCGGCCGTGCCGGCGCGATCGGCGAGCGCGCCGACCGGCAAGCCGTCGGTCCACTCGGTCAGGCCATCGGCGCCCAGCGCCAGCGTGACCGCCATGGCCATGACCACCGAGACCGCGACGCTGCGCAGCCCATGGCGCCGGGCCCCGGCCACGGCTTCGACGGGCGCGCGGGCGGACGGCGCCGGAGCCGGAGCTTCGGGCCGGGCATCGACCAGTCGGGTCGTCACCGTGGTGGACAAGTCTGTCCCCTGGTCAGAACTGGAAGTAGATGAAAGGGGCCACGCCGGACGGGCCGAACCGGTCAATGGCCACGATCGCCATGGCCAGCATGGCCCCCTGCGCGGCCAGCGGCAAGGGGGTGCACCAGCGCTCCAGCCGTTCGATCCAGTTCGCCGGCAGCGCTTGCATCGCCAGCCCGGCGGCGACCAGGACCAGGATGAAGGGCGACGCCAGCACCGGCGCCGTGCCGATGCGGCCGAGGCCGCCCAGGATCGACCAGGCATGGTCCAGGTCCGGTGCCCGGAAGAAGATCCAGGCCAGGCAGACGACATGGAAGGTCGCCAGCACGCCGGCCAGGCGTGGCAGCTGCAGCCCGACCTGCTCGCGGACCAGCCGCTCGACGGCGAGCCCGGCGCCGTGCAGCCCGCCCCACAGCACGAAGGTCCACGCGGCGCCGTGCCATAGCCCGCCCAGCAGCATGGTCAGCATCAGGTTGCGCGTCCGCCGCCACGGGCCGCCGGCATTGCCGCCCAGCGGAATGTACAGGTAGTCGCGCAGCCAGGACGACAGCGAGATGTGCCAGCGCCGCCAGAACTCCTGCAGGCTGGCCGCCCGGTAGGGCTGGTCGAAGTTTTGCGGGAAGCGATAGCCGAGCAGCGCCGCCACGCCGATGGCGATGTCGGTGTAGGCGCTGAAGTCGCAATAGATCTGTATGGCGTAGCCGTAGACCGCCAGGGCCAGGTCGACGGCGCCGTAGCTCGACGGATCGAAGAAGGCGGGGTCGACCAGGTCGGTCGCCAGATAGTTGGCGACCACGACCTTCTTGAACAGCCCGCCGATGATCAGCAGGTAGGCGCGGGTGGCGCGGATGTCGTCGGGATCGACGGGCCGGGTCAGCTGCGGCAGGAAATGCGCCGCGCGCACGATCGGACCTGCCACCAGCTGCGGGAAGAACGAGATGTACAGCAGCATCGGCAGGAAGCCGGCCGGCTGCTTCAAGTGGCCGCGATGGAGGTCGACCACGTAGGAGATGCCGTGGAAGGTGAAGAATGAGATCCCGACCGGCAGCACGATCCGCAGATAGGGCAGGCCATCGGACGCGCCCAGGGCCTCCAGCGCCACGTTGGCCGAGCCGATGAAGAAGTTCATGTATTTGAAGACGGCCAGGACGCCGAGATCGACGGCGATCGCCAGCGTCAGGATCTGCCGGCGCCGCCGGGCATCGCCGCTGGCATGGATCGCCCGGCCGGCCCACCAGTTCCAGCTCGAGCTGCCGAACAGCAGCAGCGTGAACCGCCAGTCCCACCAGGAATAGAAGACGTAGCTGGCGGCGATCAGGAACAGCAGGCGCGCCGTCGGCTGGCGGCGCAGGCCCCACGCCCCGGCGAAGGCTGCCAGGAAGAACAGCCCGAAATCGAGCGTGGGGAACAGCATCGCGGGCGCCTAGAAGGTGGTGCTGGTGGTGCGGATGCCCCGGAACGCGCGGAACCGGTCCATCAGCATCTCGAACAGGGCGTCGGCGCTGGCGGTGTAGCCGGCGCTGGTGAAATGCACATGGTCGGCGCGCGCCAGCGGCGGGTTGGCGTTGATCCAGTCGTCGATGCGGCCGGGGCCGGTCATGAGCTGCGACCAGTCCCAGAAGGCCGCCCCGGCGGCGGCCGCGGCCTCGCGCTGCATGGCCCGGACCACGGCCAAGTTGGCCGGCGTCGTCCAGCTGCAGCGGCCGGTGGCGGCCCAGGCCTTCGGGCAGCCGGGATCCTGGCGCTTGCCGTCGGGCGGGCCGACCACCAGCACCGAGGCATCGGGCGCGATCCGGTGCAGCCGGTTGATCAGGTCGGCAAACGCGTCGCGGTAGCGCGGACCGTCCAGCTCGGGCTGGAAGCCCTCGTTGGTGCCGTAGGCCAGCACGATCAGCGACGGCCGCCGGGACCGGATCTCGGCCTCGACGATCCGCGGGTTCCAGCGGTCGATCACCCCGACCGTGGCGCCGCTCACCCCGGCGCTGTCATAGATCACGCCGCGCCCCCGGCGCTCCAGCGCCACGCCCAGCAGCGCCACGTCGCCGCCGTCCTCGGCCCGGATCTCCAGCGCGTGGCTGCCCGCCGGGGCGGCCACTTCGACCGAGGCGAAGCGGGGCGCGCCGGCGCCGCCGGTCGCCACGTGCCGCTCCAGCCGGCCGTCGACCGCCAGCGCGAAGTGGCCGCCACCCGGCTGGACCAGGTAATCGATCACGGCCCGGGTGAAGCCCTCGGGGGCCGCCGGGGTGAAGGTCATGCGCGCGCCGGCCTGCCGGCTGTGGGCAACGAAGCCGGTGATGCCGTAGGGGCCGCCCGACGGCGGGTTGCGCTGGCTGTTGTCATAGGTCCAGCGGCCGGTCTGGGCGACCGCGACCTCGGCCTGGCGCAGCCCGTCATAGGCATGGCCGGCGACCATGAGACCGCGCCCGGCGTCGCCGAAGCGCTCCTGGAACAGGGCGCGCAGCCGGCCGGAGAAGACGTCGCCGGCGGTGTGGCTGTCGCCCAGCTGCAGGATCACCAACCGGTCCGACTGACCGGCCTGGAGCCGCTGGAGCGCCGTCAGGAAGGCGTCGAGCGGCTGCGGCGGGCGGCGCGGCGGTACCGTCAGCCGGACCAGGGTGGTCTCGACCGCCGGCGGCGACGGCGGCGGCTGGTCGGCGCAGCTGGCCACCAGCCCGACCGCAACAGCCAGGGCCAGCAAGCTCGCCCCGACCGTCGGCCAGGACCGCAGGACTGCCGGCATCACCGGGTTTGGGCGACGCTGGCGCTGGCCAGGCGCAGCGACTGTAGCTGGGCGAACACCTTGTCGGCCAGCAGCTCGTAGCCGTAGCCGGTGAAATGCACGCCGTCGTCCTGGCGGACCTGGCGGCTGCGCTTCTGCGCATCGGGCAGCCAGGCGGCATAGTCGCCGTCGTCGCCGCGGAACTGGTCGAACAGCGGCAGGAAGGTGGCGCCGGTCGCTTTGGCCTCCTCGGCGAAGATCCCGTTGAGATAGGTGGCGCCGGCGTTGAGCGACTCGCGGCCCATCACCGGCAGGCCGACCCACACGACCTTGACGTTGCGCTTGGCGAACTCCTCGAGCAGGGCGTGCACGCGGCCGGCATAGACGGTGCGCCAGCCCGGCGTCTCGAACAGGTAGCCCTTGTGGGTCTCGTCGCGCAGGCTCTGCTGGTCGTTGCCGCCATACATCACCACCGCCGCCGACAGCGGATCGGCGTCCAGCTGTGCCCGGAACTCGGACAGCCAGGCCTGGTAGTCGCCCCGGGTCAGGCCGGCGCCGACCTTGGACCGCCGAATCAGGCGCATTTCGGGATGCGCCTTCAACACGTAGTAGAGCCCGCTCCACACCCCGTCGCCCAGCGAATCGCCATAGACGCCGATGGTCCAGGCGTGCGGGGCCGGCGGCGGCGCCGGGTCCTGGGCCTGCGCCCGATTCGGCGCGGCCGCGGCAACGACTGAAGCGATCAGGGCGACAAGCAAGGCAAGGCGGGCAGCGCGCATCGGGGATCCGGGCGGTGGCGGGCTGGAGGAACGCTTACACCTAACAAGAGTCCGCAACACTTCGCCAAATGAAAATAGGGCGTTCGGGTGTGTCACGGCGCGCACGCACCCGCGTCCCACAGCCGCTCGGCCCGGGCCAGGTCCTGGGCGGTGTTGACGTTGAAGAACGGGTCGACAGGGCCGGCCGGGACCTCGGCGACCGCGGTGCCGAGTCGGTCGGTCCAGGCCTCGACCGCCCGCATGCCGGCGGCGAGGGCCTGCCGCAGCGCATCGGCCGACGATACCGGCCACAGCCCGACCACCGGATGGCGGCGGCCGCCCGATGCGGCGACCGCCGCCTTGGCGCCGGCGGCCGCCCGCGCGGCCGTCAGCCGGGCCACCAGGTCGCGCGGAAGGAACGGGCAATCGGCCGGCACCGAGATCACGGCCTCGGCGCCCAAGCCACGGGCCCACTCCAGTCCGGCCAGGATGCCGGCCAGCGGACCCGGGTGGCCGGGTACGCTGTCGCCGGCCACGGGCAGGCCGAAGCCGGCGAAGCGCCCGGGATCGCCATTGGCGTTGATCAGGATCGGCCCGGCCTGGCCGGCCATGCGGTCCAGGACGTGAGCCAGCAAGGGGCGGCCGGCCAGCGGCCGCAGCGCCTTGTCGCCGCCCAGCCGCCGCGCCAGGCCGCCGGCGAGGATGACGAGCGGAAGCCGGGCCATGCCCGGCATCTTATCGGGTCAGCCGGCGGCGGTCGCCGCTTTCGGGCCGACGCCGTGCCCTATGGCCGCCACACATCGAACCCATGAGACGGAGCAATTCGCGCAGTCGCGCGTACCGGCGGCATGCCGGCCGGCGGACGCGGGGGGATCGGGACATGAGGCTTTCGCTCAAGGCACGGCTGGTCGCGCTGTTCGCCGGCAGCATGGCGGTGACGGTGGCGGCGATCCTGGCGATCGTCGCGCATGACCTGCACCAGCAGTTCGAGGCCGAGGTCGGAGGGCGCCTCGAGCAGGTCGCGGCGATCGCCCGCCATCTGGCGGCGTCCGGGGAGCCGGCCGAGGCCGTCGCCAACACCGCCGCGGCGCTGACCGGCGCGACGGTCGGCCTGTATCGAGACGGCCGACCGGTCGCCGCGAGCGGCCCCATGGCGGCGGGATTCCGGCCCGGGCCGGCACCGGTTCACGGCCGGGTCGAGGTCGGCGGCGACCGCTACTATGCCTATGCCGAGCCCGGGACGGACGGCCTGGGCATCGTCGCGCTCGGCCTCGAGGCCAATTTCGACGCCTGGGTCGCCGCGATCCTGGTCGGCATCCTGAAGGTGGCGGTGCCGCTGTCCGCGGTGCTGCTGGCCGTCGGTGCCGCGGTGATCGGCGGGCTCTTCCGCGCTCTCGACCGGATCCGCGCCGCGATGCTGGCCGTGGCCGGCGGCGATGTCAGCGTGGCGGTGCCGTCGACCGGCGCGCGCTCGGAGATCGGCGCCATGGCCGATGCGGTCGAACAGTTCCGGCACAATGCCGCCGAGGTCCAGCGGCTGCAGGCGGCCGCCGAGCTCGCGCGGGCCGACGCGGAGGCGCGCGCGGCCGCGCTCGCTGGGCATGCCGCGCAATTTCGGACCAGCGCCGCCGCCATCGCCGGAGCCCTATCGGCCGCCGCTGCCGGGCTCGAGGGTTCGGCCCGCGGCATGACCGACACGGCCGACGTCGCCACGGGCTGCGCTGTCGCGGTGGCGTCGGCGGCCGAGTCGGCGGCCGGCGACATCCAGGCCGCCGCCGCCGCGGCCGAACAGCTGACCATGTCGGTGTCGGCCATCGCGGCCCAGGCCGAAGATGCCAGCGCGGTGTCGCTGACCGCCGTGGCCGAGGCCGACGGCACCCGCGGCACGGTGCGCGAATTGGCGGCCTCGGCCGAGCGCATCGGCGAAGTGGTCAGCCTGATCAGCGAGATCGCCGAGCAGACCAACCTGCTGGCCCTGAACGCGACGATCGAGGCGGCGCGGGCCGGCGAGGCGGGCAAGGGCTTCGCGGTGGTCGCGACCGAGGTCAAGACGCTGGCCGGCCAGACCGCGCGCGCCACCCAGCAGATCCAGGATCAGGTGGCGGCGATCCAGGGCCGGACCCAGGCGGCGGTAGCGGCGATCGCCGGCATCGGCGGCACGATCGCCCGCATCAACCGGATCGCCGCGGCGATCTCGGGCGCGGTCGAGCAGCAGAGCGCGGCTACGCGCGCGATCGCCCACAGCGTTCAGCGCGCCGCCGACGGCGCCCGGGTGGTCTCCGACCGCGGCCGCGACATGCGGCGCACCGCCGAGGACACCGGCCAGGCCGCTGCCGGCGTGCTCGGCGCCGCCGGCGACCTGGCGCGCCAGTCCGCAGCGCTCGATCAGGACGTGACCCGGTTCCTCGCCGGGATCGGCGCCGGCTGACCATCCGGCCGTAACCGGGGCAAAAGCCAGGATCCGGCCGTGGGGCAAGACGCGCCAGCAGCCGTGGTAACGGACGCGTCCAGCGATTTCCGGATGATCTGCGACAAACGCCGAACGGCGTGGCATTGGGATTTGAGGCGGCGGGATCGATGTTCCGGGCATGAGTTTGCGGGTCCACCCTATGACCGATCGTCCGGCCGCCGGCAGCCTGGCGGCCGGCGTGATCGTGCTGTGCGCGGTATTTTCGGAAGGGGGCGTCGTTATTCGCGGAGCGCGCTGGGTTGCAGAACCGGAAGCCCCAAATTGGGGTGATACGAAATCTTGAATCGCAACTAAGGCGACAACTATGGATCTGCCTGCTCGGTTTCGGTAGCGTCCCTGCGGGAGGGTGGCACACGCATGCCGGAACTCGAGCGCTTACGGGCGGATCTTCGCGACTGCCTGCTCTACACGCAGGATCTGGTTGGGTTCAATCAGAAGGTCATCTTTGACCTAGTGGCGGACAAGCTTTCACCGATTCACGAAAAGGACCTGCTGGGGCTTGAAGGCGTCCAGGTCGCGGTCAGCCCCGACATTTGGCTTCAGCTGAGCAGATTGCGCGAGATCCGACCGCCGGATCCTGACCCCATCTTCGACGGTTGGCTCGAACGCGAGGCGCATCCTGGCCCGCACAAGCCGCCTAAGCTCATGACCCGGCGCATGCTACGCCTGCCAATCGAAGACATCTCGGACCTATGCGAGGCCGGGTTGCTTGACGCAGACGACGTGATGCGCCCGCGCGACGCGATAGAAGATCACCCGCCCGAAATGGACGCGATCCTGTTGGTTCAGCGCATGCCCGAGTTTCAAGATGCGTGGCAGGAATATGTCGACGGTCCCTGGAAGCGGTGGGCCGAGACCGAACGGCCGCGAAGACGCAGCATCGAAATCTACAACCAACTGTACCAGGTCCAGCAGCGCGTGACCGCCGCTGGCGAGGACAACGCCATCGAACTGGTCTGGGGCATAGGCATCGCGCGCTGGCAACACGAACTGGGCCGCATCAATGCGCCGGTGATCGAGCAGCTGGTTGAGATCGAGCTGCTTGAGAACGGGACGCTGACCGTCAGTCCCCGACAGATGCCGCCCAAGATGGCTCTGAAGCCATTCATAAGATGGGACATCGAAGGAGCGACGGGCCTTCAGCTCGATGCATCGGAGCAGCTTGAGAGGTTTGTCGATGACCCCGACCGCGGTTTCTCGCCGTTTGACCGCCGTTCCTTCGAACCGCTCCTCCACATGTGCGCCGCACGGCTTTCGGCCACTGGCCTCTATGTCCCGGACGAGGCCGGCTACGATCCGGCCAGCCGCGGACTGCCCGCGATAGATGGGACCCTGCGCATAACCGACACCTGGGTCCTCTATAGGCGACAGCGCACCGAGGACATCCGTCAAGCCGACATCCAGAAGCTCATCAAGGCGGTCGAATCGGCAAAGACCGAGACCGAATTGCCGCCAGCGGCGCTGCATCTAGTGGTTCCCCCTGGCGACGAACGCCTCTATGACAGCGACGGCGACATCGATCTGGCCGACGAAACCTGGGAGCTGCCCAGCCAGCCAGCGTCCTCAGGGGCGCCGACCGGCATTGGTAACTGGAGCGGCGAGCCAGCTTCAGGCAGGCGCGAGCCGAGCGCTACGACCAAGGACGCTGCCGAGTTCTTTCCGCTGCCGTCCAACGATGCTCAGCGCGAGATCCTGAAGCGCCTGAGCGACGCGGATGGCGTCCTTGTCCAGGGACCGCCGGGCACTGGCAAGACCCACACCATAGCGAACGTCATCTGCCACTATCTTGCGACCCACCGGCGGGTCCTGGTCACAGCCAAGACACCTGAGGCGCTGAAAGCCCTTCAAGAGAAGCTACCAGAAGGCGTCCGCGATCTGGCCATCGCAGTCATCCACAATGACCGGGAGGGTGCGCGCCAGCTGGAGCAGGCTGTTCAGGTCTTGGCCAATGAAGCCAAGCAGATCGATACCCGCCGCACCAGTGACGAGATCCGGACGCATCAGGACCAGATCGTGAAGATCAAACGGCGCATCGCGGATATCGATGCCGAGCTGCTCGATCATGCGCAACGCAACCTCGAGAAGGTAAGGAGCCGCGGCCGAGTGGTCCTACCTATCGAACTGGCGCGCTGGGTGACGGCCGAGCGTGCTCAACACGCCTGGTTCGAGGATGCGATGGACCTCGACCCGGCATACGAACCGCGTTTCGATGAGGCCGACATCACCGCTGCGCGGGACATCCGGACTCGTCTCGGCGAAGACATCCTATATCCCATCGAGGCGATCCCCGATCCTGACCTCTTCCCGCCGCTTCCCGGGATCCTGGCGGCGCATCGCGACCTCCGGCGGGCCCGAGAGCTCGATGCAAACCGGCAGACGGGCGACGTGCCCATCATGCAGTCCGGCACCATCGTCCAGGCCCGCGGGGTCCACGTGTGGCTCCAGGAATTCGAGGAGTTCTTCGTCGCTATCCGCGAAGAGGCTTGGCTCATCCCCGCCTACCAGATGCTGGCCGGAGCGAAGCGATCCGACGAGGCCACTATGCCGGGCCTTCGGCGGGGACTTGAGAGCTGGGTCCAGCTGTACGAACGGGGTCGGGAGCTCACCAGCCAGGCCATTAGGGTCGGCGATGTGCCGCTCGACGATGACCAGTTTGACTCCGCGGTGATGACCTATGCACGTGGCGGAAGGCCGTTCGGCCTCTTCTCGTTCGGTAAGGGATCGCTGAAGGAACAGCTCGCTGGCGTGACGATCGAGGGCCGCGCGCCTCGTGTGCCTGGAGATTGGGCTGAAGTCAGGGACTACCGGATCTGGCAAAAGGATGTGCGCTCGTTCCTGAGCCGTTGGTCGGCGCTCTGCAGGGAATGCGGCTTCGAGTCGATTTCGGCCGACTGGGCCCGAGGGAGCGAAGACCTGCTTCGCCTGGGTCGTTTGATCGCGTCGGTGCTCAAGTTCGCGCAGGGGGCCAAGGCCAGCATCGAGGCGCTGCAGCTGCTGTTCCCGTACGGCCTGGATGCCAAAGCCGCGATCCATCGAGGCGAACTCGAGGTGGCGATGCGCGCGATTGCCGAAAATCTCGAGCAGGTCGAGTACCTTGAAGCAAAGGAGATCTACCAGCGCGTGGTGGACCTGGCCGGCGGGCGGTCTCAACGCTTCCACGTAGCCCTGACCGAATTCGCGGGTGCGCTGGGCAAGCCAGAGATCGCCGACCAAGCCATACGCGAGGCCTGGACCGAGATAATGGTCGAGGCCGAGCGCCTTGCCAGTCGGCGCGAACCGCTGGAACGTCTCGGGCGAGCCGTCGAGCAGGTTAGGGCCTCTGGCGCCCCGCTCTGGGCGGAGAAGCTCGCAACCGACCCCGTACTCGGGGGCGTCGATCCATGGACGCCAGCAGATTGGTTGGAGAGCTGGGAATGGCGACGCGCCGACGGCTTCATCCGCCAGCTTGGTGACCGTGACAGGCTACAGAGCTTGTCGGCCGAGCGATTGCAGATTGACGACCGCCAGCGCAAGCTGTTGGCCGAGGTTGTCAAGCTGCGAACGTTCCTGGGCCTCAAGCGCTCGCTGACAGCACGCATTGAAGCAGCCCTGGCAAGGTTCGCTTCGGCCATCGCCAACCTGGGCGCCGGAACTGGCCGTTCGGCCGTTCGGCAGCGACGTGTAATCCGGGACGCAACCCTGGACGCTGCGGGTGCCGTGCCTTGCTGGATCTTGCCGGAGTGGCGGGTCTCAGAGCAGCTTCCAGCAGAGCTTGGTCTGTTCGATCTGGTGATCGTCGACGAGGCGAGCCAGTCAGACATCACGTCTCTTCCGGCCCTGCTCAGGGGCAAGAAGGTCCTCATTGTGGGCGACGACAAGCAGGTCAGCCCGACCCATGTTGGCCTGGACGAGCGCACCATTGTGCAGCTGCGGACGACGTATCTCCGGAACCTGCCGTTCGCCGACCAGATGGACCCGGCTGTCTCGCTGTACGAGCTCGGTGGGATGCTGTTCCCGGGCAAGGCCATCTTGCTCCGAGAGCATTTCCGTTGTGTCGAGCCGATCATTCGGTTCTCAAGCCGATTCTATCAGAACCTGCTGATCCCGATGAGGCTGCCGACGGCCCGCGAGCGTCTGGACCCACCGCTCATCGATATCTTTGTCCGCGATGGCGAGAAAACGGGCGACGTAAACCTGCGCGAGGCCGAGGTGATCGTCGAAGAGGTCACCAGGCTGACGCAGGATCCTGATTTCGATGGCCGCAGCATTGGGGTCATCTCGCTCATCGGAGACAAGCAAGCAAAGTTCATCTACAACACGCTGCTCCGTGACCTCGGGGCCGAGGTGCTGGAGCGCCATCGCCTGATGTGCGGCAACGCCTCCGCCTTCCAGGGCCAGGAACGCGACATCGTTTTCTTGACCATGGTCGCGTGCCCAAAAACGGCCATGGCCCAGCGCGCCCGCATGTACGAACAGCGGTATAATGTAGCCCTGTCGCGGGCGCGGGATCGGCTGGTGCTCGTCCGCTCTGTGAGCACCTCTGACCTCAATCCAGGCGACCTCAAGCTCGCCACCATCGAGCATTTCCGCAACCCGATGGACGATAGCAGCCGCGTCGCCATGCGGGCGGATGTCCTGGACGCTTGCGACTCCGAATTCGAACGTGAGGTCGGGCGACGGTTGCTGGCGCTAGGTTACCGCTTGCGGGCGCAGGTTCCAGTCGGAGGTTTCCGGATCGATTTCGTCGTGGAAGGCGCTGACGACCGTCGGCTGGCGGTCGAGTGCGACGGTGACAGCTGGCACGGTCCCGATCGATGGGCCGCCGACTTCCGGCGCCAATCTGCTCTTGAGCGGATGGGATGGCGCTTCTGGCGCTGCTGGGGCTCATCTTGGATTGCCGACGCAGACGGATGTTTGGCCGACCTGATTCGGACGCTGGAAGGCATGGGGATCGAGCCGCTGGGGGCCGAACCTGTCGCTGGCTCTTGGACCGAGCACAGGGCGGTCGGTTCCGAGGCGATGATCTCACTGAATGACCAGGGCGAACTTGAGCAGCCGGAGCCGTGGACCATTGCCACTCAGGACCAACCGGTCGTGCCCAAAGCACCAGCTGAGGCAACCCAACATGAACCTTCCGCAGCGACCGGGCCCGTGGTGGACGCAGACGAACAAGCTGACGAGGCGCTTGTAATCGAGCCTGGCGATCTGGTCCTGGTCCGGTACGAGGACAATCCTACTCGACCCATTCGCATTCGCTTGAGCAAGGCTGAGAACAAGCCTGAGCTGGGCATCGTCCACGTCTCGGAACCGCTGGCCCAGGCCCTGCTCGGCCGGAGGCTGGGCGATGAAATTGAATTGGAGGTAGGCAGCAAGATCCGTATGGCTGTCATCGAACATATTGAGCGGCAGACGGCCGTAGCGGCTTGAGAGAGGAACGCATGAGCCTGCGCCACGCCGGACAAGGGCCCGGCATGAAGGTGTGCATCTATGGCGCCGGCGCGGTCGGCGGCCATTTGGCGGCGAAGCTGGCGCGGTCGGGCGTCGACCTGTCGGTGGTGGTGCGCGGGCCGCATCTGGCGGCGATCCGCGCCCGTGGCCTGCGCTTCGAGGGGGCGGCGGACCGCTTCACGGTTCGTCCGGCGGCCAGCGACGACCCGCGCGACCTGGGGCCCCAGGATGTCGTGATCACCGCGGTCAAGGCCTCGGGCCTGCCGGCGATCGCGGGGCCGATCCAGGCGCTGCTCAAGCCCGCGACGGCGGTGGTCTATGTGGCCAACGGCATCCCCTGGTGGTATTTCCATGGCATCGGCGGGGCGCAGGAGGGGCGGCGCCTGGAGCGGCTGGACCCCGGCGGCGCCTTGTGGGACGGCGTCGGGGTCGGCCGCGCCATCGGCTGCGTCATCTACTCGCCCAACGACGTGCCGGAGCCAGGCGTGGTGCGCGCGACAGGCCGCGCCGACCGCTTCGTCCTGGGCGAGCCCGACGGCAGCCGGTCGCCGCGGGTCCAGGCGATCGCCGGGCTGCTGGAGGCGGCCGGGTTCGCCGCCCCGGTGAGCGACCGCATCCGCCACGAGGTCTGGACCAAGCTTTCCGCCAACATGAGCGCGTCGCCGATCGTGTGCCTGACCCACTCCAATGGCGGCGAGGCTGCGCGCAATCCCGAACTGCGGCCGATCTACCGGGCGCTGTCGGCCGAATGCGCGGCCGTGGCCGCTGCCTATGGGGTGACGTTGGCGGCCGATCCCGACGCCTGGCTCGATACCATGCGCGACAGCACCCATCGCGCCTCGATGCTGCAGGATCTGGAGGCCGGCCGGGCCATGGAGATCGACGCCCAGCTGGTCGCGGTCCAGGACCTGGCGCGCAGCGCCGGGGTCGCGACGCCGATCGCGGACGTCGTGATCGCCTTGCTCAAGCACCGGGCGCGGCTGGCCGGGCTGTACCAGGGGTAGAGACCTCGGAGCTTCAGCCCCGCGCCTTCGCCACGACCCGGTCGACCACCGCCGTCGCTTCGCCCAGATAGCTCGCCGGGTCCAGGATCCGGGCGAGCTGTCCGCGGTCGAAGCGCTGGGACACCGCCGGGTCGGTCGCCAGCACGTCGAGCAGCGGCCGGCCCTCGGCCAGCGCCGCGGCGCAGGCATGCTCGACCAGCTCGTGGGCCTGGCCGCGGCCGAGGGCGGTGGCCAGCGCCATCATCACCGCCTCGGCCTGGATCAGGCCGCCGGTGGCGTCCAGGTTGCGGCGCATCCGGGCGGTGTCGACGACCATGCCCTCGGCGATGGCGGCGGCATGGGCCAACGCGCCCGAGGTCAGCACGAAGATCTGGGGCAGCGCCAGTTGCTCGCTCTGCCAGGGGCCGGTCGCGCGCTCGTGGTCCTGGAGCAGGGCACCCAGCATCACCGGCACCAGGGCGTGGACGCCGCGGGCGCAGGCGATCACATATTCCGCCGCGATCGGGTTGCGCTTCTGCGGCATGGTGCTGGACCCGCCGCGGCCGGGCTGGTGCGGCTCGAACACTTCGGCGATCTCGGTCTGCATCAGCAGGATGAGGTCGGTGGCGAGCTTGCCCAGGCTGCCGCAGACCAGGCCCAGGAGGCCGGCCAGCTCGGCCAGGCCGTCGCGCGCCACATGCCAGGGCGCCAGCGGTGGCGCCAGGCCCAGCTCGGCCGCCAGGCCCTCGGTCACGGCCCGGCCGCGGTCGCCCAGCGAGGCCAGGGTGCCCACGGCGCCGCCGAACTGCACCAGCTCGACCCGCGGCCTAAGCTGCGCCAGACGCTCGCGGTGAGCCAGCAACGGCGCCAGCCACACCGCGCATTTGTAGCCGAAGGTCACCGGCAGGGCGTGCTGCAGATGGGTGCGCCCGGCCATGACGTCGGTGCGATGGGCCTCGGCCCGGTCGGCGAGCGCCCGGACGATGCGGTCGAGCTCGGCCTCGACCAGGTCCAGGCCGCGCCTGACCTGCAGGGACTGCGCCGTGTCCAGGATGTCCTGGGTGGTCGCCCCCCAATGCACCCAGCGCGCGGCCTCGGCGCCGGCGGCGCGGCCCAGTTGCTTGGTCAGGGCCACGACCGGATAGCCCACGACCCGGGTCGACGCCGCCAGCGCCGCCGGGTCCAGATGCTCCAGCCGGGCCGCCGCCGTGATCGCTTGCGCCGCCTCGGCCGGGATCAGTCCTAGGCGGGCCTCGGCCCGGGCCAGCGCCGCTTCGACGTCGAGCATCGCCTGCAGGCGGCCGTCGTCGCCGAACAGGTCGCGCATGGCCGGGGTCCCGAACAGGTCGCCGAGGACCACCGAGTCGGCCGGATTGACGCTCATGACGGCTCCTTCGCCAGCTCCTCGTAGGCTTCCTTGGCTAGCCGGAAGGCGGTGTTGGCGGCCGGCACCCCGGCATAGACCGCCACCTGCATCAGCACTTCCTTCACCTGCTCCGCCGTGGCGCCGGTGTTGCGGGTGGCGCGGATGTGCAGCTTCAGCTCCTCCTCATGGCCGAGCGACGCCAGCATGGCGATGGTCAGCAGGCTCCGCGTGACCCGATCGAGGCCCGGCCGCGGCCAGATCATGCCCCAGGCGAAGCGCGTGATCAGGTGCTGGAAGTCCTGGTCGAAGGCGGTCGCGCGCCGGCTGGCGCGCTCGACATGGGCCGCCCCCAGCACCGCCCGCCGGGTCTCGAAGCCCTGGGCCAGCAGAGTGTCCTGGCTCTCGGCGGCGGGCAGGAAGCCGTCGAGCAGGGCGACCAGCGTGGCCGTGCGCTCGACATTGGGGATGTGGCCGGCGCCGGCGATCACCTCGAAGCGGGCGCCGGGGATCGCGCGCGCCAGCCCTTCCACCAGGTCAGGCGGGGTCGAGCCGTCCTGGTCGCCGACCACGACCAGCGCCGGGCAGCGGATGGCGGCGGCGTCGGCGCCGAGGTCGGCGTCGCGGATCGCCAGGCAGCAGCCGACATAGCCGTCGACCGGCGTGCGCAGCAGCATGGCCCGGTAGCCGGCGAGGTCGGCCGGCCGGGTCCGGCCGAACTCCGGTGTGAACCAGCGCTGCATCACGCCGTCGACCACCGCCGCCAGGCCGCCCGCCCGGATCGCCGCGACCCGGTCGGCCCACATCTCGGGCGTACCGATGCGGCTGGCGGTGTCGCACAGCACCACCGACCGCACGCGCCCGGGCGCCAGCGCGGTCAGCTTCTGGGCGACCATGCCGCCGATCGACAGGCCGCAGACATGGGCGGCCTCGACCCCGACCGCGTCCATCAGCGCCAGGGCGTCGGCGGCCAACTCGTCGATGCTGTAGCCGCGGTCGCCGGCGACCGGCGGGCAGTCGGTCAGGCCATGCCCGCGCATGTCGTAGCGCAGCGTCCTGAAACGCCCGCCGAGCGCCGCCACCACCGGGTCCCAGATCCGGAAATCGGTGCCCAGCGAGTTGGCGAACAGCAGCACGGGCGCGCCGGCGGGGCCGGCGAGCTCGCAATGGACGGTCAGGCCGCCCGCCTGGACGAAGGCCATGGCCTAGCCCCAGACCTCGCGGGCGACCTCGACCACCAGCCGGAGCTTGGCGACTTCGTGGTCGAACGAGATGTTGTTGCCCTCGACGGTGCTGGAGAAGCCGCATTGCGGGCTCAGCGCCAACTGGTCCAGCGGCACGAACTTGGACGCGGCCTCGATCCGCCGCTTGAGCATGTCCTTGGTTTCCAGCTTGCCGAGCTTGGTGGTCACCAGCCCCAGCACCACGACCTTGCCCTTGGGCACGAAGCGCAGCGGCTCGAAGCCGCCGGAGCGCTCGTCGTCATACTCCAGGAAGTAGCCGTCGACCCCGATCTCGTTGAACAGCACCTCCGCCACCGGGTCGTAGCCGCCTTCGGCGACCCAGGCACTCTGGAAGTTGCCGCGGCACAGATGCATGGTCACCGCCATGTCGGCCGGGCGGCCGGCGATCGTGCCGTTGATCAGCCGGGCGTAGGTGTGCGTCAGGTCCGACGGGTCCTCGCCCAGGTTCTCGCGCACCGAGTCGCGCAGCTTGGGGTCGCACAGATAGGCGAGGTTGACCTCGTCGAGCTGCAGGTAGCGGCAGCCGGCGGCGGCCAGCTCGGCGATCTCCTCGGCATAGACCCGCGCCAGGTCGGCGTAGAAGCCGTCCATGTCGGGATAGGCCGCCTGGTCGATGGCCCGCCGGCCGCCGCGGAAATGCATCATGCTGGGCGACGGGATGGTCAGCTTGGGCGTCGCCGTCGCCACCGACTTCAGGAACTTGAAGTGGTCGACGAAGATCGGCTTGCGGCGCGCCAGCTTGCCGTCGATGCGCAGGCCCGGGGCCTCGACCTCCAGGTCGCCCTCGTGGGTGTGGAAGCGCGCCTTGATCTTGGGCGGCACCACGGTCGCGTTCTCGAAGCCCTGCAGGAAGTCCAGGTGCCACCAGGTGCGGCGGAACTCGCCGTCGGTGACCGCTTGCAGCCCGATGTCCTGCTGCAGCGTGACGACGTCGCGGATGGCCTGGTCCTCGGCCGCGGTCAGCTGCTCGGCGGTGATCTCGCCGCGCTTGCGGGCCTCGCGGGCGCGCATCAGCGCGGCCGGCCGGAGCAGGCTGCCGACATGGTCGGCGCGGTAGGGCGGCCGGGTACGCTGAGCCATGATGTCTCCTCCCTTCGGAATGCGTCTAGTCGGCCGCGGCGGGCGCCAGGGCCGGGATCTCGGCGTGGAACAGCAGGATGTTCTGGCGGGTGGCCTGGGCGTGCTCGCGCATCAGCGCCTCGGCGCGCGCGCCCTGGCCCGCCCGCAGCGCCTCGACCACCCGCTCGTGGTCGCGCTGGGCCTGGCGCAGCACCGCCCGATGACGCGCCGCCAGCGCCGGGTCGGTGGTGCTGCCGCCCAGCACGCGCTCGGCCCCGGCGAACGGCACCAGATCGTTCTGCTGCAGGGCGCGGACCAGCGCTTGGTTGTCGGCGGCGTCGACCAGCAGGCCGTGGAATCGGGCGTTCATCTCGGCCCAGGCGACGCTGGCGTCGGGATCCGGCTGCTCCAGGATGCCCAGGCCTTCCTCCAGGCAGGCCTCGAGCCGGCGCAGCAGCGCGCCGCGCGCCCCGGCCTCGGCGATCAGGCGCACCGCCATGCCCTCCAGCACGCCGCGCAGCTCGATCGCATCAAGGATGTCCTTGAGCGTGAAGGCGCGCACTTCATAGCCGCGGCCGGGGGCGGGGACCAGCAGTCCTTCCTTGGCCAGCACCGTCAGCGCCTGGCGCACCGGCGTGCGCGACACGCCCAGCCGCTCCGACAGCGGGATCTCCGCGACCCGCTGGCCGGCGGCGAGATCGCCGCTTAGGATGAGTTCGCGGAGCTTCAGGACGATGCGGTCGCGCTGAGACATTGGATCCAAATCAAGCCGTTCGGCCCGCGCCCGTCAACGGCCATCATTGACGCCGTCGCTTGCTTGGATCCAACATGGCGGGGCCGTTGGATAACAAACGATCGGGAGGATCTCATGCCACGGGTGCTGCCCTTCAGCCGGCTGGTCCGCGCCTCGGCGCTGGCGGTTTCGGCCCTGGCCTTGGCGGCGACCGCCGCGCCGGCCGAGACGCCGCTCAAGATCGGGCTGATCCTGCCCATGACCGGGCCCTCGGCCTCGACCGGCCGCGAGATCGACGCCGCGGTCAAGCTGTGGCTGGCCCAGCACGGCGACACCGTGGCCGGCCGCAAGCTCGAGGTGATCCTCAAGGACGACACCGGCACCGCGCCCGAGACCACCAAGCGCCTGGCCCAGGAGCTGATCGTCAACGACCATGCCGGGATCATCGCGGGCTTCGGCCTGACGCCCCTGGCTTTCGCCGCGGCGCCGATCGCGACCCAGGCCAAGGTGCCGATGATCGTCATGGCCGCCGGCACTGCGATCATTCCGACCAAGTCGCCTTATATCCTGCGCACGTCGTTCACGCTGCCGCAGTCGAGCGTGACCATGGCCGCCTGGGCGGCCAAGAACGGCATCAAGACTGTGTTCTCGATCGTCACCGACTATGCGCCGGGGATCGACGCCGAGGGGGCCTTCAAAGCGACTTTCGAGAAGGCCGGCGGCAAGGTCGTCGATGCGGTGCGGGTGCCGCTGCAGAACCCTGACTTCGCGCCCTTCGTGCAGCGCGCCAAGGACGCCAGGCCCGACGCCGTGTTCGCGTTCGTGCCCTCGGGTGCCGGTGCTGCGCTGATGAAGCAGTTCGCCGAGCGGGGCCTGGCCCAGGCCGGCATCAAGCTGATCGGCACCGGCGACGTGCCCGACGACGAGCAGCTGGACGGCATGGGCCCGGCGGCGGTCGGCATGATCACCGCGCACATCTATTCCGCCGCCCATCCCTCGCCCGAGAACAAGGCCTATGTCGCGGCCTTCGAGAAGGCGAATCCCGGCATGCGCCCGAATTTCATGTCGGTCGGCGGCTATGACGGCATGGAGCTGATCGCCGAGACGCTGAAGAAGACCAAGGGCGACGCCGGCGGCGACGCGTTCGTGGCGGCGGCCAAGGGCCTCTCCTGGACGAGCCCGCGCGGCCCGGTCTCGATCGAACCCGCGACCCGCGACATCATCCAGAACGTCTATCTGCGCAAGGTCGAGATGGTCGACGGCCACCTGTTCAACGTCGAGTTCGAGACCGTCCCCGACGTCAAGCCGAACCCATGACCGGCCCCACGACTGGCGCCGAATGCTGACGGTCCTGTTCGACGGCGTCGCCTCGGGCACGCTGCTGTTCGTCCTGTCGGTCGGCCTGTCGGTGACCATGGGCCTGATGAACTTCGTCAATCTGGCCCATGGCGCCCTGGCCATGCTCGGCGGCTACGTCACGGCGGTGCTGCTGGGCCGCTTGCAGGTGCCGTTCCTCGCCTGCCTGCCGCTGGCCTTCCTGGCCTCGGCAGCGGCCGGGACGGTGCTGGAGCGCACGCTCTACCGGCGGCTCTACGGCGCCGGTCCGCTTGACCAGGTGCTGTTCTCGATCGGGCTGGTGTTCATGGCCATGGCCACCGCCGACTATGCCATGGGCGCGCAGCAGCAGATCATCCAGCTGCCGGCGTACCTGACCGGCCAGCTCCACATCGCGCCGGGCTTCGATGCCGGCATCTACCGCCTGTTCCTGATCGCGGCCTGCGCCGTGATCGCGCTGGCGCTGCATCTGGGGCTGGTGCGCACCCGGTTCGGCAGCCGCCTGCGCGCCGCCGTGGACAACGCCCGGGTGGCGCGCGGCCTTGGCATCAACGTCGACCGGCTGTTCCTGCTGACCTTCGCCGCCGGCTCGGGCCTGGCCGGGCTGGGCGGCGCCCTGGGCCTCGATACGCTCGGCCTCGATCCCAGCTTTCCGCTGAAATACATGGTCTATTTCCTGATCGTGGTGGCCGCGGGCGGCACCGGCACCGTGGCCGGGCCGCTGGCGGCGGCACTGCTGCTGGGCGTCGCCGACGTCGCCGGCAAGTACTATGTGCCCGAGGTCGGCGCCTTCGTGATCTATACCGTCATGGTGGCGCTGCTGCTGTGGCGGCCGCAGGGCCTGTTCGGCCGGGCGGCGGCGCGGTGACCGCGTTGCGGCATCCGGAGGCCGTGGCCCGGCTGCGCGCGGACCGGGCCTGGCGGCCGCTGGAGCTGGCGGTGTGGGCGCTGCCGGTCGCGGCCTATTTCCTGCTGCCCGGGCAGCGGGCGCTGCTCGGGCAGGCGGCGGTGCTGGGGCTGTTCGCCCTGTCGCTCGACCTGCTGGTCGGGCGGGTCGGGATCGTGTCCCTGGGCCATGCCGCGTTCTTCGGCCTCGGCGGCTATACCGCCGGCCTGCTGGCGCAGGCGGGATGGGGCGAGCCGATCAGCGGCCTGGTGGCCGGCGGCGCGGTCGCCGGGGCGGCCGGCTTCGCCACCAGCTTCCTGGTGCTGCGCGGCCGCGACCTGACCCAGATCATGGTGACCCTGGGCATCGCGCTCATGCTCTATGAGCTCGCCAACAAGCTCGCCTGGCTGACCGGCGGCATGGACGGCCTGCAGGGCGTCGACGTCTGGCCGGTGCTCGGGATCTGGGATTTCGACCTGTTCGGGCGCACCGCCTATGTCTACAGCATAGCCGTGCTGGCCCTGGGCTTCCTGGCCGTGCGGCGGCTGGTCGGGTCGCCCTTCGGCCTGATGCTGCGCGGCCTGAAGCAGAACGAGCGGCGCATGCGCGCCCTGGGCGTGCCGGTGCGGCGCCGGCTGGTCGCGGTCTACGCCCTGTCGGCCGCCCTGGCCGGCGTGGCCGGGGCGCTGCTGACCGAGACCACCCAGTTCGTGTCGCTGGGCGTGCTGGCCTTCGACCGCTCGGCCGAGGGGCTGCTGATCGTGGTGCTGGGCGGCGCCGGCACGCTCTACGGGCCGCTGGCCGGCGCGCTTGTGTTCAAGGTCATGAGCCAGCTCCTGTCCGAGGCGACGCCGCAGTTCTGGCAGTTCTGGATGGGGCTGGTGCTGGTGGCCCTGGTGCTGGTCGCCCGTGGCGGCATCATGGGCGTCCTGGCCCGGCTGCCCCGGCGCGGCGGCACGGCGACTCCGGCGCCCCCCGTGGCCGCCGGCCGATGACCCCGGCGCTGGAAACCCGCGACCTGGTCAAGCGCTTCGGCGGCTTCACCGCGACCGCCGGCGTGTCCTTGAGCGTGGCGGCGGGCGCGCGGCATGCCCTGATCGGCCCCAACGGCGCCGGCAAGACGACCCTGATCAACCTGCTGACCGGCTTCCTGGAGCCGACCGCCGGCCGGGTGCTGCTGCAGGGCGCTGATGTCACCGGCGAGCCCCAGCATGCGCGGGTCGCCCGCGGTCTGACCCGCACCTTCCAGGTCAACCAGCTGTTCCCGGACCTGACGCCCCTGGAGGCGGCGACCTTGGCCGTGCTGCAGCGGCAGGGGCGGGCCGGGCGCTGGTGGCGGCCGCTCGCGCGCGAAGCCCAGGCGATCGACGAAGCGGCGGCGCTGCTCGAGCGGCTGGGCCTGCTGGACGTGGCGCACCAGGCGACCGCCCGCCTCGCCTACGGCAAGCAGCGCCTGCTGGAGATCGCCCTGGCGCTGGCCCTGAAGCCGCGCGTGCTGCTGCTCGACGAGCCGGCGGCCGGCGTGCCGGGCGGCGAGAGCGCCGAGCTGATCGCGACCATCGCCGCCCTGCCGCGCGACGTCACGGTGCTGCTGATCGAGCACGACATGGACCTGGTGTTCCGCTTCGCGGAGCGGATCACCGTGCTGGTCGGCGGCGCCATCCATGTCGAGGGGCCGCCTGTTGCGATCGCCGCCGACCCGCGGGTGCGCGAGGTCTATCTGGGCGAGGCAATCCATGCCTGAGCTGCTGCGGCTGGAGGGCGTGGCCGCCGGCTATGGCGACGCGGTCGTGCTGAGCGACATCGCGCTCGCCCTCGGCGAGGGCGAGGCGCTGGCCGTGCTCGGCCGCAACGGCATGGGCAAGTCGACCCTGATCGGCACTCTGGTCGGCGCCACCCGCCTGCATGCCGGGCGCCTGGCCTGGCGCGGCGCCGACATCACCCGCTGGCCGTCCCACGCCCGCGCCGCCGCCGGCATCGGCTGGGTGCCGCAGGAGCGCGAAGTGTTCCCGTCGCTGACGGTCGAGGAGAACCTGACTGCGGTCGCCCGGCCCGGCGAATGGACCCTGGCCCGGGCCTACCAGCTGTTTCCGCGTCTGGCGGAGCGGCGGCGCAATTTCGGCAACCAGCTGTCGGGCGGCGAGCAGCAGATGGTGGCGATCGCCCGCGCCCTGATGCTGAACCCGGCCCTGCTGCTGCTCGACGAGCCGCTGGAGGGCCTGGCCCCGGTCATCGCCCAGGAGCTGCTGGCGGCGATCGGCGCCATGATCCGCACCGGCCTCGCCGTCCTGCTGGTGGAGCAGCACGCCCACCAGATCCTGCCCCTGACCGACAGCGCCGTGGTGCTGGAGCGCGGCCGCATCGTCCATCACGGCCCGAGCGCGCCCCTGGTCCAGGACCCGCACCGGCTGGACCGCTGGCTGGGCGTGGGCGCGAGCGCGGCCTGAAGGGGTGCGAGGGAGCCCTGCCGGGACTGGTAAGCCAATCGGCAGGTCGGCCCGCGACAGCTAGAGCGGGATGTGCATGGGATGGAATCGTCGGGGTGCCAGCACGCCGGTCCGAGGTTTTCTTGAGCGGGTCAACCTGTTTCCTGGTGCCAGCTACTTGCCAGACTGCGAGATCAGCCTGTCAAAAATCGGATCCGGGTCGTCGGTCTCGACCAGCTTCTTGCCCGTGATCACCCAGATCCGTGTGGCCACGGCCCGGATGAACGCCCGGTCATGGCTGACGAAAAGGCAGGCCGCGCCGTGTTCCACCAACTCGCTTTCCAGCGCCTCCTGCCCTTCGATGTCGAGATGGTTGGTCGGCTCGTCGAGCAAGTAGAAATTCGGCTGTGCCAGCCGCAGGAGCAGCATCGCGAGCCGCGCTCTTTGACCGCCCGAGAGGCGCTCGACGGGTGCGCTCTGGGCGTCCACGCTCACGCCGGCTCCCGCCAGGAGCGCACGCGCCTGATGATCGCCCGCGTCGCTCGACCGCTTGACCGCTTCCCACGGAGTCG
>CAZEFK010000007.1:0-63189 GCA_964511405.1 uncultured Comamonadaceae bacterium | reverse complement strand
GCCGTGCCCGCTGCTGGTGAAATACGTCGAGGCCGGCTGGCTCGGCCGCAAGACCGGCCGCGGCTTCTACGACTACCGCGGCGAGAAGCCGGTCCCGACCCGCTAGGCCGAGCTATCGATGCGCCCGGTCATCCTACGTGCCCGGGCACCTCGACCAGGTCCAGCCGCCGCTCGATCCGCTCCAGGCGTTTGTCCACCCGGTCGAAGCTGACCTGAAGCCGCGCATCGGCCTCGGCGAGCGAACCCAAATCGCTTCGCATCCGGCCGACCGTGAGCTCGAGCGCGGTCACGCGATCCTTCAAGCTCGCGAGATCGTCGATGACGCGGTCCATCTTGGCGTCCAACCGGCGCAGATAGACCAGAAGCAGGTTGTCAGGTCCATCGACCATACCCGATCCTAACGTGTCGCGACGCCGGTTGCACGCTTACTTCGCCGCCACATAGTGCCGGATCAACGCCTCGGCCTCGGGCGCGCTCCAGTCGGCGCCGCCTTCGAAGCGGCCGATCTCGCGGCCGTCGCGGTCGACCAGCAGGGTGGTCGGCAGGCCGCGCAGCTTGAGCGCGCGGGCCGCCTGGTTGGGCGGGTCGAGATACAGGTCGAGCTTGAGGTCGTGCGCGTCGGCGAAACGCTTGGCGACCACCAGGCCGCCCCGGTCCTCGTTGACCGCGACCACGGCGAAATCGGGCGAGCCCAGGTCGGCCTGGAGCTTCTGCAGCGCCGGCATCTCCTTGACGCAGGGCGCGCACCAGGTGGCCCAGAAGTTCAGCAGCACCACCTTGCCCTTGAACTTGGCGATGTCGAGGGCGGCCTCGTCGGGCGTGCGGAACTCGAAGCCGGGCACATCGGCCGGGGCGTCGCGGAACTGGAAACGCGCCATCTCGCCCGTGGCCAGCGTCTCGGCGGCGCTTGCGCCCGGTGCCGGGGTCGGGGACAGTGCCGCGATGCCCAAAGCGGCGGCGAGCGCCGGCGCCGCCGCCCATTTCAGCCTGACGTTCATCGAGACTTCTCCCATCATGTCCGACCCGACCTCCAACGCCCCCGCCAACGCCCCCCCGGCCAACGCCCTCTGGGGTGGGCGCTTCGCCGCCGGCCCCGCCGCCGTGATGCAGCGCATCAACGTGTCGATCGGCTTCGACCGCAAGCTCTACGCCCAGGATATTGCCGGGTCGATCGCCCACGCGCGCATGCTGGCGCGGCAAAAAATCATAACCGGGCCCGAGGCCGAAGCGATCGTCGCCGGCCTGGAGCAAATTCGCGCGGAGATCGCGGCGGGTAACTTCGTGTTCAAGGACGCGCACGAAGACATCCACATGAATGTCGAAGCGCGCCTGGCCGACCTGATCGGCCCGGTCGCCGGCCGGCTGCATACCGCGCGCTCGCGCAACGACCAGATCGCGACCGACCTCAGGCTGTGGCTGCGCGACGCGCTCGACCAGCTGGACGGCGACATGAAGGCGCTACAGGCCGCGCTGATCGCCCGCGCCGAGGACCATGCGGCAACGCCCATGCCCGGCTTCACCCACCTGCAGACGGCGCAGCCGATCACCTTCGGCCATCACCTGATGGCCTATGTCGAGATGGTGGGGCGCGACCGCGGCCGCTTGGCCGACACCCGCCGGCGCCTCAACGAATGCCCGCTGGGGGCGGCCGCGCTGGCCGGCACCTCCTACCCGATCGACCGCACCATGACCGCGACGCTGCTGGGCTTCGACCGGCCGACCGCGAACTCGCTGGACAGCGTCTCGGACCGCGACTTCGCGATGGAGTTCCTGGCCGGCGCCGCGATCGCCGGGATCCATCTGTCGCGCCTGGCCGAAGAGATCGTGATCTGGATGAACGACCGCTTCGGCTTCGTCCGGTTGAGCGATGCCTGGACCACCGGCAGCTCGATCATGCCGCAGAAGAAGAACCCCGACGCCGCCGAGCTGGTGCGCGCGAAGTCCGGCCGCACCATCGGCAACCTGGCCAGCCTGCTGGTGGTGATGAAGGGCCTGCCCATGGCCTACGCCAAGGACATGCAGGACGACAAGGAGCCGGTGTTCGAGGCGGTCGAAACCTTGTCGCTGTGCCTGGCGGCGATGACCGGCATGGTCCAGGACCTGACCGTCGACACGGCCGCCATGCGAGCGCCGCTCGACGGCGGCTTCGTCACCGCCACCGATCTCGCCGACTACCTGGTCACCGACCTCGGCATGCCGTTCCGGGAGGCCCATCACCGCACCGGGCAACTGGTCAAGCTGGCCGAGACCCGCGGCTGCGGCCTGGCCGAGCTGCCGCTCGACGCGTTCCAGTCGGTCGAGCCGCGGCTGACCGAAGCGGTCTATGGCGTGCTGTCGGTCGAGGGGGCGCTCGCCCGCCGCACCTCGGCGGGCGGCACCGCACCCGCCCGGGTGCTGGAGGCGGTGGCGGCGGCGCGCGAGCGCTTCCTGTGAGCGGCGGCCGGGCCCGGGTCGCCTGGGCCGCCTTGGCGTTGGTCGTCCTTGCCGTGCTGGCCGGCTGCGGCAAGAAGGGGCTGCCGCGGCCGCCGGCCGATCAGCCGGTCGAGACCGGACGGAGCTATCCCAAGTCATGAGCTTCACCTATCGCGATGGGCAGCTCGCCGCCGAGCGCGTGCCGCTTGCCCGCATCGCCGCTGCCGTCGGCACCCCCGCCTACGTCTACTCGTCGGCGCTGCTGGAGGCCGGCTATCGCCGCTATGCCGCCGCCTTCGCCGATGTCGACGCGACCATCTGCTATGCCATGAAGGCCAACTCGAACCTGGCGGTGGTGGGCACCTTCGGGGCGCTGGGCGCCGGCGCCGACGTGGTGTCGGGCGGCGAGCTGGCGCGCGCGCTGGCCGCCGGCATCGATCCCGGCCGCATCGTGTTCGCCGGAGTCGGCAAGACGCCGGACGAGATGGCCCGGGGTCTGGCCGCCGGGATCCTGCAGTTCAACGTCGAGAGCGAGCCCGAGCTGGAAGCGCTGGCCGCGACCGCGCGCCGCGCCGGACGCATCGCCACCGTGGCGATCCGGGTCAACCCCGACGTCGACGCCGAGACCCACGCCAAGATCACCACCGGCCGCGCCGGCGACAAGTTCGGCATCGACATCGACCAGGCGCCGGCGCTGTTCGAGCGGGCGCGGCGGCTGGAGGGGATCGACATCGCCGGCGTGGCGGTGCACATCGGCAGCCAGCTGACCCGCATCGCGCCGTTCGAGGCGGCCTTCGCCCGGGCCGCCGATCTGGTGCGGCAGTTGCGCGCGGCCGGCCATGGGATCCGCCGCGTCGACCTGGGCGGCGGCCTGGGCATCAGCTATCGCGACGAGACGCCGCCCGATCTCGACCGTTATGCCCAGGCGGCCAAGGCCCTGGCTCGCGACCTGGGCTGTGCCCTGGTCCTGGAGCCCGGGCGCTGGCTGGTCGGCAATGCCGGCGTGCTGCTGGCGAAGGTGGTCTATGTGAAGGACGGCAGCGCCAAGCGGTTCGTGATCCTGGACGCGGCGATGAACGATCTGATCCGCCCTGCGCTATATGACGCGTGGCACGAGATCCGACCGGTGATTGAGCCGGCGCCGGGCTTCGTGCCACACTTGGTGGATGTCGTCGGGCCGGTCTGCGAGAGCACCGACACCTTCGCTCGCGATCGCGCGATGCCGCCGCTGGCCGCGGACGACTTGGTCGCCTTCCTGTCGGCTGGGGCCTACGGCGCCGTGATGGCCTCCAGCTACAACTCGCGGCCGCTGCCGCCGGAGGTGCTGGTGCGGGACGATCAGTTCGCGGTGATCAAGCCGCGCCCGGCCGTGACCGATCTGTTCGCCGACGAGGCGCTGCCGCCCTGGCTGGCGGTCCCGGCGTCCTCCGGGTCGCCACCCCGATGATCCGGCCCGCGCGGCCGGCCATCGCGCCGCTGCGTCGGCGGCTGGCGCGCGCGGCCCTGGCGTGGGAGCAGCTCTGGCCCGCCGCCGCCGTGCCGCTGGGCATTGCCGGGCTGTTCCTGGCGCTCGCCTTGACCGATTGGCTGCCTGATCTGCCCGGCTGGATCCACGGCCTGGTGCTGGCCGGCTTCGTCGCCGGCTTTGGCGCGGCGATCGTGCAGGCGGTCCGCCAGGTGGTCTGGCCGACGCCGGTCGCGGCCCGGCGACGCCTGGAAGTCGCGTCCGGCCTTAGTCACCGCCCGCTGGAAGCGATCGAGGACACGTTGTCGGGCGGCGACGCCACCGCGCGAGCGCTGTGGGCCGCCCACCAGGCGCGGATGCGCGCGGCGGCCGGCCGGCTGCGGGTCGGGTTGCCGGCCGCGAGCCTGGTCGTGCGCGACCCCTACGGTCTGCGCGCGGCGCTGGCGCTGGTGCTGGGGGTGCTGCTGATCGGTGCCGGATGGGACAGCCCCGACCGCCTGCTCCGGGCCGTCGAGCCCGAGATGCGCGCCGCGCCCGCGGTGCCGGTCGCGCTCGACCTGTGGCTGACGCCGCCGTCCTTCACCGGCCTGCCGCCGGTGCTGGCCACGGCGCTGCCGGCCGGCCAGGCGATCCAGGTGCCGGCGGGCAGCACGCTGCTGGGCGAGGTGAGCGGCGTCAGCCGGGCCCCGACGCTCAAGCTCGGTGACCGCCAGGTGCCGTTCACGGCGCTGGACGGCGGCACCTATCGGGTCGAGATCCCGGTCGCCGGCGGCGACCATATCGCGGTGACCGACGGCTGGCGGCAGCTGGGATCCTGGAAGCTGGTGGTCAGCCCGATCCTGCCGCCGACGATCGCGCTCAAGAACCCGCCGGGCGCGACCGACAAGGGCGTGCTCAAGCTGGAATACACCGCCAAGGACGAATTCGGCGTCGCCAAGGCGACCGCCACGATCCGCCTGGTCGGCCGGCCGGACGCGCCGCCGATCGAGGTGCCGCTGACCTTGCCGCCGCGCCGGCGCGAAGCCGGCGGAACGACCTATCAGGACCTGACCGCGCATCCGTGGGCCGGGCTGCCGGTCCAGCTGCAGCTGACGGCAACCGGCGTGTCGGGCCAGACCGGGCAGAGCGCAGTGGTGTCGTTCACCTTGCCCGAGCGGCGCTTCACCCATCCGGTCGCCAAGGCGATGGTGGAGCAGCGGCGGATCCTGACGCGGTCGCCGGAGAAGCGGGCCGACGTCGCGACGGCGCTCGGGCGGATCGCCTGGGTGCCCAAGCTGTACAACGACGACACGGTGGTCCATCTGGCGCTGGTCACGGCGCGGGCGCGGCTGCGCGATGCCGAGGGCCCGGGCGCCATCGGATCGGTCCAGGGCCTGCTGTGGGATACGGCGCTGCGGCTGGAGGACGGCGATGTCGGCGAGCGCGAGCGCGAGCTGCGCGATGCCGAGCAAGCCGTGCGCGACGCGCTGCAGCGCGATGCCACCGACCCCGAGATGCAGCGCCTGATCGACAAGATGCAGGACGCGTTGGACCGCTATCTCGACTCCTTGGCCCAGCAGGCCACGCGCGACCCGAGCAAGCAGGCGCGCCGGGATCCCAACAGCCGCATGGTCAGCCGCCAGGACCTGCAGAAGCTGTTGGACCGCGCGCGCGACCTTGCCCGCCGCGGCCAGCGTGACCAGGCCCAGGCGTTGCTCGACCAGCTCCAGCAGATGCTCGAGAACATGCAGGTCGCCCGCGACGACGGCAGCGAGGACGGCCAGGACGGCGACAATTCCGAGCTGGGCCAGGATATGCAGCAGCTGCAGGGTCTGGCCCAGCGCCAACGCGGCCTGATGGACCGCACCTTCCGCCAGAACCAGCGGCGCCAGGCGCAGCACGGCCAGAAGGGCCAGCCGGGGCAGCAGCAGGGCCAGCCCGGCGACCAGGCTGACCAGGGCGACGCCGAGGACCAGGCCATGGCCGGCGACCAGGAGGCCCTGCGCCGCGACCTGGACGAGCTGATGCGGCGCCTGGGCGATCAGATGGGCGAAGTTCCCGGCGGCTTGGGCCGTGCCGACCGCTCCATGCGCGGCGCCGCCAAATCGCTGGGCCAAGGCGACGACGGCCAGGCCTTGTCCGACCAGAACGATGCCCTCCAGCAGCTCCGGGAAGCCGGCCGCAACCTGGCCGACCGGATGCAGCAGCAGGCCGGCCAGGGCAATGGCCGCGGCCAGCGCGGCGACGCCCGCCAGCGCGCCGATTCGGGGCGCCAGCAGCAGGGCCGCGATCCGCTGGGCCGGCCACTGCCCGGCAGCACCGGCTCCGACACCAGCGACGTCACCATTCCCGACCATGGCCCCGACGACAAGGCGCGCGAGATCTACAACGAACTGCAGAAGCGCGCCGAGGATCCCGGCCGGCCCCGGATCGAGAAGGACTACCTCGACCGCCTGCTGCAGCGGTTCACGCCGTAGATGGGGTGAGGGCTTAGCCGGCTGTGAAGCTCAGCGCCAGATTGGCGCTGCCGCGCGGCGAATCGGTCAGCTCCTGATGGAACTTGGCGGTCTCGCCCGGCAGCAGCACCAGGACGCCGGGCGAGAACACCCAGTTCTTCAGCTCCTGCTCCGCCGCCGAGCGGGCGGTCGCCCGTAGCCGGGGGACTTCGCGTGGCCGATTCGAGACATTGGTCACGCTGCCGTCGACCACGACCACCGACGTGCCATTGTCGTCCTTGACCGTGGTCTGGACGTCCCGCAGCTCGAGCCCGGCCCCCAGCACGCCGACCGGCAGCCCGACCGCGTCGTAGAAGCGGGCGGTGGCCGGCCACCAGTCGACGATGCGGTCGCGCGCCACGATCGCCCCGGCCGCGCTGCCGAACACCACGATCACGAACACCAGCCAGCCGATCGCGGCGCCGACGCCGCCGCGGTTGCGCGGCGCGGTCACGGTCAGCGGCGCCGGCCGGCCGCCATCCGCCGGCGCTGCCGACGCAGGCTCGGCGTCCGCCGGCGGCGGCAGGTCGACGCTCTTGGGCAGGTCCGCCGGCGCCTCGCAGAACCAAGTGTGGCCGCAGCTCGCACAGCGGACCGTCCGGCCGCCCGGGCCCAAGGCGCTAGGGTCGACGGCGTAACGGGAATTGCAGGACGGACAGGTAACGATCATGTGCGAATCTTGGGAGGGTCGGCAGCTTCTTTATAGGCCGGTCGACGATGCGCCCGCAAGCAAACGCCCCGGGAAAGCGTCACGAAAGTCTTTGATTCTACGTCTGTTTCATCGCCGTGGACGGAGCCTGGCCGGCCGTGCCATGGTGCCAGCCCTCGGTTGCCGGGCTTGGCGTCGGCGGCCATGGCGAGAGGCGGGCGATCCGGCAGGCCAATGGTACGCTTCGACATGGTCGGCATGCGCTACGGGTCCGGACCGGAAGTCTTGCGCGACGTAAGTTTCACGCTGGCGCCGGGTTCGTTTCATTTCCTGACCGGCCCCAGCGGTGCCGGGAAGTCGACGCTGCTGCGCCTCATGTACCTGGCGCACCGCCCGACCCGCGGGCTGATCACCCTGTTCGAGCAGGACATCGCGACCGTGCCGCGCGCCGACCTGCCCGCCCTGCGCCGGCGAATCGGCGTGGTGTTCCAGGACTTCCGGCTGCTCGACCACCTGACCGCCCTGGAGAACGTGGCGCTGCCGCTCAGGGTCGCGGGGGCCGACGACGCGACCACGCAGGCCCACGTTCGCGAGCTGCTGCAGTGGGTCGGGCTCGGCGATTCGCTGCATGCCAAGCCGGCGACCCTGTCGGGCGGCCAGAAGCAGCGGGTGGCCATCGCGCGGGCGGTGATCGCCCGGCCCGCCCTGCTGGTGGCCGACGAGCCCACGGGCAATGTCGACGACCGCATCGCGGTCCGGCTGCTCTACCTGTTCGAGGAGCTGAACCGGCATGGCACCACCGTGCTGGTCGCAACCCACAATGAAGGGCTGATCCAGCGCTTCGCCCATCCGGTCCTGCATCTGGAGAACGGCGAGGTCGTGCGGCGGCGGCAGGCGGCATGACGGCAGTCCCGACGGCCAGCAAGGCGGTTCGGGCCGAGCCTATCAGGCGCGGCGGGCTGCCGCTCGACAGCGACGAGACCGCCCGGTTCCTGCCCTGGCTGGTCGGCGTGATGGTGTTCCTGGCCGCGCTGGCGCTGGCGGCGATGCTCGCCGTCGGCAGCGCCGCGGGCCACTGGACGGCGGCGCTGCGCGGGAGCGCCACCATCCAGGTGCCGGTGCCCGGCGGCGGCGATGCGGCCGCCATGGACGCGCGGGTGGCGGCGGCGCTGGGCGTGGTCCGCGACAGCCCGGGCGTGATCGATGCCCGGCCGGTGCCGCCGGCCGAGGCGGCGGCGCTGGTCGAGCCCTGGCTGGGCGACGCCGCCAAGCTGGCCGACCTGCCGATGCCGCGCCTGATCGCGCTGACCGTCGATCCCGGCCGGCTCGACGCGGCTGGGCTGCGCAGCCGGCTGGCCGGTGCCGTGCCCGGCGCCAGCTACGACGACCAGCGGCGTTGGCTGGACGGCCTGACCGAGCTTGCCGATTCGGTGGTGCGGGTGTGCCTGGCGGTGCTGGTCGTGGTCGGTGCCGTGGCGGCGCTGTCGGTGGTGTTCGCGACGCGCAGCGGGCTGGCCGTGCATCGCGAGGCGATCGAGGTCCTGCACCTGATCGGGGCGCGCGACGGCTACATCGCCAACGCCTTCGCCTGGCAGGCGCTGGGCGCGGCCCTGCGCGGCGGCGTGGTCGGCCTGATCGCGGCGGCTTTGTGCCTGTGGATGGTGGGGCGGGCCGGCCGCAGCCTGGCGCCGGGCCTGTTGCCCACCATGGCGCTGGGCACCAGCCATTGGATCCTGCTGGTCCTGCTGCCCGCCCTGGCGGCGCTGCTGGCCGCGGGGACCGCGCGGCTCGCCGTCCTGGTCGAGCTGCGCCGGCTGCCATGACCCAGCAGGTGTCCCTGGGCACCGCCGGCGGCACCGGCCGGTGCGCCGGCTGGCGCATCAAGACGGCGGCGTGGTGCGTGCTGGCCCTGGCCGCCCTCGGCGCCTATGGCTGGGGCCTGGCGCGCTTCATCGACGCGATCCCGACCGCGGTCGCCGATCCCGACACACCGGTCGACGCCATTGTGGTGCTGACCGGCGGCAGCCAGCGCGTGCATGCCGGCTTCGCCCTCCTGGCCCAGGACAAGGGCCGCTTTCTGCTGGTCTCCGGCGTGTCGCCGCGCGCGTCGCCGGCCGCCCTGGACGGCGCCCAGATGGTGCCGCGCGCGCGCCTGGCCTGTTGCGTGACCCTGGGCCTGGAGGCCAGCGACACCATCGGCAACGCCGCCGAGGCCAGCCGCTGGATGGCGGCCCGCGGCCTGACCTCGGTGCGGCTGGTCACCGCCAACTACCACATGCCGCGCAGCCTCCTGGAATTCCGCCGGGCGCTGCCGCCCGGCGCCCGCATCCTGCCCTACCCGGTGTTCCCGGAGGCCGGCCATTTCGCCCAATGGTGGCGCTGGCCGCGCATGGCCAGCCTGGTGATCGGCGAATACACCAAATATCTGGGCGCCGAGCTGCGCTGGACCATCGCGCGGGTCGCCGGCGAAACCCATGCCGGGGCGTCCGTCGGGGCGCCCCAGGGCACGCCCCACGGCATACCCTCGTGACCATCCTGCGTTCGGCGCTGTTCAACCTGGCCTTCTACGGCCTGCTGATCGGCATGGGCACCCTGTGCCTGCCGCTGCTGCTGCTGCCCCGCGGCTGGGCCGTCGCGGTGGTCCGGCTGTGGGCGCGTCTCATCCTGGCGCTGGCCCGCCATGTGCTGGGCCTCGACTTCCGCATCGCCGGGGCGCTGCCGCCGCCCGGCGGCCGGGTGGTGATCGCCGCCAAGCACCAGTCGGCCTGGGATACCATCGTGTTCCTGGCGCTGCTCGACGACCCGGCCTATGTCCTGAAGCGCGAGCTCACCCGCCTGCCGATCTATGGCTGGTTCTGCCGCAAGCTGGGCATGATCGCGGTCGACCGCGCGGCCGGCGCCGCCGCCCTGCGCGGGCTGGTCGCGGCCGCCGAGCCGGTCCTGGCCGCGGGCCGGCCGGTGGTCATCTTCCCGCAGGGCACGCGGGTGGCGCCGGGCGCGCGCCGGCCCTATCTACCCGGTGTCTACGCGATCTATGCGCGCGGCGACGTCACCGTGATCCCGGTGGCGCTGGACAGCGGCCGCTATTGGGGCCGGCGCGCCTTCCGCAAGCACGCCGGGACGATTGCCCTGGCCGTCCTGCCGGCCATGCCGCCGGGCCTCGACCGGCGCGGGTTCATGGCCGAGCTGGAGCGGCGGATCGAGTCGGCGGCCCTGGGTGCGACTTGATCTCGGCCCGGCCGGGACGTACAAAACGCGAACAGAAGATATGGAGGCGGCATGGTCGAGATCGCGCCCATCGGCCAGGCGATCTGGGACATGAAATATCGGCTGAAGGCGGCCGACGGCACCCCGGTCGACGCCACGGTCGAGGCGACCTGGGCGCGCGTCGCCGCGGCCCTGGCCGCGGTCGAGGCCGATCCCGCCGCCTGGGCGCCGGAGTTCCAGGCCGCGCTGTCGGACTTCCAGTTCCTGCCGGCCGGACGCATCCTGGCCGGCGCCGGCACCAGCCGCACCGTCACCCTGTTCAACTGCTTCGTCATGGGGCGGATCCCCGACGACATGTCGGGGATCTTCGAGCATCTGCGCGAGGCGGCCCTGACCATGCAGCAGGGGGGCGGCATCGGCTACGATTTCTCGACGATCCGCCCCAAGGGCGCGCCGGTCCACGGCGTCGGCGCCGACGCCTCGGGGCCGCTGTCCTTCATGGACGTGTGGGACGCCATGTGCCGCACGATCATGAGCGCCGGCGCCCGGCGCGGCGCCATGATGGCAACCCTGCGCTGCGACCACCCCGACATCGAGGCCTTCATCGACGCCAAGCGCGAGCCCGGGCGCCTGCGCAACTTCAACCTATCGGTGCTGGCCACCGACCCCTTCATGGCCGCGGTCGCCGCCGACCAGCCGTGGGACCTGGCGTTCGACGGCAAGGTCTACCGCACCCTCCCGGCCCGCCAGCTGTGGGACCGCATCATGCGCGCGACCTACAGCTATGCCGAGCCTGGCGTGATCTTCATCGACCGGATCAATCGCCGGAACAATCTATGGTATACTGAAAGCGTATACGCCACCAATCCTTGTGGCGAGCAGCCCTTGCCGCCCTACGGCGCCTGCCTGCTCGGCTCGATCAACCTGGCGCGGCTGGTCGAGCGGCCGTTCACGCCCGAGGCGGCGCTCGACCTCGATCGGCTGGAGCGGCTGACCCGGACCGCGGTGCGGATGATGGACAACACCATCGACGTGTCGCGCTTCCCGCTGCCGGCACAGGCGCACGAGGCCCGGTCCAAGCGGCGCATCGGCCTGGGCGTCACGGGCTTGGCTGATGCGCTGATCTTCTGCCGCCTGCGCTATGGCAGCGAGGCGGCGATCGCCCAGACCGAGCGCTGGATGGCGGCGCTGCGGCGGGCCGCCTACCTGGCCTCGACGGAGCTTGCCGCCGAGAAGGGGGCCTTCCCGCTGTTCGACCGCGAGGCCTACCTGGCGGGCGAGACCGTGGCCGAGCTCGACCCCGACATTCGCGACGCCATCGCCCGCCATGGCATCCGCAACGCCCTGCTGACCTCGATCGCGCCGACCGGCACCATCTCGCTGTTCGCCGACAACGTGTCGTCGGGGCTGGAGCCGGTGTTCAGCTTCAGCTACAGCCGCACCGTGCTGCAAGTGGACGGCTCGAAGGCCGCCCAGGACGTCGTCGACTATGCCTATCGCTGCTGGCGCGAGCTCCATGGCGACCAGCCGCTGCCCGACTATTTCGTCGACGCCCAGACCCTGGCGCCGGCCGACCATGTCGCCATGCAGGCCGCCGTTCAGCGCTATGTCGACAGCTCGATTTCCAAGACCATCAACTGCCCGGCCGACCTGTCCTTCGACGCCTTCAAGGACGTCTATGCCCAGGCCTATGCGTCGGGCTGCAAGGGCTGCACGACCTACCGGCCGAACGACGTGACCGGCGCGGTGCTCGAGGTCAAGGCGGAGCGGCCGCGGTCCGCCGTGCCGGCGGCGCCGGCCGATGTCGTCTACATGACCCAGCCCTTGTCGCGGCCCGAGGCGCTGCCCGGCCAGACCTACAAGATCAAATGGCCGGACAGCGACCACGCCATGTACATCACGGTCAACGATGTGGTGCAGGACGGCCGGCGCCGGCCGTTCGAAGTGTTCATCAACTCCAAGAACATGGACCACTACGCGTGGACCGTGGCGCTGACGCGCATGATCAGCGCCGTGTTCCGGCGCGGCGGCGACGTGTCGTTCGTGCATGAGGAACTGAAGGCCGTGTTCGATCCGCGCGGCGGCCAATGGATGGGCGGCCGCTATGTGCCGTCGCTGCTGGCCGCCATCGGCGACGTGATCGAGCGGCACATGACCGAGATCGGTATGGCGCCGCCGGCGCGCCAGCGCGCGGTCGGCCTGGCCGACCGCCCGGGCGCGCCCTGTCCGCGCTGCGGCCAGCCCAGCCTGGTCCGCCAGGAAGGCTGCGCCACCTGCCTGAGCTGCGACTACTCGCGCTGCGGCTAAGCAGCCGTGCGTGGCTGAAGCCACGATTGATTTTCCTCGGAACGAGGAAAATCAATGCTGCTTGGACTTGAAAGTGTAAGCAGGCTCAACAGGGCCTGGTGACATTCACCGCAAAGCGAGGACGGCGCCGACCGGATGGATCGCGGCGGCGAAACTGGCAACTCGAAGTAGGACGATCCCCCGTCACTGGCTGGCGCCGCGTCATCGCGGCGCTTCGGCCAGCCAGATGCGGGCACCGTCAAGATCGCCGAAGTACCCCACCATCAGGCGATCCGTATCGACCCGCTGGCCCACCGTCTCGACTGCGACCCGGTTGAAATAATAAGTCGGCTGCGTGAGCGCGACCCGTTTCAGGCCGGCGGCAATCGCCCGCGGGATCCAGTTCTCGTTGAGCCAAGCCTGGTCCTCCGCGCCGATCAGGACAAAATCCCGTAAATCACCGAGAATCTGTGTCGCTTGGTTCTGGGTCAGGCAGGCGAGGACGCGTTCGTTGGTTTCCCGGAAAAGCGGGCTGGTGGCGTAGCCTTTCCACACCATGACCACGCATGGGACGGTGGGGTCGAATCCGACGGAGCACGTGAAATCGGCTTTGGGCGCGGCGCTGGTCGTCATAGAATGTACTGTATGATACAGGACAGAACATGACAAGCCGAGGCGAGCGCCGACGTGCGGCGATGCTGGAGGCGGCGACGGCGCTGTTCCTCGAACGGGGATATGCGGCGACGACCTTGGATGCGGTGATTGCACGCTCGGGCGGCTCGCGTGCCACGCTCTATGCCGAGTTCGCCGGGAAGGAGGGATTGTTCGCCGCCATCATCGAGCGCCTGTGCCAGGCGATCGTGGCGCCTCTGGCCGCACCGCAGCGCTCCTGCGCAGCCACCTTGCTCGGCGCTGGGCGGGCGCTGATGGCCGTCCTGATGGCACCGGAAGGCCTCGGCCTCTACCGCGTCATGATCGCCGAAGGCCGCCGCTTCCCCGAGCTCGCCGCGGCCGTCTATGCCGCTGGCCCCGGTTCAGCGGCGGATCATCTGTCCCGCTATCTCGCCGATGAGGTGGCAAGCGGGCGGCTCGTACTGCGTGATACCGACCTGGCGGCTCGCCATTTCCTGGAAATGGTCAAGGGCGATCTCCACTTCCGCGCCCTCCTTGGGGTCGGCGCGCCTGCCGACCCGGTGACAATCGATCGCTGTGTCGAGAAGGCTGTCGAGCTGTTCTTGGTCGGAGCCGCGCCGCCGAAAACGCCGACTGCCGACTAGGTCCGTGCCGCCGGCATGGGGCCATGCTCAAAATACGCACCGGCGGCGTCACCCCCGTTCACGGGTGCGCAACTTGCATGCGCGTACGCTGCATGTCTGACATAGTGACGGGACGCAGCGGAGGGGGATGGCGATGGCTCAGGCGGAGGCACGGCGGACCCGGTGGACGGTCGGCCGCAAGGTGATTGCCGCGTTCACGGCGGCGATCCTGATCGGGTTCTTGGGCATGATGTTGCTGCAGGCGGTCGACGCGCGGCGCAGCCTGATCGACGTCACGGTCGCCAGCCTGACCGACAAGACCCAGCAACTGGCCAACGCCATGCGCATCGGCGTGATGGGGCATGACGGTGGCGCCGCCGAGACCGAGTACAAGCCGGTGGCCGATGCGCCCGACAGCCAGCTTGCGACCATCGCGGTCTACAACGACGACAAGTCCGAGCTGATCCGCTACGCCAACGACAAGCTGCCGCCCTACGACCTGAAGGACGCGCTGGCCAGCGCGCCCGATGTCATGGCCAAGGGCGAAACCGCCGTGACCGAGACCGGCAGCCATCTGGTCGTGACCGTGCCGGTCAAGAACCTGCGCGGCAACAAGGTGATCGGCGCGGTCGCCATTGCCTGGAGCCTGCAGCAGCAGAACGCCCGCATCGCCGCGACGGTGCGCGCCCAGACGCTGGTGGCGGTCGGCGTGATGGCGGTGCTGATCGGCCTGCTCGCCTGGCTGCTGCAGCGGCTGGTGGTCAAGCCGCTGGGCCGGATGATCGACGCCATGGACCGGCTCGCGCGCGCCGAGACCGATCTGGTGATCCCGGGGCTGGGGCGCGGCGACGAGATCGGCCGGATGGCCGCGGCGGTCGAAGTGTTCCGCCAGAACGCCGAAGCCGTCGAACGCAACCAGGTCGAGCGTGCGGCCCAGACCGAGCGCCACCAGCAGGAGCGCCGGGAGGCGCTCCTGGGCTTGGCCGGCGAGCTGGAACGCACGGTGCAGACGGTCGCCGACAGCCTGGCCCACGGCGCCTCCCAGGTCGAGCAGGCCGCGCGCGAGCTGACCGCCGCGGCCCAGACCACCACCGACCAGACCTCGACCGTGGCGGCGGCCTCGGAAGCGACCTCGCTCAATGTGCAGACCGCGGCGTCGGCGGCGGAGGAGCTGACCGCTTCGATCTCGGAGGTGACGCGCCAGGCCCAGCGTTCGGCCAAGATCGCCGAGAGCGCGGTCGGCGAAGCGACCGTCACGGCCTCCAAGGTCGGCCATCTGGAGCAGGCCGCCAGTCAGGTCGGCGAAGTGGTCAAGCTGATCAGCGACATCGCCGCCCAGACCAACCTGCTGGCGCTCAACGCCACCATCGAGGCGGCGCGCGCCGGCGATGCCGGCAAGGGCTTCGCCGTGGTCGCGAGCGAGGTCAAGAACCTGGCCTCGCAGACCGGCCGGGCGACCGAGGAAATCACCCAGCAGATCGAGGGCATCCGCAACGCCACGCTGGAGGTGGTCCAGGCGATCAAGGGCATCCAGTCGACCATCGCCCAGGTCAACGAGATCGCCGCGACCATGACCCAGGCGCTGGACCAGCAGAGCCAGGCCACGCACGAGATCGCGCGCAGCGTCCAGCAGGCCTCGTCGGGCAGCAGCAACGTCTCCAGCAACATCCAGAGCATTGCCGAGGTCGCGCACGAGACCGGCCGCAACGCCGGCCAGATCCTGCAGGCGTCGAGTGCCCTGTCGGGCCAGGCCGGCCGGCTGACCGCCAGCCTGCGCGACTTCCTGGGGGCGATGCGGGCGGCGTAAGCCGCCCGAGCCCGGCGGCCGATCATGACCGACGAATCCGTTCTTGAATCGACGAATCCGCTGGGGACGCTGCACAGCTTACAGGCGAAGCGTTTTACCATCTTCGACGATAAGGTCTTCGAGTTCTCGCCAGGCCTGAACATCATTGTTGGCGAGAACGGGGCCGGCAAAACCCATTTGCTGAAGCTCGCCTACGCGGCGACCAAGGTATTATATCCGGAAAAGTTCGGCCGTGCCGTTGCGGACGATGAACTGGCCGTCGCGCTAACGAAGAAGTTGCTCAATGTCTTCCTGCCGGACACGTTGAGCCGGCTGTGCCGACATACTGGCCCGGGGCAACCTGGAACCGCAAGGGTCAAGCTGACATTCGATTCGGGCGGTCGGCTCGGCGCCAAGCTCCCGTCATTCTCATTCGAGATCCCGGCCGGCGCTGAAAGCGTGAAGATCGGGGTGGCGCCAAAGGGCCGCCCGGCGGAGCCGACTGGCGGTCCGATCTACCTTTCGCCCCACGAGGTCGTATCGCTGGTTCCGGCGTTTGTCGCCGACTACGAACGCACCAGTATTCGCTTCGAGGAAACCTACTATGATTTGACGAAGCTGCTCATCGCACGGCCGAGGCGGGGTCCGCGCAAGGCCGGGATCGGCACCCTGCTGGAGCCGCTGGAAGCTGCGATGGGCGGGCGGCTCGAGCCGGATGAGCTTGGTCGGCTCTACCTGAACTTCAACGACGGCGGCAAGATCGAAGCGCCGCTGGTGTCGGAAGGCTATCGCAAGCTCGCCACGCTCGCCTATCTCGTACAGAACGGTTCGCTGGCGCTGCACGGCTCCCTGTTCTGGGATGAGCCGGAAGCAAACCTCAACCCCCGTCTAATGGGGCCGCTAGCGGAGACGCTGGTTCAACTGGCAGCCGATGGTGTCCAGCTCTTTATTGCAACCCACAGTCTGTTCATGATGCGGGAGATCGCGCTTCGCCTCGATCGCCGCAAAGCGAACAAGACATTGATCCCGGCGCGGTATTTTTCGCTCATTCGCGATGGCGCGGCGTTGGCGGTCGAAACGGCGAACGACGTAGAGGGGTTGAGCATCATCGCCTCCCTGGATGCGACTTTGAAGCAGGACGATGCGTTGGAGCGCCTCTATTGGGAGACGCAAGAGTGACCGATATTGTCGAGAGCGGTCTTGTTTTTCGTTTTCCGGACGATTGGACTGCCAAAAAGTACGATGACGATACAGGGTTCGTCGCCAGAACCTGTCGGATCGATGGCACGAAGCGCGTCGATATCGTAGCCTTGTCCCCGGACAGGCTATTGCTGATCGAGGTGAAGGATTTCCGCCAGCATGCCATCGCGAACAAGGACCGGATGAACATCAAGGCTGAGGATCCTCTTCACATGGAAATGGCGAAGAAGGTTCGGGACACATTCGCCTTCCTCGTCGCGGCCCATCGCCAGGACGACGAGGAGCTAAGACCGTTCTACGCCCACGCCCTCGGCAGCCGGAGAAAACCCATCGACGTCATCTTATTTGTCGAAGAAGACGAAGCGCGTGCGCGATCCGTCCGCGGTCGGAGGTCGCGAACCGACATCGAGGACGGCATGCGGTCTCTGTTGAGGCCGTTCAACGTCCGCTGCCATGTCCAGCGGCGGCGAAGCTTGCCTCCTGACAGTCCCTGGACCGTGCGGGGCGCCCCCGGCGGCTAAGCCGTGGATGCTGGGTTGCGCCTGCATCGCTTGCCTGCCTCTGCTCCTGCCCCGATGATCGGCCGTTCCATCCCGCCTGGGAGCCGCCGATGCGCCTGTTCGCCGCGACCCTCGCCACCGAGACCAACACCTTCTCGCCGCTGCCGACCAGCCTGGACGCCTACAAGGAGACGGTGTTCCTGCGTCCCGGCGAGCACCCGGACGACACGCCGCTGATGTGCACGGCGCCGCTGTGGGTGGCGCGCCGCCGCGCCGCTGCCGAGGGCTTCACCCTGGTCGAGGGCAGCTGCTTCGCGGCCAGCCCGGCCGGCACCACCAACCGCCGGGACTACGAAGCCATGCGCGACGAGATCCTGGGGCAGGTGCAGGCCGCCTTGCCGTTGGACGGCGTGCTGCTGGGGCTGCACGGCGCCATGGTCGCCCACGGCTATGACGATGTCGAAGGCGACATCCTCGAACATGTCCGCGCCCTGGTCGGCCCGGCCTGCGTGATCGGGGTCGAGCTCGATCCCCATTGCCACCTGACGCTCAAGCGCGTGCGCCTGGCCGACGTGATCGTCCTGTACAAGGAGTTCCCGCATACCGACGTGGTCGAGCGCGCCGAGGACGTGCTGGACCTGGTGCTGAAGGCCGTCCGCGGCCAGGCCAAACCCGTGATGTCGGTCTATGACTGCCGGCAGATCGGCAGCTATCCGACGACGCTGCCGCTGATGCGGGGCTTCGTCGACCGGGCCAAGGCCCTGGAAGGCCGGGACGGCATCCTGTCGGTGTCGATCGGCCACTGCTTCCCCTATGCCGATGTCGAGGAGCTTGGCGGCCGCATCCTGGTGATCGCCGACGGCGACAAGGCCAAGGCCGACCGGCTCGCGACCCGGCTCGGCGAGGAGTTCGTGTCGATGCGCGGCCGCACCGCGCCCGATTACCTGGGGGTCGAGGACGGCCTCGGCGCGGCCCTGGCGGCCAACGTGGCACCGGTGGTCCTGGCCGATCCCGCCGACAATGCCGGCGGCGGCGCACCGTCGGACAACACGACCATCCTGCGCCGGCTGATCGAGCGCGGCGTCGAGGGCGCCGCGGTCGGCCCGATCTGGGACCCGGTTGCGGTCCGGCTGTGCTTCGATGCCGGCCTCGGTGCCAGCTTCCCCTTGCGCTTCGGCGGCAAGATCGGCCCGCGCTCGGGCGCTCCGATCGACGCCACCGTGACCGTGGTCGGCCTCAAGCGCGACGCCTGGCAAAGCTTCGGCCCGACCCAGGTGCCGGTCGGCGACTGCGCCGCGGTCAAGGTCGGCGGGATCGAGATCGTGCTGATCACGACCCGCACCCAGGCCCTGGGCCTGGAGCTGTTCCGCAACCTCGGCATCGACCCGGCCGATCGCCGGCTGGTGGTGGTCAAGTCGACCAATCACTTCATGGCTGCGTTCGGGCCGATCGCGAAACGGGTCATCTATATCGACAGCGACGGCCCGCTCAGCCGCGACTACCGGCAGATCCCCTACACCAAGGTCGCCCGCCCGATCTGGCCGCTCGACGCCGAGACCACGCCGGGGCTGATCTTCTGACCCGCGGCGATCATCGCGTCAGGTCCGCCACCGTCGCCGCATCCAGCCCGGCGCGGGTCGCGGCCGCCAGCAGGCTCTGCCACACCGCGTCGGTGAGCGGGATGCCGTCGCGGCTGCGCTGGGCGCGCTTCTTGAGCTCGGGGTCGCCCGGCATCATGACCGGAGCGGCCGGGTCGGCCGGCTTGGTCGCGCGGATCAGGTCGACATAGGCCGCGACCTCGCCGGCGATGTCGGTGCCGGCGGCGAAGGCGTCGGCGGCCAGGTAGATCGACAGCATGCCGTTGGCGGTCGGCCGCGGCTGGGTGCCCGGGCAACCCGAGCCGGTCAGGGCGCCGGCCAGCAGCTCGCACATGATCGCCAGGCCCGAGCCCTTGTGGTCGCCCATGGCGCGCAACGCGCCCGGCCCGCTGCGCGGATTGGGTACCTGGCCGGGCGGCGTCTCGCCATAGAGGACGAGCGGGTCGCCGCTCAGGCGGCCGTCCGGCGCGATCAGGCTGTCGGGCGGGATCGGGGCACCGCCTGTCAGCGCCACCAGCGCCTTGCCTTCGGCGACGCGGCTGGTCGCAAAATCCAGGATGACCGGCGGCTCGCCCTGCTGCGGCACGCCGATGGCGACCGGCGCCGTCGACATCCGCCGCTGGACGCCGCCGAACGGCGCCACCAGGGGGGCGCTGCCGACATTGACGAAATGGATCGAGACCTGGTTCTGCGCGGCCGCCATTTCGGCCCATTCGCCGATGCGTCCGAGGTGGCCGGAATTGCGCAGCGCGATGACGGCGACGCCATTGCGCGCAGCCTTGGCCATGCCGAGCTCGACCGCCTGCGGCCCGATCGTCTGGCCGAAGCCGAGCCGGCCGTCGATCACCGCCATCACTGGGCTGTCGATCAGGATCTCGATGGTTTGGTCGGCGACCAGCTGGCCGGCCTTCAGCATGTCCAGGTAGCGCGGCACTCGGATCACGCCGTGGCTGTCATGCCCGGCCAGGTTGGCGTTGATCAGGTAGCGGGCGATGCGCCCGCCCTCGGCGGCGGAGCAGCCGGCCGCGGCGAACGTCTGGGAGATCAGCGCCTGGAGCGCCGGTACGGCGATCAGCATGATGAGTCCTTGTCAAACCTTGTAGGCGATGCGCAGGCCGCCCCAGTGGCGGCCCTTGACCGTGATCGGTGCCGAGATGTCCTTCATGAGCGCGAACTGGCCGCCGCCCATGTCGCGGCGATAAGTCTGGACCAGGAACGGCTTGGTGTTGCGCCCGGCGCCCAGCCCGACGCGGTCGTCGAACTTGCGCCGGTTGCGGGCATTGGCGGCGTTCCAGGCCGGGTCCTGGCCCTGGGGCTGGGAGAATTTGGCGTTGTGGGTCGGCAGGTAGCCGTTGCGGTCGACGGCGGCGCAGAACACGACGCGGCTGTCCAACGCCAGCACCGGCTCCTGCACCGCCGGCAGCAGCCGGTCGGTCAGCGCCGTGAAGCGGGTGAGGCACTGGGGCGGATCGGATCCCGGCACCGGCCGGTAGTCTTCGTCGAACACATCCGCGAGCGTCGCCTCGCCGGCGTCGATGGCCGCGTCGAACAGGGCCGAAATCGTCCGGGCGCGGTCCATGGCCGTGCGCGCGAAGCGGGCATCGACGGTGTCGGCGCCGCTCTCGACGGTGTGGTTGATCAGGGTCTCGGAGATCGTGAGCAGCTGGCCCAGGCGCTCGCGGGCAGTCTGGAGGCTGCGGTCGGTCTGGCGGACGCCATCGCCCAGTTCGCCGAGCAGCGCCGCGTGGCGCTCGACCCGGCTGTCGATGCCGTGCGCCGCCTGCACGACGTCGCGGGTGCCGGCGTCCATCTCGCCCAGGGCCCGGCCGACCTCGGCCAGGGCGGCGCCGATGGTCCCGGCCTCGGCCTGGACGGCCTGGACGTTCTCGGTCGCGCGCGTGGCGTTGGCCAGCAGCGCCTCGGCCTTGCGCGACAGGTCGGCGAGCGTGTCGGTGATGATCGTCGTCGCCTCGGCCGTGCGCTTGGCCAGCGCCTTGACCTCGCCGGCCACGACCGCGAAGCCGCGGCCGGCGTCGCCGGCTCGTGCCGCCTCGATGGTGGCGTTCAGCGCCAGCAGATTGGTTTGGGCGGCGATGGCGCGGATGTCGGCGGCGACGCGGCCGACATTGCGGATCGCCTCGTCCAGGCCGCCGGCATCGCGGCGGATGTCGCCCATGACGTCGGCCAGCAGCCGATTGGCGGCCATCGACGCTTCGACCGCCCGGTTCGAATCGCCCATCTTGGCCGTCGACGTGGCGACCAGGTCGCGCGCGGAGGCGGTGGCGTCGGCGATCCGCACCGTCGCCTCGACCACGCCGTCGGCCTCGCGGCTGAGCTCGGCGAAGGCCTGGGTCTGGCGGTGCGCGGTAACGGCCATGACGTCGATGGCTCCGGCGATGTCGGCAACCTCGAGGCCCAGCCGGCCGGCCGCGTCGGCCACCTCGGCGATGAAATCGCCGCCGGTCCCGTTGAGCATTCCCGTCCTCCCTATGCGCGGCGCCTGTGGCGCCGGCGTTTGACGCTATCCTGCGGGGAGCCGGCGACGGCCCGCAACCGCGAATCGCCCGATCATCACACCAAGATCGGGTGTCGCGGGGCGGCGGTCCATTGGGCTAACGTCGAACCCAGACGCCGTCGGCGGCAAGATCGCGGCGGGGGAGGGAAGCGGTGCGGCCCTATGTCTGGGAGCAGTCCTATCCGCCGGGCGTCGTGTGGGACGCGCCGCTCGAGGTCGGCACCGTGCCCGGGCTGCTGGCCCGGGCCGCCGCCGCCTTCGGCAGCCGGCCGTTCCTCGACTTCCACCATACGCGCTGGACCCTGGCCGAGTTCGCCGAGCGGGTCGAGCGGCTGGCCGGCGGACTCCATCGACTGGGCGTCGGCCCTGGGGTCGTCGTCGGCCTGCTGCTGCCCAACCTGCCGCACTATGCCGTGGCCCTGTTCGCCGTGCTGCGCGCCGGCGGCTGCGTGGTCAATCTCAGCCCGCTCGATGCCGAGCGCGTACTGGCCGCCAAGCTGGCCGACACCGAGACCGAGATGGTGGTGACCATCGCCGCGTCAGGCTTCCTGACCAAGCTGGCCCGGGCCCGCAGCGAAGGCCGGCCCCGCTGCATCGTGGTCGGCCGCGAATGGGACTTCGCCGCGGCGCCGGGCGAATCAGCCTGGCAAGCCTGGGGCCTGGCGGACGACCCGATGCCGGACGACGGTGTCCATGTCGCGCTCGCCGATCTGCTGGACGGCGGCCCGGCGCCGATGCCGGCGCTGGGACCGTCGGACCTGGCGCTGCTGCAATATACCGGCGGCACCACCGGCGTGCCCAAGGCGGCGATGCTGACCCACGGCAACCTGACGGCGGCAGCGGCGACCTACCGGGCCTGGGCCGGCGACGCCAGGGCGCCGTTGCTCGAGGGGCGGGAGCGGATGCTGCTGGTCCTGCCGCTGTTCCACATCTATGCGCTGACCGTCGGGCTGCTGCGCTCGGTCCTGATGGGCTTCGAGCTGCTGCTGCGGCCGCGCTTCGACGTCGAGCGGGTGGTCCAGGACCTGCGTGCGCGGCGCCCCACGATCTTTGCCGGTGTGCCCACCATGTTCGCCGCGCTCGCCGCCCATGAAGCGGCCGACCCGGCGCTGTTTGCCTGCCTCAAGCAGTGCGGCTCGGGCGGCGCGCCGCTGCCGCTCGATCTGCGCCGGACCTTCGAGGCGCGGAGCGGCCTGGTGCTGCGCGACGGCTGGGGCATGACAGAGACAGGCGCGCCCGGCTCCAGCAGCCCGGCCACGGGGTCGCCGCCGGGGGCCGCGGGGTTGCCGCTGCCGGGGCTGGTGGTCGAGATCGTCGATCCGGACGATCCGGGGCGGCTGCTGCCGGTCGGCAGCCGGGGCGAGATCGCGGTCCGCGGCCCCAGCCTGTTCGCCGGCTACTGGAAGCAGCCCGACGCCACCCGCGACGCATTCTGCGACGGGCGGTTCCTGACCGGCGACATCGGCGTCTTCGACGAGCGCGGCTTCCTGTACCTGGTCGACCGCAAGAAGGACATGATCATCTCGGGCGGCTACAACGTCTACCCGCGGACCATCGAAGAGGCGATCGCCGAACACCCGGCGGTCGCCGAAGTGCTTGTCATCGGCGTCGACGATGCCTATCGCGGGCAGGCGGCCAAGGCGTTCGTCGCGCTGCGCCCCGGGGCCGCGGCCCCGGCCCTCGACGAGCTGCGGGCGTTCCTGGCGTCCCGGGTCGGCCGCCACGAGCTGCCGGCCGCCCTCGAGATCCGCGACAGCCTGCCCAAGACGCCGGTCGGCAAGCTGTGGAAGCGGGCGCTGATCGAGGAGATCGCACGGCGCTGACGCTGTTGCCGGTCCCGCGCCTTGTCGTATGGTGGCGCTGGCGATCCCAAGCGGGCCGATCGTCGGATCCGGACTGCATCATTGGTGACGATGCGATGGCAGCCAGTGATGACTTGGCGAAGACGATCTCGGCGCACATCAAATACGCCAAGCGTGCGGTGGGCGGCGCTCGCGCCGACCTCAGCCATCGCGACCTGCGCGGCCTCCGCATCAAGAACAGCAACTTGCGCGACATCATCCTGACCGGCGCCGACCTGTCGAACGCCGAGCTGATCGCCGACGACCTCAGCGGTGCCGACCTGTTCGGCGCCAACCTCGACAATGCCGACCTGCAGCAATCGGTCCTCGACCGTGCCGACCTGCGCGGCGTCCGGCTCCGGCGCGCCAACCTGGCGGGGGTCAGCCTGGTCGATGCCGACCTGCGCCCCGGCGCCATGCTGCGGGCGGGCGAGACCAAGGACGGCGGCACGCCGACGGTGGCCCGGCTGGATGGCGCCAACCTGTCCGGGGCCAATCTGCGCCGGGCGGTGCTGGCCGAGGTGTCGGCGGTGGCCGCCAATTTCGCCAACGCCGACCTGGGCGGCGCCGACCTGTCCTTCTGCAACCTGACCGGCGCGGTGCTGACCGGCGCCAAGCTCAAGGGCGCGGTGCTGATCGGCGCCAACCTCAACGAGTCGAACCTGACCAACGCCGACCTGACCGATGCCAACCTGGCCGGCGTCCAGATGGCCGAGGCCAAGCAGACCGGCGCCAAGATCAATCCGACGATGTTTGCCGATCTGTCGAGCCTGCCGGTCGACCTGCGCGACGAGCTGATCCAGCACATGCGCTGGGTCAATTTCGAAGGCCGCGACGGGACGCTCGGCAACTTCGCCGGCCGCGACCTGTCGCGCATCAACCTGGCCTACCTGAACTTGAGCTGCGCGGTGCTGACCGGCGCCAACCTGCAGCGCGCCAACCTGGCCCATGCCCTGCTGATGGCCTCGCACCTGAGCGGCGCCGATCTCAGCGAAGCCAATCTGCGCGGCGCCGACCTGCGCGGCGCCAACCTGAAGGACGCCAAGCTCGACGCCGCCAACCTGGCCGACGCCAACCTGACCGACCTGCCGATCAGCGCCGAAGGCGGCCCGCCGCGCAAGCTGCGCACCAACCTGGACGGCGCCAGCCATGAGGGTGCCAACCTGAGCGGCGCCCAGTTCAGTCAAGCGATCCGGTGGTAGCGGAGCCTACACCACATCCTTGACCCGCTCCCAGGTCTGCTCCAGATGGCCGGCGAGGACCTGGGCCAAGGTGTCGGCGTCGCGGGCCTCCAGGGCCCGGATCATGGCCTCGTGCTCGGCCACCGCGCAGCGCCATTTGTCGGGCTGCTCGTTGCCGATGAAGCGGATGCGCTTCAGCCGCGCCTGGATCGCGCCATGGTTGGCGGCCAGGAAGGCGTTGCCTGACATGCGGGCGATCGCGGTGTGGATGGCCTGGTTGCGCTTGTAGTAGTCCAGGCGGTCGCCGGCGGCGTACAGCGCCATCATCTCGTCATGGAGCCGCCGCACCTCGGCGATCTCGGCATCGCTGGCGCGCTGGCAGGCGAGACGCCCGGCCAGCGCCTCCAGCGATCCCAGCACCTCCAGCATATTGCGCACGTCGCGCGGCGTCAGCTGCGCCACCAGGGCGCCGCGCCCGGGCACCAGCTCGATCAGGCCTTCGCTGGCCAGGAATTTCAGCGCCTCGCGCAGCGGCGTGCGCGACACGCCCAGCGCCTGGCCGAGCAGGCCCTCGTGGATGCGGCTGCCGGGCGGCAGCCGCGCCTCGATGATCATGTCGCGGATCCGCCCGACCAGTTCGTCGTGGAGCGTGCGCCGGCTCACCGGCAGCACGTCCGCCATGGTCTCTCCGCTCAATTCGCCTTCGGCCATGCCCTGCCGTCCATCCGCGTTCGCCGCACTCTAGCACGCGCCCTGCCGACCGGCGTCGGCCATTTTATATTCCTGTATGCAGACTACTTGCCTGCGACGCAGACTTGGCCTACGGCTATGGCAACAGCCGAGGGGAGACGCGGAATGGCGGTGCAGCAGGGGGCAGCCGGGACCAAGCCGGTGGTGGCGCTGGCGATCGGCGACCCCGCCGGCATCGGGCCCGAGCTCGCGGCGCGGCTGGTCGCCGACCCGGCGGTGACGGCGGCGGCCCGGCTGATCGTGGCGGGCGACCGCCGGGTGTTGGCGCGCGGCGCCGAAGCGGCCAAGGTCGACCTGGCCGTCGCGACGGTCCGCTCGGCAGAGACGATCGACCCCGAGGCGATCGATCCCGACGCAGCGCCCGTGCTCCTCGATCTCGGGCACCTGGATCCGGCCGAGATCGAGCTTGGGGTGGCGTCCGCTTCCGGCGGCCGCTTCGCGCAGGCCAATTTCCGGGCTTGTCTGGCCTTGGCCACCAGCGGCCGCGCCCACGCGGTGTGCTTCACCCCGTTCAACAAGGCGGCGATGCGCATGGCGCATCCGCCCTATGACGACGAAATCGGGTTCACGGCCGAAGCCATCGGCTTCGACGGCCCGGCCAGCGAGTTCAACATCCTGGACGGGCTGTGGAATGCCCGCGTCACCTCGCACGTGCCGCTGTCGGCCGTGGCCGGCCTGATCACGCACGCCGAGGTGCTGGGCGCGATCCGCTTGACCCACGCCGCCCTGCGCGAGGCCGGCGTCGCGCAGCCGCGCATCGGCGTCGCCGGGCTCAACCCCCATGGCGGCGACGGCGGCAATTTCGGGCGCGAGGAGATCGACGTGATCGGCCCGGCGGTGGCGAAAGCCCAGGCCGAAGGGATCGGCGCCGAGGGACCCTATCCGCCCGACACCGTGTTCGTGCGCGCGACCCGGGGCAGCTTCGATGCGGTGCTGACCATGTATCACGACCAAGGCCAGATCGCGATGAAGCTGATCGGCTTCGATCGCGGCGTCACGCTGCTCGGCGGCTTTCCGTTCCCGATCTGTACCCCGGCCCACGGCTCGGCCTACGACATCGCCGGCCGCGGCATCGCCAACCCCGGGGCCAGCCGAGCGGCGCTGCTTCTGGCCGCGCGGATGGCCGCGCGCCGCCTGGCGTCTTGAACGAGACCGATCCGAGGAGGAGACCGATGGTCGAGCTGGAGCGCCGCAACGCCGTGACCGCGGGCTGAGCGGGGACCGCCCATGCGCTACCAGTTCGACTTCAGCTTCCTGTGGGATCCCGAGGGCGGCTACCTGGACGACCTGCTGCACGGCGCCTGGCTGACCGTCCAGCTGAGCGGCTGCGCCGTGGTCCTGGGTTTCCTGGTCGGCACCGCGGCGGCGGTGGCGCGGACCGGCCGCGTCGCCTGGCTCCGGCGGCTGGTCGCGGTCTATGTCGAGGTGATCCGCAACACGCCGCTGCTGGTGCAGACCTTCTGGCTGTTCTTCGGCCTGGCCGGGATCGGCATCCGGCTGCCGGCCGCGGTCGCCGCGGTGATGGCGTTGACGCTCAATGTCGGCGCCTATTCGGCCGAGATCATCCGCGCCGGCATCGAATCGATCCATCGCGGCCAGGTCGAGGCGGGCGAGAGCCTGGGCCTGGGCCGGGCCCAGCTGCTGTTCGACGTGGTGCTGCCGCCGGCGGTCGAGAAGGTCCTGCCGGCCCTCATCAGCCAGTTCGTCCTGATGATGCTGGCCTCGTCGATCATGGCCCAGATCTCGGCCGAGGAGCTGATGGCCGCGGCCGGCCGCATCCAGTCCGAGACCTTCCGCGGATTCGAGGTCTACATCGTCGTCGCCGTCGCCTATCTGCTCCTGGCCCAGGCGCTGCGCGGCGTCCTTCGGCTGGCCGGCTGGCTCGCGTTCCCGCGCCGCCGCCGCACCGGCCGGCCGGCCCGGCGCGCGCTGTGGCAGCGGGCGTGAGGGTGGCGATGGCCTTCTCGGTCGCGCACCTGACCTACCTGCTGAGCGGCACGCTGTGGACCGTGGCGCTGTCGCTGATCGGCTTCGCCGGCGGCGGGCTGGTCGGCCTGGCCCTGGCGCTGATGCGGGTGTCGGCCCGCGCCCCGGTGCGCTGGCTGGCGGCCGTCTATGTCCAGACGGTGCAGGGCGTGCCGCTGCCGGTGCTGATGTTCCTCAGCTATTTCGGCCTGGCGATCACCGGGATCGATGTGCCGGCGCTGGTGGCGGCGGGCGTGTCGATGACCGTCTTCGCGGGCGCCTATCTGGGCGAGATCTGGCGCGGCTGCATCCAGGCCGTGCCGCGGCCCCAGTGGGAGGCGGCGGACAGCCTGGGCCTGTCCGGCGTCCACAGGATGGTCGACGTCGTCCTGCCCCAGGCACTGCGGCTGGCGGTGCCGCCGACCGTCGGGTTCATGGTCCAGATCGTCAAGAACAGCTCCTACGCGGTCGTGATCGGCTTCGTCGAGCTGACCCAGTCGGGAAAGATCGTCAACAACGCCATCTTCGAGCCGTTCGTCGTGTTCACGGCGGTCGGCGCCATCTATTTCAGCCTGTGCTCGCCTCTGTCGCGCCTGAGCCGCCGACTGGAAGCCCGGCTGCGTGCATCGGGAGCCTGACATGATCGAGGCGCTTGATCTGCCCGCCGCGACCCCCGTCCCGGGCGACGCGGCCGTCCGCTTCGACGACGTGACCAAGAGCTTCGGGGCGCTGACGGTGCTGCGCGGCGTCGGCTTCGCCGTCGCCCGCGGCGAGGTCGTGTGCATCATCGGCCGCAGCGGCTCGGGCAAGAGCACCGCCCTGCGCTGCATCAACGGCCTGGAGCGGATCAACCGCGGCCGCATTTCGGTGTGCGGTCATGTCCTGGGGCCGGGGCCGCAGCCGGACCTGCGCCCGGTCCGCCGCGACGTCGGCATCGTCTTCCAGAGCTACAACCTGTTCCCGCACCTGACCGCGGCGCAGAACATCATGCTGGCGCCGCGCCGGGTGAAGCGGCTGGCGCGCCGGGCCGCCCAGGACCTGGCGGCCGCGGCGCTGGCCCGGGTCGGTTTGGCCGACAAGGCCGACAGCTATCCCGAGCAGCTGTCCGGCGGCCAGCAGCAGCGGGTGGCGATCGCCCGGGCGCTGGCCATGGAACCGCAGCTGATGCTGTTCGACGAAGTGACGTCGGCGCTCGACCCCGAACTCAAGGGCGAGGTGCTGAAGGTCATGGCGGACCTGGCCGCCGCGGGCATGACCATGATCCTGGTCACCCACGAGATGACCTTCGCGCGCCAGGTCGCCGACCGGATCGTGTTCATGCATCAGGGCCGCGTCCACGAGACCGGCGCCGCCGCCCTGCTCGACGCGCCGGCGACCGCCGAGCTGCGCCAGTTCGTGGGCACCGGCCTGTGAACCGGACACCGCCATACCAGAACGGGAGGAAGCGCATGACATGGGGCAAGGTGCTGCTGGCCGCCGCATGGATCGGACTCGCGGCGGCCGGTGCGGCGCGGGCCGACACGCTGGCCGACATCAAGGCGCGTCACAAGCTGATCGTGGCCATCGATCTGGGGCTGCCGCCCTACGGCACGGTCGATGCGGCCATGCAGCCGACCGGATCGGACGTCGAAGCCGCCCGCCTGTTGGCCGCCAATCTGGGTGTGCCCCTGGAGATCGTGCCGGCGACCGGCGCCAACCGGATCCCGTTCCTGCAGACCGGCAAGGTCGACCTGGTGATGTCGTCGTTCTCGGTGACGGCCGAGCGCAAGAAGGTGGTCGACTTCTCGATCCCCTATGGCGTCATCACGATCATCTGCGCGGCACCGGCCGGGACGGCGATCAAGGGGCCGGCCGACCTCGCCGGCCGCACCGTCGCCGTCACCCGCGGGACCGGCGCCGACATGGACGCGACCAAGCTGGCCAAGGCCGGTCCGGCCTTCACGGTCGTTCGCTTCGAAGACGACGCCACCCTGATCACCGCGCTCGCCTCGGGGCAGCAGGACATCATGATTTCCGCGCCGGCACAGCTCAACGAAATCAACCGCAAGTCGCCGGACCGGCATCTCGAGGCCAAGTTCGCGATCCGCACCAACGGCTATGCCGTCGGCCTGCGCAAGGGCGACGACGCCCTGCGCCGGGCGGTCAATAGCTGGATCGAGCAGGACCTGGCCAACGGCAAGCTGCGGGCGGTCTACACGCACTTCCATGGCGCCGACCTGCCGGCGCAGATGCCGACGGAGTAACCGACACGCCAGCCAAGGGCCGGGCATCCCGCCCGGCCGATATCGAGGGAGGAAGCCCATGGCCTACCCTGCTGTCCCTGCACGCCTGGCCGTCGCCATCGCGGCCCTGCTGACCGGCGCCGTGATCGGCCCGGCGGCCGGCCAAGCCGCCGGACTCCGGCTGGCCGACCGGATCGAGGTCGGCGCCAAGCTAGACAATTTCGACATCAGCTATGTCGACGAAGCGGCCGGCCGGCTTTATTTCGCCGACCGCAGCAACAAGTCGGTCGACATCATCGACACCGCCAGCAACAAATTCCTGGGGCGGATCGGCGGCTTCGTCGGCGCCGAAGGGCGCAAGGGCGGCGACGTCGGCCCCAACGGCGTTCTGGTTCTGCCGGAGGCGCATCAGCTGTGGGCCGGCGACGGCGACAGCACCGTCAAGATCTTCGACCTTACGGCCACTCCGCCGGCGCTGGTCGCCGCCATCAGCACCGGCGGCAAGCACCGGGTCGACGAGCTGGCGGTCGACCCAGCCGACGGGGTCGTCCTGGCGGCCAACAATGCCGACGAGCCGGCCTTCCTGTCCCTGATCTCGGTCAAGGACCGCACGGTCCTGGCCAAGGTCGAGCTGAAGCAGGCGAGCGACGGCATCGAGCAGCCGGCCTTTGTGCCCGAGACCGGGCTGTTCTATTTCTCGGTGCCCCAGCTCGACGAGCACAAGACCAAGGGTGCGGTTGGCGTGTTCGACCCCAAGACGCGCCAGATCACACGCCTGATCCCGGTCGACGACTGCAACCCGACCGGCCTCTGGCACGGGCCGGGCAAGAAGCTGATCGTCGGCTGCGCCGCCGGCTCGAAAGCGTCCGGCATGGCGCCGGCGACCGTCATCCTGGACGTCGGCACCGAATCCCTGACCCGGATCAGCCAAGTCGGCGGTGAAGACGAAGTCTATTACAGCGCCGGCCTCAACCAGTACTACACCGCCTCGCGCGACATGCCGGGCGGCGGCGTGCTCGGCGTCATCGACGCCGCGACCGACCGCTGGGTCGAGAACCTGCCGACCAGTGCCAACGCCCATTCGGTCGCGGCGGACGGCACGGTGCGCAAGGTGTTCGTGCCGCTGATGCCGGGCCAGACCTGCCCGAATGGTTGCGTCGGCGTGTTCGCACCGCAATAAGGCGATCGCCGCGGGCGTGGTGGCCGGCCGATCGCCGGCCACCATCGTGGCTTCGCCGAAATGCGCACGAAACGGGCAGTCGGCATCGGCCGGTGCTGCATTGCCGTGCAAAAAAACAATATTGATCTCATTTAGCTGCAATGAATTGAACCGCCCTCGGGACTCTGTTAAGGGTCGCGCGCTACGCTAGGCCGTCTGCTGGCCGATCCGTGGGGATATCGACTGTCATGGCCGCCATTTCCTTGCGCGGAGTTCGTCCGCGGCTGCTTGGAGCGTTCGCCGTCGTCGGAGCGTGCACCGTGCTCGCGGCGGGCGCCGGCATCGTCAGCAACGAGGCGGTGCGCGGCCAGTTGGGCACGATCACGACGCAGAGCCTGCCGTCGCTGGCGACCACGGGCCGCCTGGCGGCCGATGCCGCCACCATCGCCTCGTTCGCGCCGGTGCTGGCCGCCGCGGCCAGCGACGATGTCCGCGAGCGGCAATGGAGCCAGATCGAGGGCCGCCTCGGCGACCTCAACGGCGCCATCGCCGCGCTGGAGGCCCTGGACTTCGCGCCCGGGCAGCTGGCGGCCCTGCGCGTCCAGGTGACCGACGCGGCCGGTGGCCTGCGCCAGGTCAACGACCTGGTCAAGAGCGCGATCGCGCGCCGCAGCCAGCTTGCGGATGCGGTCCGCCGCGCCAACCAGGCCTATGACCGCTTCCGTGCTGCCGTCGCACCGGTGGTCCAGCACGATCAGGCGCAGCTCCAGGCGGCCGGCGCCGCCATCAGCGACACCACCGAAACCCAGCTGCGCGGGCTGACCGACCGCGCCATCGAGATGAACCAGGTGCTGCAGATCTACAGCGCCTCGGGGCTGATGGTGCAGACCGTGATGCGGGCGGCGGCGTCCGAGGATGCCGACGAGGTCGGGAACCTGCTCTACGATTTCATGGACGGCTCGGTCTCGGCCAAGAGCCAGGCCAAGGAACTGGCCAGCCATCCCGGCACCGCGGAGCTGGCCAAGGCGGTGACCGATCTCAGCGACATCGCCAGCAAGGCCGACAATCTCTTCGACCTGCACAGCGGCGACCTTAGCGCCGGCAAGCCCGAGCATGCCGCCCAGGTCCGCGCCGAGCTCGACCACGTGTTGGCGCTGCAGGCCAAGATCGCGGACGGCATCAAGCCGCTGATCGAGGACTCGCGCTGGCAGATGCTGGCCGCCGGCGCCGAGGTCAAGAAAGCGACCCACGACGGCATCGCCAAGCTGGTTGCCGACGACTTGACCAAGCTGGTGGCGACCTTCGAGATCGCCGTCGACGGCAACCGCGTCGCGGGGCTGCTCAACGAAGCCGCGGCGGCCGCCGATCCCAGCCATCTGGCCGAGCTGTCCAAGGCCCTCGACGAGGCGGTCCCCGCGCTCGCCAAGCGGGCCGATGCGATCAAGGACGACAGCCGGGCGCCGATGGTCGACGCCCTGAAGGCGCTGCTGGCGGGGGGCACCGGCGACGCGGCGATCGCCAAGCTGCGCGGCGCCGACCTCGCCGCCAATGCCCAGCTCGCGCAACTGCTGGCCGCCAATCGCGCCGCCACCGAGCAGATCCTGGCCGCGGTCGGCACCGTCGTGGCCGACGCCCAGGCGCGCGCCCTGACCGCGGCTGACGCCTCCAACCGCCTGCTGGCGCGCGGCGAGGTCACCAATTCAGTGCTCGCCATCGCCTCGGTGCTGATCGTGATCGCGATCGTGTGGCTGTTCGTCGGCCCCCGGATCGTCCGCCGCCTGACCCAGATGGCCGCTGCCATGCGGCGCATCGCCGAGGGCGATCTGGCCGCGCCGATCCCGGCCGGCGGCGGCGACGAGATCGCCGACATGGCGCAGGCGCTGACCGTGTTCCGCGACAACGCCCGACAGATCGCCGAGGCCCGCGCGGCCGCCGACGCGCTGCGGGAACGGGCGGCGGAGGAGCGGCGGCTGACCCTGCAGCGGCTCGCCGAGGACTTCAACGCCCAGGTCATGGACATCGTGCGCAGCCTGATGGCACGCGCCGACGACATGCGCCAGGCCGCCGTCACCATGTCGGGGGTCGCCAACGAGGCGAGCGGGCGGGCGGCTTCGGTCGCCGATGCCGCCCGCAGCGCCTCGGAGAGCGTGAACGCCGTCGCGTCGGCCAGCGAGGAGCTGCGCGCCTCGATCGCCGAGATCGGCCGGCAGGTGGTGTTCTCGACCGAGGTCGCCTCGCAGGCGGTCACCGACGCCGGCCATGCCAACCAGACCATGAGCGGGCTGGCCAGCGCCGCGCGCGATATCGGCCAGGTGCTGCAGCTGATCCGCGACATCGCCGGCCAGACCAACCTGCTGGCGCTCAACGCCACGATCGAGGCGGCGCGCGCCGGCGACGCCGGCAAGGGCTTCGCGGTGGTGGCGGCCGAGGTCAAGAACCTGGCCGCCCAGAGCGCCCACGCGACCGAGGAGATCCAGGCCAAGATCGCCCTGATCCAGGGCGCCACCGACGATGCCGTCGCGGTGATCGAGGGCATCTCCAAGACCATCGGGCGGATCAGCGAGATCACCGGCTCGGTCGCGGCTGCGGTCGAAGAGCAGGACGCCGCGACCCGCGAGATCGTCGCCAATGTCCAGCAGGTCGCCGCCGGCGTCCAGGACGTGACCGGCAACATCACCGCGGTGTCCCAGGCCGCCGAGGACACCGGCGCCGAGGCCGACCGCGTGCGCGGCACCACCGCCGAGCTCACCACCCAGAGCGAGCTGCTGCAGCGCCAGGCCGACGAGTTCCTGAGCAAGCTCAGCGCGTAGCGACTGGGGTTTTCAGGCCCTAGGACACCGAAGCGTCAGGCTTGCCGGCGGTGAGCGCGAGGCTGGCGATGAAGCCGCTGCGGGTCTGGCCTTGGACTTTGGCCAGGTCGTCGAGGCGGCGGAGCACCCGGCGCGGCAGGGTGATGTTCACGCGCTCGATCGTGTCGTCGGCGAGCGCCTCGTCCAGCTCGACAATGCCGACGGCCCAGCCGGCATAGTCGGGTATCGCCCGCGCCGCCTCAAGCGACGAGGCCCGCGGGATTGGCCGGCCGTCGTCGAGGGCGGCGTCGATCCAAGCCGCGGCGGCCTCGCGGGCGGCGTCGATGGCCTCGTCGAGCGTGTCGCCGGCGGAAAAGCAGCCCGGCAGGTCCGGCACGACCACGCCGAAGGCCGTGTCGGCCGTGCCGGGCTCGATCAGGATCGGATAGCGCATCACACACCTGCCTGCTTTTGGATCGCGGCGACCAGGCCGGGGCCCAGCGCCTTCTTCGGGTGCGGAACGACGACGATGCCGGGCCGCGATGAGTGCTTGAACACGTGGTGCGAGCCGCGGACCCGGTCGAGCCGCCAGCCGGCGGCCTGCAGCTCGCGGATCAGGTCGGCGCTCTTCATTCGTGCGCACGGTACACACGGTTGGTGGCGGTGTCAACGATACACACCGACATAATACACACCACTCCTCTTGGATCAGACCAGCCGGGCGGCTTGCTGCTGGAGGTATCGGCGGTCCGCTTTGGATGGTCATCATTGAGCTCGCTGCAGAACGTCTCCTCGACCTCGAGATCATCGAGGTCCATTTGGCGGCCGTCGTCCGGGAGCACGAAGCGGGAGCCGTCCGCCTGCTGGCGCGGCAGCGCTTCAAGCCCGCGGTCCGTTGGCGGTTCCATGAGTGATACCATTTGATGCGCGTGCGGTACCGCCTGTGATACCATGCGGTTCGTGACGAAGCTTGAGAAGCTCCTTGCTCGGATGCGCAACAATCCGCGCGACTGGAGCATGGAAGATCTGAAGGCTCTGGCGGCGCGCCATCGCATCGACTGGCGGCAGCCCGGCACGAGCCATGTGACCTTCAGCAGTCCGGGCCGGCCGCCATTGACGGTTCCGGCCCACAAACCGATCAAACCTGTTTACGTCACGCAGTTCCTGGCCTTGATCGACAGTGTTGGGGACAAGTCGGAGGTGGAAGGGCCTGGGGGAGATGACGATGACGACGGAGCATGAGGGCTTGCCGCGCTTCGAGATCCGGCCGCTGTCGGCCGAGGAGGGCGGCGGCTATCTGGTCGAGTTCCCGGATTTCCCCGGCTGCATCGCCGATGGCGAGACGCCCGAGGAGGCGGTCCGGGAGGGGCGCGACGCCCTGACATCCTACCGCAGGACGCTCGCCGAGCTGGGACGCCCGGTGCCGGCGTCCGGTGAGGTCTATGGCGGGCAATGGCGCCAGCGCGTGCCGCGATCCCTGCACGCGGCGCTGGTCCGCCGGGCGGAGCGCGAAGGTGTGTCGCTGAACACGCTGGTCACGGCGATCCTGGCCGAAGGCATCGGCCGGCGCAGCGCGCTCGACGGCACAAAATGACCGCGGCTGCCCATCGCAACTGGCTGGCCCGTCAGCTCGTCGCATTCGGATGGGCGCGCTATGGCCGGTTCGCCATAGAAAAATGGAATGTCGAGACGGAACAGAGCTATGCGCGATTCAGCACGCACTTCGCCACTGGTATGTCCATCAACAACTCGGCGACCGGGCTGCCATCTCGTTCCGATGCGATATACTTCCTCGCATTCGCCTATTTCTACTTGCGCGCCCGGTGCCGGTGGGCATTCGTGGATCCCTTGGAACTGGTGATAGCGCCGGGCGCGCGCCTGATCCGACCGGAGCGGGCCAAGCGCGCGCTCACCCTTCTCGCAGCTATCTATCCCGACTGCGGCGACAACACACCGCCTCATCCTTCGATTGTCGCTGGTGCCTGCAATACCCTTCTCTCGGCGGCATGTGATCGGCAGCGATCCGCATTCGTGGCGCCAAGGTCGGTGATGCTCGCCGACCCAAGCTGGAATATTGTCGGTCCTGATCTGGACGGCGTCGCTGATCGTGACGCGGGCAGCCACGATGGAATGTGCATCGGCCAGGCCCATGCGGTGCTTGACTCGTCCGACGATACCACCACAGCCGACGACCAGCGGCGCACAAGGTGAAGGAAGAGATGAGCGCACAGGATCGCGGCTTGAAGTGGCGGCCAATGCTGGCGTACTTCTTGATCTGTTTCGGCCTGCTGAGGGCGTGGCGCTTGGCCGGATTTGATGAGCATTGGTGGAGTGACGCCGCGATTGTCGCTCTGACATCGACGATAGTCTATGGGGCGGGAGTGGGGTGGCGGCCTAGCATGAGGTGAAGCAGGACGACCGGCGTGGCGGGCGGAGACAACCACCCGCATAGCCTTCACAGCCGCTTGGTCAGGAACACGCGGCTGGTGCCGGGCGGCAGGCAGGGGATCTCGCCGAAGCGCTGCCAGCCGTTCTTCTCGTAGAAGCCGGGGGCCTGGAAGCTGATGGTGTAGAGCACGGCGGCGACGCAGCCGCGGCGCCGGCCCTCGTCCTCGAACGCGGCCAGGATCCGGCTGCCGAGGCCGCCGCCGCGCCGCTCCGGCGGCAGATAGAACAGCTCCAGGAACAGCAGCCCGAGCGACGACCGGCCGAGCGCGCCGCCTTGGACGGCGCCGGTCTGGGGATCGCGGACCACCACCGCCAACGGCCGGCGGTCGCCATAGCCGGCGGCCTGATCGTTGAAGGCGTTCAACCCATCGCCGATCACCGCGGCCATCTCGGGCGTGACGGCGTCGGTGACGGTGACCACAGGATCCGGCATCGGGTCTCCCTCCGCTTGGGAGGGAGACCGTGCCTCAGAAATCGGAACGGATCAAGAACGGTAGCCTACGCCACCCGCACCGCCTGCAGGAACCGCCCGATCTCGTGGGTCAGGCCCTCGGCTTCGGTCGAAAGGCCGGCCAGGGCGCCGTGCAGGGCGGAGGCGGCCTCGTTCGACTCGCCGATCGAGCGGCTGACGCTGGCGATATGCTCCGACACGGCCTGGGTCCCGCGCGCGGCCTCGTTGACGTTGCGCGCGATCTCGCCGGTGGCGGCGTTCTGCTGCTGAACCGCGTCCGACACCTCGGTGGCGATGGTGCTCATCTCGCCGATGGTGCCGGCGATGCCGCGGATCATGGCCACGGCCTCGGCGGCCTCGGCCTGGATCGCCGCGACCTGCGCGGCGATGTCGTCGGTCGCCTTGGCGGTCTGGTTGGCCAGGCTCTTCACTTCCGAAGCCACCACCGCGAAGCCCTTGCCGGCCTCGCCTGCGCGGGCCGCCTCGATCGTGGCGTTCTGCGCCAGCAGGTTGGTCTGGCTGGCGATGTCGTTGATGAGCTGCACCACCTCGCCGATCCGCTCGGAGGCCTGGGCCAGGCCGCTGACGCGGTCGTTGGCGCGCTGGGTCTCGTCGACCGCCTTGCTGGCGATCGAGGTCGAATGCTGGACCCGCCGCGCGATCTCGGTGATCGACGCCGCCAGCTCCTCGGCCGCCGCCGCGACGGTCTCGACATTGTGCAGGGCGAGCTCCGACGCCTGCTGCACTTCGGTCGAGGCGGCCGAGGCGCTCTGGGTGCTGGCGCTGGCGGCGGCGGCGCGGTGGCTCATCTGCTCGGCGCTGGAGAGGACGGCCTGGACGCGGGTGCGGCTGTCGTCGTCGAAGGCTTGGGCCAGCTGCTCGATGCGCTGGGCGCGGGCCTGGCGCAGCTCCTGCGCCTGGGCGTTTTCAGCGGCGAGCTCGGCGGCGGCCATCGCGTTGCGGCGCAAGGTGTCGACCGCGGTCGCCATCTGGCCGATCTCGTCGCCATGGCCGATCGCCGGCACCGCCACGTCATGGCGGCCGGCGGCCAGCTCGCCGACCACATCGGTCAGGGTGGTGAGCGGCGCCACCACGCGCCGGTGCAGCATCAACGTCACGGCGCCGACCATGCCCAGCAGTGCCAGTTCGGCCAGCGCGGTCAGCGCCAGGCCGGTGATGGCGCCGCCACGCGCCTGGGCCGCGCGGTCGGCGGCCTCGGCCAGCGCGGCGTCGCGCACCGTCAGCAGGGCCAGCAGATTGGGCACCACGGCCTGGGTCAGCCCATCGAGGCTGACGGTGTACTTGCCGTCGCTGCGGGCGGCCTGGGCCTGGCGGTCGAGCACCGGCGCGGCCTGGCCGAAATAAGCCTGGAAGCCGCTGGCGCGGGCCTGCGCCAGGCGCGGCGGGCTGCCCAGCTGGTCGATGGCGGCCTCGATCCGCTCGCGGTCGACGTCGATCCGGCCTTGGCCGCGGTCGATCGCGGCCAGCTCGGCCGGCGTCATCGGCCGCTGCGCGGCGATCCCGACATTGAGCGCGGCGGCGCGGCTGCCGGCCGCGACGCGCATGTCCTGGGTGACGCGCGCCACGTTCATCAGCGCCGTCAGCGACGGGTCGGCCGCCGCCGCCCGGTTTTCCAGGCGGTTGAGCAGCGGTTCCAGCTTGGCCATGGCCTCGGCCATGTGGGGCAGGTAGGCGCCGGCGACGGCACCGTCGCGCGTGGCCTTGGGCACGGCGATGGCATGGTCGGTGGCGGTGCGGATGTCGGCCAGCGCCGCTTGCACCTGCTTCAGGCCGTCGAGCACCGCTCCGCTGTCGCTGAGCGCGCCCACCGCGGCCACCGCTGCCGCCAAGGCGCCGTCGGTGACCTGCTTCAGCTTGGCCACGGCCTCGAGCTGGGCCGGTGCCGCCGCGCCATCCTGGAAGATCGTGTTCAAGTACGGCGCGCGCTCGGCCGCCATCTGCTGGCCGACGATCAGCGTTTTGCTGAACGCCTCGACGGTCTGGATCGCCTCGGACTTGCCGGCGGCGGTTTGGTATTCCGGCACCAGTACCTCGGCGCCGAGGACGGCGGCCAGCACCGTCACCGACAGCATCGACGCCGTGAACAGCCGTCCGATCCGCATGAATGCCCCCTCTGCGCTCACTGGCTCTCGCTAGGGCAATCTGCGGACACAGACCTCAACGACTAATTAACATCAAACTCAGAATAAATGCTTGCCAGTAGCGGGATTTACCGGGTGGCCGCCCCGTCTTTCCGGTAGGCCCAAGTCGCCGCCGGCGGAATATTCAGCAGCACGCGCGCGATGTTGTGCGGAACCAGGCCGAATTCCTTGTGCGGCAAGGGCGAGAACAGGCTGTAGGTGTATTGGATGATGGTGCCGTCGGGAACCAGGGCGTCCAGGCACTGGCGCAGGATCGGACCGGCGACGGCGCGCGGCATGCCCAGGATCGGCAGGCCGCAGACGATCGAATGGACATGGGTGACGCCGTGGCGTTCCAGCAGCTCGGTCAAGGCCGTGGCGTCGCCTTCGACCACCACCGGCTCCGGAAACCGCTCGCGCAGATAGCGCGCCATGACCGGGTCGCGCTCCAGTACGAACAGGCGCTTGGGCGGGATCCCGCGACGCAGGAGCTGCTCGGTGACCGAGCCGGTGCCGCCGCCGAGCTCGACCACCCATCCGGGCCGCCCGGGATCGACCTGGCCGGCGATCGCCCGCGACAGCCGGCGCCCGCTCGGCACGATCGAGGCGACCCGGAACGGGGCGCGCAGCCATGAAGCGAAGAACACCCCGACGTCGCTCGGCAGGCGGTCGCGCGCCCGATCGCTGGTGGCCCGTTCGGTCATCTCGGATCTCGTCTCAAACGTCGCTGGGGAAGGAGGCAGTCACGCGACCTGGCGGCCGAGGCCGGGCGGCCGGCGATCGGCGCCGACGGCCTCGGCGACCCGGGCGAAGCCGCCGCCCCGCAGCAACGAGGCGAGGTCGCGTTTGATTCGGGTGACCACGGCCGGTCCGTGGAAAACCAGCGCCGAATAGAGCTGCACGGCATCGGCGCCGGCGCGGATCCGGTCGTAGGCATCGCGGCCGCTGGCGATGCCGCCGACGCCGATCAGCGGCAGCCGGCCCTGGGTCAAGTCGTAGACTTGGCCCAGCAGCGCCAGCGCCCGGTCGCGCAGCGGCGCGCCCGACAGTCCGCCGCGCTCGTCGCGATGCCGCGACCGCAGGGTGGGCGGGCGGCCGACCGTGGTGTTGGCCACCACCATGCCGTCGACGCCGGCGTCCAGGCAGACCGCCACGATGCGCGCCAGCTCGTCCGGCGGGCTGTCCGGGGAGATCTTGACCGCCAGCGCCGTCCGCCGCGGCGCCCGATCGCGCACGCGGCGCAGCCGCGCCAGCAGCCGCACCAGCCGGTCGGGGTCCAGGAAGATCTTGCCGTTGGCAGTGTTCGGGCACGAGATGTCGACGGTGAGATAGCCCGCCAGCGGCGCGAAGCCGGCGACCAGCGCCTCGAAATCGGCCTCGGGATCGGTGCTGTCGGCGTTGCTCGCCAGGTTGACCCCAAGCAGCCCGGCGGCCGGGTGGCGGGCCAGGCGCGCGCGCACGGCGGCCAGGCCGTCGTTGTTGAAGCCCATGCGGTTGATGACGGCGCCGTCCTCGGTCAGCCGGAACAGGCGCGGGCGCGGGTTGCCCGCCTGCGGCCGCGGCGTGACGCCGCCGACCTCGACGAAGTCGAAGCCTTGCGCGGGCATGCGGCGGAACACCCCGGCGTTCTTGTCGAAGCCGGCCGCCAGGCCGAGCGGGCTGTCGAGATCGCAGCCGAACAGCCGGGTCGCGAGGACCGGATCCCGGACCGCCGGCTGCGCCGGCACCAAGCCCGCCGCCAACGCCTGCAGCGCCAGCCGGTGCGCCCGTTCCGGGTCTAGTCTGTCGAGCAGGGGCCGTGCCGCCCCGTACCAGCTCATCGGCATGCGTGGCGATTTAGCACAGCCGTGGCGGCGCGGCCACGACTTCACGCGGTGTCGGCGCCGTAGAACAGCGTCACGGCGTGGCGGGCCTCGGCGAAGAACAGCCAGCGCTCGACCAGGACCCCGAGCCCGGCGGCCGCGGCCGCCACGGCGGCGGCGGCGATGGCGACGGCACCGCCGACCAGGGCCGCGGCCAGGCACGGCAGCGGCACCAGCAAGGCGGCCAGGCCGATCCGGCGCAGCTTCGCCGCGTGCTTGCGGGCGACCCGGAAGCCCATCTCCTTCATCAGGTAATTGTCGCGGCCGTGCGGGGCCTCGAGCAGCCGCACCCGGCCGAGGGAGCCGAGGCCGGTCGCCGTGCCCGGCGTCGAAGCCGAGGCGGTGCGGTCGATGAAGCGCCAATAGCCGAGCTTGATCGCGGCCCCGGCCAGCATCCCGACGGCGGCGGCGGCGATCGCGGCCGGGGCTGTCGCGCCGGCGATGGCGGTCAGCAGCACCAGCAGGACGGCGCCGGTCGCCAGGCCCAGCGCCAGGTAGCCCGGCACCACCCAGCTATTGCTCCAGCGCTGGATCGGCTTCAGCGACGCATAGATCATCCCGGTCGAGGCGAGCGAGGCCAGCGCCAGCAGCGCTGCCAGCCCGCCGGCCAGCGCCCAGGCGCCGCCCGGCCGGGCACCGTCGGCCCAGGCCGCGCCATAGACCAGCGCCGGCGGGAAGGTCGCGAGCGACAGCACGCCCTCGCGGCTGAGCCAGGAGCTGCGCCACTGCGACAAGGCCCGCCAGGCGCGCTCGGGATGGCCGAGATGGGCGGTCGAGGCGCACAGGCCGGCGGCGGCCAGCGCCAGCGCCAGCCCGATCCCGGCGCCGCCGAGCCACGGATCGGCGGGGATCAGGCCGGCCGATCCCAGGGCGACCATCCAGACCAGGAGGCCGAACCCGGCGCCCGAGACCGTGGTGAAGACGATGACGGAGAGGGCGGGATGCATCAGCGGGGGGCCATTCGCAACGCCACCGCCTACCGCGACAGCAGCCGGTCGAGCCAGCCGAGCACGCCCGACGCTGTCGCGTCCTCGGCCTCCAGCCGGGCCGGACCGCCGGCGCAGCCGTCGCGGCGCGGCCGCGGCGGCAGGTATTTGTTGGTCGGGCGATAGCCCATCTCGGGCATCAGGTCATAACCGCCGCGCTCGGCCACGATCCGGGACACCGTGCTGGCGGGATCGCCCAGGTCGCCGAAATGGCGGGCGCCGGCCGGGCAGGTGGCGACGCAGGCGGGCACGCGGTCGACCTCTTCCAGGTTCTCGTTGTAGATCTTGTCGATGCACAGGGTGCATTTCTTCATCACCCCGGCGTCGTAATCATATTCCCGGGCGCCGTAGGGGCAGGCCCAGGAGCACAGCTTGCAGCCGATGCACAGGTCCTCGTCGACCAGCACGATGCCGTCGGCGGCGCGTTTGTAGCTGGCGCCGGTCGGGCACACGGTGACGCAGGCGGGCTCGGCACAGTGCAGGCAGGAGCGCGGGAAATGGACGGTGCGGCCGCTGCCGCCCCGGCCCTCCGGCTCGACTTCGAAGCTGTGGACGCGGTTGAACCAGACGCCCAGCGGCTCGCGGCCATAGGGCTCGAGGTCGGTCAAGGGCGCGGCGACGCCGGTTGTGTTCCATTCCTTGCAATTGACAGCGCAAGCATGGCAGCCGACGCAGATGTCGAGGTCGATCACCAGCCCCAGGCGTCGCGCCGACGGGGCCGCGGGCAGGTCGGTCATGCCTGATCCTTGGCGCGGTCGCGCCGAAAGTTGGCGCCGAAGCGCAGCACGCGCGGGCGCTCCGGCAGGTGGGGCGGCTGCCCGAGTGGCGGAAACTCGGGCGACGGGCCCGGCTGGTCGGCCTTTTCCAGGCGCACCCGCAGGTCGTACCAGGCGGCCTGGCCGGTGACCGGGTCGGCGTTGGCATAGCGGTATTCGCCCGGGCGCGCCGGCAGCAGCTCGGCGATCACGTGGTTGAGCAGGAAGCCTTCGGCGGCTTCCGGGGCGTCGGCGGCCAGGTTCCAGGCGCCGCGCCGCTTGCCGATGGCGTTCCAGGTCCACACGGTTTCGGGATTGACGCCGTCCATCAGCTTGACCTGGCCCTTGACCCGGCCGTGATGGCTGACGATCCACACCCAGTCGTCGTCGGCCAGGCCCAGCGCCGCGCCCAGCCGGCGATGGACGAACAGCCGGTTCGACGGATGGATCTGGCGCAGCCAGGCGTTCTGCGACCCCCAGGAATGATACATGGCCATCGGGCGCTGGGTGATCGCGCTCAACGGGAAGGCGGCGGGCGAGACCTCGGCCTGCTCGAACGGCGGATACCAGATCGGCAGCGGGTCGAAATAGGCCTCGACCCGGGCGCGGTGCTGCGCCGGCGGCTGCACCGGCCCATGGCCGCGCGCCGCCAGGCGGAAGCGCTGCAGCGGCTCGGAATAGAGCTGCAGCACGATCTGGTCGGTCGAGCCGACGAAGCCCATGGTCTTGGCGAAGGTCAGGTAGTCGTGGTTCGAGTGCCGGAAATAGCGCTGGCTGGGCGCCAGCTCATGGCTCCAGAAGCACTGGTGCTCGATATAGCGGGCGATCTGCCCGGGATTGGGGGCGCCGGTGCCGGACTGCTCGCCGGCCGGGCCGCGCCAGCCGGCCAGGAGGCCGATGCCGGGCGCGCGCTCGTGGTTGGCGATGTAGTCGGCATAGCCGCCGGGATAGCGCGGCCGGCCGTCGGGGTGGGTCAGGCCGGGCAGGCCCAGGCGCTGGCCCAGGTCGATCAGCACGTCCTGGAACGGCCGCACGTCGCGGTCGGGCGCCACCACCGGCTGGCGGATGGCGTCGGCGACCCGGTCGGCGTCCGAGATCGGCCGGTCGAGCAGCGAGATGCAGTCATGCCGCTCGAGATAGGTGGTGTCGGGCAGCACCAGGTCGGCGTAGGCGACCATCTCGCTGGAATAGGCGTCGGCATAGATGATTCGCGGGATCCGGTAGCTGCCGTCGGCCGCCTTGTCGGTCAGCATGGCGATGGTCCCGGCCGAGTTCATCGCCGAGTTCCAGCTCATGTTGGCCATGTACATGAACAGCGTATCGATCGGGTAGGGATCGCCGGCCCAGGCGTTGGCGATCACCATCTGCATCATGCCGTGGGCGGCCAGCGGCGCGTCCCAGCTGAACGCCTTGTCCAGCCGGCACGGGGTGCCGTCGGCCTCGACCAGCAGGTCCTCCGGGCCAAGGGGGAAGCCCAGCGGCGGTCCGGCGAGGGGCCGGTTCGCCGCAACCTGGCCCGAGCGGCCGGCCGGCCGGACCGCGGGCGGCACCGGCTTGGGGTAGGGCGCCTTGTAGCGGTGGCCGCCGGGCGCATCGACGGAGCCCAGCAGGATCTGCAGCAGATGGATCAGCCGGCAGGTATGGAAGCCGTTGGAATGGGCCGAGATGCCGCGCATGGCGTGCATCGAGACCGGCCGGCCGACCATCCGCTCGTGGCGGCGCCCGGCCCAGTCGGTCCAAGGCACCTCCAGGACGACCTCGCTCTCGAAGGCGGCCTGGGCGAGTTCGGCCGCGATGCGGCGAATGGTGGCGGCGTCGATGCCGCAGGCCTCGGCGGCGCGCTCCGGGGCGTAGGCGGCGTCACCATAGCGCCGGCACAGCAGCTCCAGCACCGGCACGCCGATCCGGCCGTCGGGCAGCGGATGCCGCCCGGACAGGGCCGGCGTCACGTCCGGCAGGGTGGCCGGCGCGAGGGCGCCCGCCCGCTTGTCCCAGCACAGCGGCCGGCCCTCGCCGTCGCGGGCGAACAGGCCGTCGTCGGCCGCGCCGGGATCCTCGACCACCAGCCAGGGCGCGTTGGTGTAGCGGACCAGGTAGTCGAGGTCGATGCGGCCGGCCCGCACCAGCTCGTGGATCAGGCTGGCGACGAACAGGCCATCGGTGCCGGGCTTGAGCCCGATCCATTCGTCGGCGATCGCGGAATAGCCGGTGCGCACCGGGTTGATCGACACGACCTTGGCCTGGCCGCGGGTCTTGAGCTCGCCCAGCCCGATCTTGATCGGGTTCGAGTCGTGGTCCTCGGCGACCCCGAACAGCAGCAGGTAGCGGGTCAGGTGCCAGTCGGGCTCGCCGAACTCCCAGAACGAGCCGCCGGTGGTGTAGAGCCCGGCGGCGGCCATGTTGACCGAGCAGAAGCCGCCATGCGCAGCGTAGTTGGGCGTCCCGAACTGGGTCGCCCACCAGCCGGTCAGGGACTGGCTCTGGTCGCGGCCGGTGAAGAAGGCCAGGCGCCGCGGGTCGGTGCGGCGGATGTCGGCCAGCCACCCGGCGGCGATGGCCAGGGCCTCGTCCCACTCGATCTCGGCGAAGCGGCCCTCGCCGCGCTCGCCGACCCGCTTCAAGGGCTTGGTCAGGCGCGCCGGCGACAGGTGCTGCATGATCCCGGCCGACCCTTTGGCGCACAGCACGCCGCGGTTCTTGGGGTGGTCGCGGTTGCCCTCGATGTAGCGGACGGCATCGTCCTTCACATGGACTTTGATCCCGCACCGGCAGGCGCACATGTAGCACGTGCTGTAGGCGATGCGATCGGACACCGGGCGCTGGGTGTCGACTTGTCGGTCGGCTTGTGGCACGTCGAGCGCCTGTCCTCGGCCAATGCAGACCACACTCCTAGTGGCTCCGTCGCGGCCGGTCAAATCGAGAGCGGGGAGGATACCCTTGACGAGCGCGCGTATCGGCATCGACCTCGGGGGCACCAAGATCGAAGGTTTGGTGCTGGACCCGGAGGGCCGCGAGCTCGCCCGCCGGCGCGTGCCGTCGCCGTCGGCCGACTATGGCGCCATCCTGGGGACCATCAGTGGCCTGGTGTCCGGGCTCGAGGCGGACACCGGCCGCACCGGCACCGTCGGGGTCGCGATGCCGGGCGCGATCTCGCCCGCATCAGGCGTCGTGAAGAACTCCAACACGCTGGCGCTGAACGGCCGGCCGTTCAACCGCGACCTGGCCGCCGCTCTCGGCCGACCGGTGCGCGTCGCCAACGACGCCAACTGCTTCGCCATGTCCGAAGCGACCGACGGTGCGGCGGCCGGGGCCCACGTCGCCTTCGGCGTCATCCTCGGCACCGGGGTCGGCGGCGGCATCGTCATCGGCGGCCGGCTGCTCACGGGGGCCGATGCGGTGGCCGGCGAATGGGGGCACAACCCGCTGCCGCGGCCGGAGGCCGGCGAGTGGCCGGGCCCGCCCTGCTATTGCGGCAAGCGCGGCTGCATCGAGACGTTCCTCTGCGGTCCGGCGCTCGCCGCCGATGGCGGCTTCCCGACGGCCCGCGCCCTGGCCGACGCGGCGGGTGCCGGCGACCTTGGGGCCGAGGCCGCGCTCCAGCGCTACGAGCGCCGGCTCGCGCGGGCGCTCGCACACGTCGTCAACCTGATCGATCCTGATGTGATCGTCCTGGGCGGCGGGCTGTCGCAGCTCGGGCGGCTCTATGACTCGGTCCCGGCGCTGATCGCCGCGGCCGTATTCTCCGACCGGCTGGTCGCGCGCCTGGTCCCGCCCCGCCATGGGGACTCCAGCGGCGTCCGCGGGGCCGCCTGGCTATGGCCGGCCGACCCCGCGGCTCGCGAGGAGCCTATTTCCAGGACGGCCGGCCAAGATTGACGTCACGCGGCGAGGTCAGGGCGCCCGCCGCCGCACCGCCCGCGCCGCCGATCAGGCCGCCGGCCAGGGCGCCCGGCCCGCCGCCCGCGATGGCACCGACCGCCGCGCCGCCGGCCGCGCCCAGGGCGCCGCCGCTGAGCGCGCGATCGCCTTGCGAATAGCCGCAGCCCGCCAGGCCAAGCGTCACCACGGTAGTCATGGCCAGCATCAACCGAGACATGCTCTCTCTCCTCAGATCGCCGTTTGCTGGACGGGGAACGACCTGAGGCGAGTCCTGTTCCCACCCAATCTCAAAATTGGCTTAGATTGATGGGACAAAATTGGGTCGCGCCGGGACTGCAAGACGGCCGAGGCAGCCGTCTTGCGTCAGAGGCGGAGCGAACCGGTCAGGCGGCGCGTTCGTTGCGCGCCCGTGCCGGAATATAGGCGCGGGCCGCGTGCTCGGCGCAGTACGGCTTGCCGGGCATCGCGACATTGCCGCAGAAGTGGAAGTCGGGCTCGCGCGGATGGCCGATTGGCCAATGGCACACCGGCCCCTTGAAGTCCATGAGCGGCGGCGGCGGCACCGGCGCCGACACGGTTTGGGTGACCTTGCGCGGCGTCAGGCCCAGGCGATGGACCTTGCCGACCACGGCGTTCTTGGTGATCCCCATGCGGCGGCCGATCTCGGCGGTCGGCAATCCGGACTCCCAGTGGCGCGTCAGCTCCTCGATACGCTCCGCGGTCCAGTCCATGGATCACCTCGTCAGGTTGCGGCCAGGGCTCTGCCCCAATGGTGGTAGGAGCCTATGGGGAAACCACAACATCTGGCAAGGCCCTCGATGAGTCGGCGGCAAATTTTGGAAAACCATGAGTCGATTCGGGGGGTTAGCGAATCGGAGCGGCGCCGGCGACGGGGCCGTCCATCGCCGCGGCGCGCGCGAATCGATACGCCAGATTCGGAAAAATCGCGGTTAAAAAACCGTAACCCGGGCTACCCGACGGTCACCCGGAAATCGTCCCGGAAGCGCTCGCACGCGGCCACCAGGGCGGCGCGGATGCCCGGTTCCAGGGCCGAATGTCCGGCATCCGGAACGATCTGGTACCGGGCCTCGGGCCAGGCGCGCGCCAGGGCATCGGCGGTCATCGGCGGGCACACCATGTCGTAGCGTCCCTGGATGATGGCCGCCGGGTGCCGGCGCAGGCACCCGACCTGGTCGAGCAGGGCGTTCTCGGGCAGGAAGATGTGGTTGACGAAGTAATGGGCCTCGGTGCGGGCGAGGCCCAGGGCCACGCGGTCGTCGGCCAAGTTGGCGGCGGTCTCGACATTGGGTAGCAGGGTGGAGCAGGCGCCTTCATAGCGGCTCCACACCCGCGCCGCGGGCAGATGGACGGCCGGGTCGGGATGGATCAGGCGGCGGTGGAAGCTGCCCAGCAGGTCGGCGCGCTCGGGCTCGGGCAGGAACTGGACGAACTCGCGCCAGGCTTCGGGAAAGACGGTGCGCATGCCCTGCAGGAACCAGTCGATCTCGATCTGGCGGCACAGGAAGATGCCGCGCAGGACGAAGCCCAGGCAGCGTTCGGGATGGGTCTCGCCATAGGCCAGCGCCAGGGTCGAACCCCAGGAGCCGCCGAACACCAGCCAGCGCTCGACGCCGAGCTGGCGGCGCAGCCGTTCGATATCGGCGACCAGGTGCTGGGTGGTGTTGTCGGTCAGCTCGCCCAGCGGCGTCGAGCGGCCGCTGCCGCGCTGGTCGAAGATCACGATGCGGTAGAAGGCGGGATCGAAGAAGCGGCGGTGCGTGGGCGAGGCGCCGGCGCCCGGACCGCCATGCAGGAACAGCACGGGCACCCCGCGCGGATTGCCGGACTGCTCCCAATACATGGTGTGCCGACTGTCGAGCGGCAGCATGCCGGTCTGGTACGGTTCGATCGCCGGGTACAGCTCGGTCCGCATGCCCTGCCTCTGCCTCATGTCCTTGGGGTCCGACTGCCACGGTAGCCAGTTTTGAAGCGAAGGGAAGCGGTCCCGTCGGCCGTCTGGAGAACGCGATGCCGCGCCTGCTGTTGCTGCTTGCCACCCTGGCGCTGGCCGGTCCCGGGGCGCGGGCCGCGGCGCCGCCCCCGACGATGCAGGTGACGACGGCGCAGGTGACGGCGGTGCCCGACGGCGAGACGCTGGTCGTCGAGGACGGCCGCGAGGTCCGGCTGGTCGGCATCCGCGCGCCGCTGGCCGATCCCCAGGGCAGCGTTGCCCGCGGCCCCGAGCCGCTGGCCGCCGCGGCCCGGACGGCCCTGGCCGGCCTCGCGCAGGGCCAGTCGGTGCAGCTTCGGTATCCGGGACCGCCGACCGACCGGTATGGCCGCCTGCTGGCCGATGCGGTCCTGGCGGACGGGCGGTCGCTGCGCCGGGAGCTGGTGCGCCTGGGCCTCGCCCGCGTGTATGTCGACGCCGGCCACCGCGACGGCGCGGCCGCCCTGCTGGCCGACGAGGACGCCGCGCGCCGGGCGCGGCGCGGTCTCTGGGCGCTGTCGGTCTACCGGGTGCGCACGCCGGCCGAGGCGGCGGCCGAGCCGCCTGCTTTCGTCGTCGTGGCCGGGCAGGTCCAGACCGCCCGGTTGCGCGAGGGCGTCGCCTACCTCGATTTCGGACCGGATTATCGGTCGGACCTGGCGGTCGTTGTGCCGCATCAGGCGGTCCGCGCCTTCCGCGGCGCCGGCATCGATCTGGGCGCCCTTGCCGCGCGCTGGATTCGAGTGCGGGGCTTTCTGGACCATCGCGGCGGCCCCGTGATCGAAACGACGGTCCCCGAGCAGCTTGAACTGTTGCCCGATCCCGTCAATTGACCGCAAAGATTTATTCAAGACTATAAAAAAATTCATTGGATCTTGCCGGCGCTGTTATTTCCGGTTCGTTAACGATCATTAAAGGAACTGCCCCGACGGACCTCTTGTTATCGCTGCGGTCCGCAGATCCACGTCCACGGGGGATGAGACATCAATGAGCGCGCCACAGCACGCGCAGGGGGCCGTCGCGTTTCCGCGGCGGCCGATCCCGTTTCTTATCCACTACATGGCCCGTCACCCTTGGCTGAACCTGGCGGTCGTCGCGACGGTCGCCCTGGCGGCGTTCTCGGCGATCGGGTCGCAATTCGGCATGAAGCTGTTCGTCGACGCCTTGTCGGCGGGCGCCGGGGGGGCCGGGCTCGGCGTGTGGCCGGCGTTCGCGCTGTTTCTGGCCCTGGCCGGCGCCGAAAGCCTGTTCTGGCGGACCGCCGGCCGCCTGGCCTGCCGGGCCGTGGTCGCGGTCGGGGTCGACTTGCGGCTCGACCTGTTCCGGCACCTGACCGGCCAGGCGCTGCGCTACTTCACCGAGCACATGGCCGGGGCGCTCGCCAACCGCATCACAGCAACAGCCATGGCGGTCAGCACGGTCCAGGGCACCCTGGTCTGGAACATCGTGCCGCCCTGCGCCGATTTCGCCGGCGCCGTGCTGGTGCTGAGCGCCGTCGACTGGCGGATGGCGGTGGCGCTGGCATTGTTCGTGATGGCGACCGCCGGCGCGCTGATCGTGTTCGGGATCGCCGGGCGGCCGATCCACGCGGCCTATGCCGACCGGGCGGCCCGGGTCGGCGGCAACCTGGTCGACGTCATGTCCAACATCTGGGCGGTCAAGGCGTTCGCCGCGGCCCGGCGGGAGCAGCGGCGGCTGGCCGACGGCCTGGCGGCCGAGGCGGCGGCGCACCGGCACAGCTGGCTGTACCTGGAGACGCTGCGCGCGGTCCACGACCTGGCGCTGTGGCTGATGATCGCCGGCATGCTGGGCTGGGCCGTCCATCTGTGGCAGGGCGGCCAGGCGACGGTCGGCGACGTCATGATCGTGTGCACGCTGACCATCCGCATCCTGCATGGCAGCCGCGACCTCGCCATGGCCTATGTCGGCCTGACCCAGCATCTGGGCCGCATCGCCGAGACCCTGGAGGTGTTCGCGGTGCCGGCCGACATCGCCGATGCCCCGGACGCGCGGCCGTTGATCCGCCTGGGCGGCTCGATCGAGTTCGAGCGCGTGCGCTTCGCCTATCCCGACGGCCGCCGCGTGTTCTCGGGCCTCGATCTGCGCGTGCCGGCCGGCCAGAGCGTCGGCATCGTCGGGCCGTCGGGCGCCGGCAAATCGACGCTGATCAGCCTGGTTCAGCGCCTGGAGGAGATCCAGGGCGGCGACCTGCTGATCGATGGCCAGCCGATCGGCAGCCTGAGCCAGGACAGCCTGCGCGACGCCATCGCCGTCGTGCCGCAGGACATCTCGCTATTTCACCGCTCGATCCTGGAGAACATCCGCTACGGCCGGCCGGACGCCTCGGACCAGGAGGTCTTCGCCGCCGCCGAGGCCGCGCATTGCGACCGCTTCATCCGCGCCCTGCCCGAGGGCTACGAGACCCTGGTCGGCGAGCGCGGCGTCAAGCTGTCGGGCGGCCAGCGCCAGCGCATCGGCATCGCCCGCGCCATCCTCAAGGACGCGCCGGTGACCATCTTCGACGAGGCGACCTCGGCGCTCGACACCGAGTCCGAGATCGAGATCCAGCGGGCGCTGGCGTCGCTGATCCGGGGCCGGACGGTGCTGGCGGTGGCGCACCGGCTGTCGACCGTGACCGCCTTCGACCGCATCCTGGTGATGATCGACGGCCGCATCGTCGAGGACGGCTCGCCGGCCGAGCTGCGCCGTCAACGCGGCCTGTTCGACGCCATGTGGCGGCTGCAGGCGGAAGGGCTGGCGCTCGACCAGGTGCCGTGAGTTCGCGGGGCATCGCGTCGAGCCAGATGCCGAGCGCCGTCCGAAGCCGGTCGACGACCTCGTGCCAGTCGCCCTGGTGGCGCTGTTGAAACAGCCGCATGGTCGGGTACCAGGGGCTGTCGTCTCGGTTGCGCAGCCAGCGCCAGTCGGAGGCCCGGTTGAGCAGCAGCCAGACCGGCTTGCCCATCGCCCCGGCCAAATGCGCGATCGACGTATCGACCGTCACGACCAAATCCAGATGGGAGATCAGGGCGGCATTGTCCTCGAAGTCCCGGCACTCGGGCATGAAGTCGACGAAGCCGGGCGGCAAGGGGGCCGGGCCGCGCTCCTTCTGAAGCGCAAAAACCGTCACCGGCGCCTCACCGAGGCGATCGAGCAATGAACCCGGCAGGGATCGCCGACGGGCCCAGGCCGATTCGAACGGCGGTTGTTTGCCGGCCGCGCAGGCCCAGGTCACGCCGACTCGGGGCCGGCCGGCTGCCGCCGCCTCGACCTTGCCTTGCCACGCCGCGACATGGTCCGGCGCGGGCGCCAAATAGGGCACCTGGGCCGGCACGCTCGCGAGGTCGGTACCGAACGCGTGCGGAAGATCCATCACCGGACACCAAAAGTCCGCCGCCGCGACCGGATCCTGGTCGCTCGACACCGCGGCCACCCCGCGCAGCGAGCCGAATAGCCTGACCAGATCGCGATGTACGCGCAGAGTCACTCTGCATCCCAGATCGGCAACGAGCGACGCATACCGGACGAATTGGATGGTGTCACCCAAGCCCCATTCGCCACAGATCACCATGGTCCGGCCTGCAATTGGTTCGACCCCGGACCATCGTGGTGGCGGCTCAGCAGAAGCGGTCGGCGGGGGTGACGGCGCACGTCCGTGAGCGATACCGGCCCAGCCCTCAGGCAGGCGCCCAAGGCGCAACAACAGCAGGCCGCGGGTCAATCGCTGCCGCACCAAGCCTGGCTGTGCAGCCAGGAGGCGGTCGAGTAACAGGACGCCGGCGTCCGTCAGTCCCAGAGCGTCGAGAGTGAGGGCCTTGCCGCTGGACGCCGCGGGATGCCACGGACTGAGATCGAGGGCTTGGTCGTACGCGGCGACGGCGCCTTGGAACTCTCCGCGCGCATGGCAGGCATGGCCATACCAAGCCCATGCTTCGGCGTCGCCGGGAGCAATCGCGACCGCGGTGCTCAGCGCCTTCAGGCCTGCCTCCAGCCGGTCGAGGCGGACAAGTACAGTGCCCAGCAGCGCTGCGGCCAGATCCGGCCGCACAGCCGCAACCGCGCCCAGCGTTTCGGCAGCGCCCGCGAGGTCGCCCGCGTGTAGCTGACGCTGCCCAAGGGCGACAAGGGTCTCGAAAGTCTCCGGCACGCGCGATCCTGGCAGGAGCGATCACTCTCGTGCAACGCCCGGGTTCACCTGCCGGCCGAAATCGGCGCATCATCGGCGGCGATGCTTGAGAAGCCGCTGTCGAGCGCCGCCGAACGGCCGAGCATGGTGATCGCCCTGGTGGTCGCCTGCGCGCTGGTGATGGAGAACCTCGACTCCACGATCATCAACACCTCGGTGCCGGAGATCGCGCGCAGCCTGGGCGAGAGCCCGGTCCGGCTCAACGTCGCGATCACCAGCTACCTGCTGAGCCTGGCGGTGTTCACGCCGGTCAGCGGCTGGGTCGCCGACCGCTTCGGCACGCGCACGGTGTTCTGCGCGGCGATCCTGGTGTTCACGGCCAGCTCCGCCCTGTGCGGGCTGTCGGACAGCCTGGGCATGATGGTCGCGACGCGAGTCCTGCAGGGCATCGGCGGCTCGATGATGACGCCGGTCGGCCGGTTGATCCTGGCCCGCACCTTCCCGAAGGAGTCGCTGGTCACCGCGATCAGCTACATGACCCTGCCGGCCACCATCGGGCCGGCCATGGGGCCGATGGTCGGCGGCTTCCTGACCACCTACGCGTCCTGGCGCTGGGTGTTCTTCATCAACATCCCGGTCGGCCTGGTCGGCATCGCGCTCAGCCTGCGCTTCATCGAGGACGTCCGCCTGCCGGCGACGGCGCGCTTCGATTTCCTGGGCTTCGTGGTGGCCGGGCTGGCGTTGGGCCTGGTCGAGCTGTTCATCGAGTTCGTCGGGCGCGGGCTGATCCCGGTGCCGGCGCAGGCCGCACTGCTGCTGCTGGCCACCCTGGCGGCGCTGGCCTACCACCGGCACGCCAGGCGGCTGGACGAGCCGGTGCTGGACCTCAAGCTGTTCCGCCTGCCGACCTTCCACGCCACGGTGGTGACCGGCGGCCTCGGCCGCATCGCCATGGGGGCGGCGCCGTTCCTGCTGCCGCTGCTGTTCCAGGTCGGCTTCGGGCTGACCGCGGTCGAATCGGGCAGCCTGAGCTTCGCCACCGGCGTCGGCGCCCTGCTGCTCAAGCTGGTGGCGTCCCGGATCTTCCGGGCGGTCGGCTTCCGGCGCCTGCTCGCCGCCAACAGCGTCGTCATCGCGGCGCTGCTGGCCGGGATGGCGCTGTTTCGCCAGGACACGCCCCACGCGGCGATCCTGGGCTATCTGCTGGCCTTCGGCTTCTTGAGCTCGCTGCAGTACACGGCCATGAACGCGCTGAGCTACGCCGAACTGACGCCGACCACCATGGGCCGCGGCACCAGCATCACCAGCGTCGCCCAGCGCCTGTGCATGAGCTTCGGCGTTGGTCTCAGCGCCACGACCCTGGCGCTCCTGGCCGGCCCCAAGCCCTCGGTCGGTGACCTGCACCAGGTGTTCCTGGTCGTGGCGGTGCTGCCGCTGCTGGGCGTGCCCGGGTTCCTGCGGCTGGCCGAGTCCGATGGCGACCAGCTGAGCGGGCGCAAAGCGACGGCGTAGCCGCCTAATATCCCAGCGCGCAGCCGTCCTTGCGCGGATCGGACCCGCCCCGCAGCACGCCGCGCTCCCAGTCGATCCAGATCGCCTGCGCGCCGCCGATCGCCCAGGGCGGCGGCTGCACGGTGAAGCCCCGCCGTGCAAGCTCGCCGCCGACGCTGGCGCGCAGCCGTTCCTCGGCCTCGACCACGGCGGTGCCGGGCAGCGGGAACAGGCGCGGCAGGTCGATCGCGCTCTGCAGGTCCAAGCCGTAGTCCAGCAGCTTCGACAGCAGGTGGGCATGGCCCATGGCCTGGTAGTGGCCGCCCATCACCCCGAACGGCATGACCACCCGGCCGTCCTTGGCCAGCATGCCGGGGATGATCGTGTGCATCGGCCGCTTGCCGGGCGCGATGGCGTTGGGGTGGCTCGGGTCCAGGACGAAGCTCTGGCCGCGGTTGTGCAGCAGCACGCCGAAGCGCGGGCTGGCCAGGCCGCTGCCATAGGGGCTGAACAGCGAGTTGATCAGGCTGACCGCGGTGCGGTCGCGGTCGACCACGGCGATGTACACCGTGTCGGTATGGGCGGTGCCGGGGACGGCCGGCAGGGGATCCAGCGCCCGCAACGGGTCGATCCGCGCCGCCAGCTCGGCCGCGAGGTCCTTCGAGAGCAGCCGCTCGACCGGCACCTCGGCCTGCCGGGGATCGGCCAGGACGGCGTCGCGCGCCGCATAGGCCAGCCTGGTGGCTTCGATCTCGCGATGCAGGTTGTCCGGCGCCAGCGGATCGCCGCCGATCTCGAACTGCGCCAGGATGTTGAGGATCATCAGGGCGATCACGCCCTGGCCGTTCGGCGGGCATTCGTAGACCGTGTGGCCCCGGTAGTCCGTCGTGATCGGCGCCACGTACTCGCCGCGCGCCGCGGCGAAGTCGGCCAGGGTGTGCAGGCCGCCCAGGCCCTGCAGATAGGCGACGATGTCCTCGGCGATCGGGCCGCGATAGAAGGCGTCGGGGCCGTCCCGTCCGATGGCCGCCAGCGCGTCGGCCAGCGCCGGCTGAGCCTGCACCGACCCAACCGGCGGCGGCGCGCCGTCCACCAGGAAGGTGCGGCGCGTGGTCGGGTCCTGGCGCAACAGCTCGGTCTGCTGGCCCAGGTCGTGGGCGACCCGCGGCGTCAGCGCGTAGCCGTCGCGGGCCAGGTCCATCGCCGGCCGCAGCAGCTCGCCCAGGCTCATCCGGCCGTGGTCGGCGACCAGCCGGGCCCAGGCCTCGACCGCCCCGGGCACCGTCACCGCATGGGGCGAGCGCCGCTCGATGGCGGTTAGGCCGCGCTCGCGGAACCAGTCCGCCCGGGCCGCGGCCGGAGCCCGCCCCGAGCCGTTGTAGGCGCGGACGTCGGTTGATCCCTGGATCGAGATCAAGGCGAAGCAGTCGCCGCCGATGCCGGTCGAGCCTGATTCGACCACGCCTTGCACCGCGCAGGCCGCGACCGCGGCGTCGACCGCCGTGCCGCCTGATTTGAGCACGTCCAGTGCCACCAGGGTGGCGGCCGGGTGCGAGGTCGCCGCCATGCCGGCGCGGCTGACAGCCAGGGATCGCCCAGGCAGCTCGAAGTTCCGCATGCCCCTGTCCTAGCCCGTCTTGTTGAGGATTGACAACACACAAGACCTACCATCTGATGTGGATATGTGGATACACAAATCCATAACGGCGGCGCGGGTGGACTGATGGAGATCCGCCCTGCCCATGGTTTCCTCGCCTCTGGCACCGCCGAGGAACAGGCTTACCTGCACCTCCTCGCGGCCATCCGGACCGGCCGGTACCGCCCGGGCGACCGCCTGATCCCCGAGGAGATCGCGGCCGAGATCGGCATGAGCCGCATGCCCGTGCGCGAGGCGTTCCGGCGTCTGGCCACCGAGGGGCTGGTGGTGATCCGGCCCAATCGCGGCTGCGTGGTCTCGGGCCTGACGATCGACGACGTGTTCGAGGTGTTCGAGATCCGCTCGGTGCTGGAAGGCCTGGCGGTCCGGCTGGCGATGCCCCGGATCGATGCCGAGGTGCTTGAAGACCTCGAGCACCGGCTGAGCCGCATGGCCCGGGCGGGCGCCCAGGACTGGGTCGTCCATCACCAAGGCTTCCACGAACTGCTGTGCGGGCTCAGCGGCCGGCCCAAGCTGATCCGCCAGATCGCCGGGCTGCACGCGACGATCGAGCCTTACCTGCGCATCTGGCTGCACCATGCGGCCAAGCCGGTGAGCGCCGAGGACGCGCACAGGGTCATCATCGATGCCGTGCGGACCGGCGACCCGGAGGTCGCCGAGGCGGCGATGCGCGCGCATGTGCTGGGCACGGCGCCGGACCTTGCCGAATTCATGAGCGCCAACCTTCCACCCGACGGCCGGTGGGCCGACCACAGCGAGGAGACCCGATGAACCGCAGACTCCGTCCCCTAGTCTTTGCCGGCTTGACCTTCGCCGGCCTGGCCGTCGCGGGCATCCTGTCGGCGAGCCCGGCGGCTGCGCAGCAGGCGCCGACCGCGATCACCATCGCCACCGAGGGCGCCTACGCCCCCTGGAACTTCACCCAGGCCGACGGCAGCCTGGCCGGGCTGGAGATCGACCTGGCCCAGAACCTGTGCGGCCGGATGAAGATCCAGTGCAAGATCGTGGCGCAGGACTGGGACGGGCTGATCCCGGCGCTCACCGTCGGCAAGTTCGACGCGATCATGGCGGGGATGTTCATCACCGACAAACGGCTGGAGGTGATCGCGTTCAGCCGGCCCTACGCCATGGACCCCGCGGGCTTCGCGGTGGCCAAGGGCAGCCCGCTGACCGGCCTCGGCGTCGACAAGGTCAACCTCAACGACCAGGCCGCGGCCGCGCCGGTCATCGCGCGCATGAAGACGATGCTGAAGGGCAAGGTGGTGGGGGTCCAGGCCGCCACGACGATGCAGGCCTTCCTGAAGAAATACCTCGCCGACACCGTCGAGATCCGCGAATACAAGACCACCGAGCAGCACGACCTCGACCTGGCCGCCGGGCGCCTGGATGCCTTGTTCGCGGCGAAGACCGCGCTGGCCGCCACGCTGGCCAAGCCGGGCTTCGAAGGCTACGAAGTGGCCGGCCCCAGCTTGGTGGGCGACGTGTTCGGCCACGGCACCGCGGTCGGCCTGCGCAAGCAGGACACCGGCCTCAAGGCCAAGTTCGACGAGGCGATCGGCGCGGCCATCGCCGACGGCACGATCAAGGCGCTGTCCCAGAAGTGGGTCAAGGTCGACGTCACGCCGCAGCAGTGACCATGGCCGGTCCGACCACCCATGGCCTCCTGGGCCTTGGCCTGCTGGGGTTCGGCCCGGGCGGGTGGGGCGCCGCCCTGCTGCTGGCGGCGCTCACCACCCTGCTGCTGGCGGCGGCCAGCTTCGGCATCGGCGCCGCGCTCGGGGGCGCGGCGGCCTTTGCCCGGCTGGCCGGCGGCCTGCCGCTGCGGGTCCTGGCCGATGCCTACGGCACCGTCTTCCGCGGCGTTCCGGACCTCTTGACCGTGTATCTGCTCTATTTCGGCGGCAGCGCCGCCCTGACCGCCATCGGCCACTGGTTCGGCGCCACCGGCTTCCTGGGCGTGCCCGCCTTCGCCACCGGGGCGCTGGCGATCGGCATCATCTCCGGCGCCTACCAGGCCGAAGTGTTTCGCGCGGCGTTCCTGGCGATCGACCGCGGCGAGCTGGACGCGGCGCGCGCCTTCGCCATGCCGCGTCCCTTGATGGCCCGCCGCATCGTGCTGCCCCAGATCCTGCGCCATGCCTTGCCCGGCCTGGGCAATGTCTGGCAGCTGATCCTGAAGGAGTCGGCGCTGGTGTCGGTGACGGGCCTCCCCGAGCTGATGCGCGAGGCCGTGATCGGTGCCGGCTCGACGCGCGCGCCCTTCGTTTTCTACATCGCGGCCGCGGTTTTGTACCTGGCGATCACGACCGCGTCAGGCCGGGTGCTGCGGCAGGCCGAGCAGCGGAGCCTCAGGGGCGTGCGCCTGATATGATCGACCTGCCGTTCCTGGCCGACACCTTTGTCCGGCTGCTGGCCGGCGTGCCGCTCACCCTGAGCCTGGCCGGCACGTCGGTGACCGTCGGCGCCCTGTTGGCTCTTACCCTCGCCCTGGCACGGCGGCGGGATCCGCCGCTGCTCGGCCCCGCGATCGCGGCGTTCGTGTTCGCCTTTCGCGGCACGCCGCTGCTGGTCCAGATCTTCCTCATCTATTACGGCCTGGGCCAGTTCCGGCCGTTCCTGCAGGCGGCCGGCCTGTGGGGCGTGTTCCGCGATCCCTACCAGTGTGCCGTGCTGGCCTTGACCCTCAACACCGCGGCCTATGGCAGCGAGATCATCCGCGGCGCCCTGCAATCGGTGCCCGCCGGCCAGATCGAGGCGGCGCGCGCCTGCGGGATGACCCGGCTGCAGCTGCTCCGGCGCATCGAACTGCCGATCGCGCTGCGCCACGCCCTGCCCGGCTACGGCAACGAGATCATCCTGATGGTCAAGGGCACCTCGCTGGCCTCCGTGGTCACGCTTATGGAAGTCACCGGCATCGCCCACAGCATCATTTCCCAGACCTACCGGGCGGTCGAAGTCTTCGTCGCCGCCGGCGCGATCTATCTGGCGCTCAACTTCGCCGTGACCCGCGCCATCGCGGTCCTGGAATGGCGCCTGTCCCCGCATCTCCGCCCGCCCCGCCGGCGGCCGGCCATCGAGGCGACCGCATGCTGACCTCGCCAGAGACCGAAGCCCCGGCCGCGGCGCAGCCGGCGCCGGCCGTCGCCGTCGAGGGGCTGTGCAAGAGCTTCGGCGGCATCCCGGTGCTGCAGGGGGTCGCCCTGGAAGCCCGGCAAGGCGACGTGGTGTCGATCCTGGGATCGTCGGGATCAGGCAAGTCGACCCTGCTGCGCTGCCTGAACCTGCTGGAGACGCCCGAGGCGGGCCGAATCTCGGTCGGCGGCGAGACGGTCCGGATCGCGGCCGATGCCCGCGGCCGGCCGCTCCCCCCGGACCGGCGCCAGGTCGAGCGGCTGCGCCGCCGCACCGGCATGGTGTTCCAAGGCTTCTACCTGTGGTCGCACATGACGGTCCTGGAGAACGTCATCGAGGCCCCGGTCCACGTCCTGAAGCGGCCGCGCGCCGAATGCCTGGCCGAGGCCGAGGCGCTGCTGGCCAAGGTCGGGCTGGCCGACCGGCGGCACTACTATCCGGCCCACCTGTCGGGCGGCCAGCAGCAGCGCGCCGCGATCGCCCGCGCCCTGGCCATGCGTCCGGCCGTGCTGCTGTTCGACGAGCCGACTTCGGCCCTGGACCCCGAGCTGGTCGGCGAGGTGCTGCGCGTCATGCGGGCGCTCGCCGACGAGGGGCGCACCATGCTGGTGGTCACGCACGAGATGGGCTTCGCCCGCGACGTCTCCGACGAGGTGCTGTTCCTGCACCAGGGGGTCGTGGAGGAGCGTGGGCCGCCGTCGGAGTTGTTCGCGCGGCCGCGTTCGGAACGGCTGCAGCAGTTCCTGTCCCGCCATCGCTGAGGGAGATCCGATGACCCTGCAACCGAATTCGATGGAAGCGCGCGACGTCGCCTTCCACCTGCACCCCTACACCAACGCCGCCCTGCATGAGCAGGTCGGCCCGCTGGTGATCACCGGCGGCGACGGCGTCCATGTCATCGACAGCACGGGGCGCCGCTATATCGAAGGCCTGGCCGGGCTGTTCTGCGCCTCGCTGGGCTTCAGCGAGCCGCGGCTGGTCGAGGCGGCGACGCGGCAGCTGTCGACGATGCCCTTCTACCATGCGTTCGGGCACAAGGCGACCGAGCCCGGGATCGAGCTGGCCGAGCGCCTGATCGGCATGGCGCCGGTGCCGATGTCCAAGGTGTTCTTCGCGAACTCCGGCTCGGAGGCGAACGACACCGCGATCAAGCTGGTCTGGTACTACAACAACGCGCTCGGGCGGCCGAAGAAGAAGAAGATCATCTCGCGCCTGCGCGGCTATCACGGCGTCACGGTGGCGACGGCAAGCCTGACCGGGCTGCCCAACAACCATCGCGCCTTCGACCTGCCGCTCCCGGGCATCCTGCACACGATGTGTCCGCACCACTACCGGCATGCCGAGCCGGGAGAGACCGAGGAGGCGTTCGCCGACCGCTGCGCCCAGGCGCTGGAGGACCTGATCCAGCGCGAGGGCCCCGACACCATCGCCGCCTTCTTCGCCGAGCCGGTCATGGTGTCGGGCGGGGTCGTGGTGCCGCCCCGGACCTATTTCGAGAAGATCCAGCGGATCCTGAAGGCCCACGACATCCTGCTGATCGCCGACGAGGTGATCTGCGGCTTCGGGCGTACCGGCGCCATGTTCGGGACCGAGACCTTCGGCCTCCAGCCCGACATGATCACCATGGCCAAGCAGCTGTCGGCCGCCTACCTGCCGATCTCGGCCCTGATGATCAACGAGCCGCTATACCGGGCGGTGGTCAGCGAGAGCGGCAAGATCGGCACCTTCGGGCACGGCTTTACCTATTCCGGCCATCCGGTCGCCGCCGCGGTCGCGCTGGAGACCTTGAAGATCTACGAAGAGCGCCGGATGCTCGACCACGTCCAGGCGGTGGCGCCGCGGTTCCAGGCGCATGTCCGCCGGCTGGCCGGCCATCCGCTGGTCGGGGAGGGACGCGGGGTCGGGCTGGTCGCCGGCCTGGAGCTGTCACCGGACAAGGCCAGCCGCGCCCTGTTCGACCCGGCGCTGGCAGTGCCGGCTGAGGCCGCGCGGCGCGCCCAGCAGCATGGCGTGATCACGCGCGGCATCGGCGACGCCATTTTCCTGTGCCCGCCGCTCATCATCGATGAGCCGACGATCGACGAATTGATGCAGCGCATCGAGCGGGCGCTCGACGAAACGTTGGTCTGGGCGCGGGATGCCGGGCTGATGGGCTCCCGGGCGGCGTGACGTCGGGGTAAGTGTGGAGCGGGCGGGCGCTGCCGCGCCGCTATGGGAGGTTCGTCCGTGGATCAAGACAAGCTCGACGCGCTGCGCAAGAAATATCTGGGGGCCAAGGGCAGCGAGGTGTTCGACCCCGAGTTCCGGAAGGTCGTGGCCCTGACCTTCCGCGACCAGGACAGCCGCAAGCTGCCCTATGGCGACGTGCCGACCCTGCTCGACGCGCCCTATCGGCCCGAGGCGCCGAATCAGCCCGGGTTCGGCGGCCTGGACGTGGCGCTGATCGGCGTGCCCATGGACCTGGGCGTGACCAACCGGCCGGGCGCCCGCTTCGGGCCACGGGCGGTGCGCACGATGGAGCGGATCGGTCCGTACAACCACGTACAGCGGATCGTGCCGATGGCGGAATGCCGGGCGGCCGACGTCGGCGACGTGCCGTTCCGCAGCCGCTTCAGCCTCGATAGCTGCATCCAGGACATCGAGGCGTTCTACGACAAGATCGCGGCGGCCGGGGTCCGGCCGCTGTCGGTCGGCGGCGACCATTCGATCAGCTATCCGATCCTGAAGGCGCTGGGCCGCGACCGGCCGGTCGGCATGGTCCACATCGACGCCCACTGCGACACCAGCGGCGAGTATGAAGGCGCCAAGTTCCACCATGGCGGGCCGTTCCGCTGGGCCGTGCTGGATGGCGTGCTCGATCCCGCGCGCACCGTCCAGATCGGCATCCGCGGCTCCGCCGAGTTCATCTGGGAGTTCTCCTACGAGGCCGGCATGACGGTGATCCATGCCGAGGAGGTCGACCGGATCGGCGTCGAGGGCGTGATCGCGCGGGCGCGGTCGGTGATCGGCGACGGCCCGGTCTATGTCTCGCTGGATGTCGACGGCATCGATCCGGCCTTCGCACCGGGCACCGGCACGCCCGAGATCGGCGGGCTCACGCCGCGCGAGGCCCAGGCGATCCTGCGCGGTCTCAAGGGCCTGGACGTGATCGGCGGCGATGTGGTGGAGGTGGCGCCGCAATATGATCCCACCACCAACACCGCGCAGCTGGGCGGCCAGATGCTGTTCGAGATCTTCTGCCTGACCGTGCTCGGCCCGACCTTCCGGCGCCGCGGGTAAGGGACCCGCGCCGCCTCGGTCCGGGGCGGCGCGGACCGCTGTCAGGCGCCGTCCTCCAGGCTCTTCGACGCGATCTCGAACACGTCGGGGCTCAGGCCCGGACGCGCCAGGACGCGCTCCAGCTCGGCGCGCATGCGGCCCTGGCGCTCGGGCCCGAAGCGCCGCCAGCGCCCGAGCGGACCGATCAGCCGGGCCGCGACCTTGGGATTGAGCGGGTCGAGGTCGAGCACATGGTCGACCAGGAAGCGGTAGCCGCGCCCGCTCGGCTCATGGAAGCGCACCTGGTTGCTGGTGAAGGCGCCGATCAGGCTGCGCACGCGGTTGGGATTGCGGCGGTCGAACTGCGGGTGGCCGGCCAGGGCGATCACCCGGTCCAGGGTGTCGGGCGGCGAGGCCAGCGCCTGGGCCGAGAACCACTTGTCCATGACCAGGGCTTCGCCGGCCCAGCGCGCGGCGAAGGCGGCGAGCGCCGTGTCGCGCTCCGGCCCGGGCAGCTCGGCCAGGCAAGAGAGGGCGGCCAGCTGGTCGGTCATGTTGTCGGCGGTCTCGAACTGCCGAAGCGCCAGCTCCGGCCCGGCGCCGCCGACGGTCAGATAGGCGAGGGCCAGGTTCTTGAGGGCGCGCCGGCCGACCGCCACGGCGTCGAAGCGATAGGGCCCGCCGTCGGCCAGCCGCCCATAGGCCTGGCGCCAGCGGTCGGCCAGGGTTTCGCCCAGGCCGCGCCTGACATGCTCGCGGGCGGCGTGGATGGCGTCCGGATCGATCACGGCCATGCCTTCGCCCAGATAGCTCTCGGCGGGCAGGGTCAGGGCCTGGGCGACGAAGGCCGGGTCCAGCCGCTCGTCGGTCAGGGTCAAGGCGACGGCGTCGACCAGGCCCAGGTCCAGGCCCAGCGGGCGCCCGGCCTGGTAATCGGCAACCAGGGCCGCCAGCCGCTCGCCGGCATAGGACTGGCCCGCTTCCCAGCGTGCGAACGGGTCCGCATCGCGCGCCATCAGGAACTGCAGCTCGGCCGCGCTGCGCGCCATGGTCAGCTTCACCGGCGCCGAGAAGCCACGCAGGAGCGACGGCACCGGCCGGGTCGGCAGGCCGACGAACGTGAAGGTCTGCTCGGCCTCGGTCACGTCGAGCACGCGCGTCGTCGGGCCCGGCGCCGGCTCGCCGGCCAGCTGGATGGGCAGGTCGCGGCCGTCGGGGCCGAGCAGGCCGATGGCCAGCGGGATGTGGAAGGGCAGCTTGTCGGGCTGGCCGCGGGTCGGCGGGCAGCGCTGCGCCACCGTCAGGCGGTAGCGCTTGGCCGTGGCGTCCCAGTCGGCGGTCACCGTCAGCTCCGGCGTTCCGGCCTGCGCGTACCAGCGCCGGAACTGGCCGAGATCGACATTCGAGGCGTCGGCCATGGCCTGGACGAAGTCGTCGCAGGTCACGGCCTGGCCGTCATGGCGCCGGAAATACAGGTCCATGCCGGCGCGGAAGCGGTCGGGGCCAAGCAGGGTGTGGATCATCCGCACCACCTCGGCACCCTTGATGTACACGGTGGCGGTGTAGAAGTTGTTGATCTCGATATAGCTGTCGGGGCGCACCGGGTGCGCCATCGGGCTCGCATCCTCGGGGAACTGGCTGGCGCGCAGGCCGCGCACGTCGCCGATGCGCTTGACCGCGGCTGAGCCCATGTCGGCCGAGAACTGCTGGTCGCGGAACACCGTCAGCCCTTCCTTCAGGCTGAGCTGGAACCAGTCG
>CAZEFK010000006.1:0-64435 GCA_964511405.1 uncultured Comamonadaceae bacterium | reverse complement strand
CGCGAAATACTTCGCGATCATCCCGGCGATGTTCATGGTCGCGTTCCCCGAGATGGCGCCGCTCAACATCATGCACCTGGCGTCGCCCCACAGCGCGATCCTGGCGGCGGTGATCTTCAACGCCCTGATCATCATCGCGCTGATCCCGCTGTCCTTGCGCGGCGTGACCTATCGCCCGATCGGCGCCACGGCGCTGCTGGCCCGCTCGCTGCTGGTCTACGGGCTCGGCGGCATCGTGGCACCCTTCGTCGGCATCAAGGCCATCGACATGGCGCTCGCCGCCGTCGGCCTGGCCTAAGGACCAAGAGCCATGCTCAAGCACCTCGCCATCGCCATCCGCGCCTCGATCGTGACCATCGTGCTGTGCTGCGCCGCTTATCCGCTGCTGGTCACCGGCATCGGGCAGCTGCTGTTCCCGCGCGAGGCCCAGGGCAGCCTGACCACCGACGGCAAGGGACGCGTGGTCGGCTCCGAGCTGATCGGCCAGCCCTTCGCCAATCCCGGCTATTTCTGGCCGCGGCCCTCGGCCGCCGGCGACAACGGCTATGGCGTCAACGCCGCCGACAACAAGGATGGGCCGTTCGCCGCCTCGGGCGGATCCAACTACGGCACCACCAACAAGAAGCTGCAGGACCGCGCCAAGGGCGACCTGAACAAGCTGATGCAGGCCGACCCGCAGGCGTCGGGCGCGCCGCCGGTCGACCTGGTGACCGCCTCGGGTAGCGGCCTCGACCCCGACATCTCTGTCGCGGCCGCGACCTGGCAGCTGCCGCGGGTGGCCGCCGCCCGTCGGCTCTCGGTCGAGCGCGTCAGGCCAGTGGTCGCGGCGGCCATCCGGGATCGCCAGTTCGGCATCCTGGGCGAGCCCCGGGTCAATGTGCTGCTGCTGAACCTGGCGCTCGACCGGCAGTTCGGCGCGCCGCCGGTTGCCGCGGTGTCGGCATCGCCCCAGTAATCCAGCCGGCCGCCAGGGGGTCCGGAGGTGGGGACGACATGGTTGCGCCGACCATCGTGATCGTCTATCTCGGTCTCGCGGACGCATAGTCGTCGACGGCGGCTCGTCGCTGTCGAAGGTGGATTCAACGGCGCGTCCATTCGCCGCTAGAAGTCCATAGAGCGGTCTGCTATCGTCGCGCGCCGTTTGACAGACAATTGGACCCCGGATCTCTACATGAATGTATTGATCACTGGCATTACTGGAATGGTCGGCAGCCATCTTGCCGAATATATCCTGGCAAATCATCCCAACACTGTCGTCCACGGCTTGGTTCGGTGGCGGAGTCCCACCCAGAACATCGCGTCGATCATGGATCGCGTCACCCTGCACCAGGGTGACCTGCGCGACGTGAACTCGCTGGTGACGCTGCTGAAGAAGAGCGCGCCCGACCGCATCTTTCACCTGGCCGCCCAGTCCTATGTCGACCAGAGCTTCGTGGCGCCGGCGGATACGCTGACGACCAATGTGATCGGCACGACCAACCTGCTCGACGCCGTGCGGATCGTCGGGCTGGATCCGGTCATCCATATCTGCTCGTCGTCCGAAGTCTATGGCCAGGTGACGGCGGACGAGGTCCCGATCCGCGAAAGCAACCCGCTGCGGCCGGCCAGCCCCTACGCGGTCTCCAAGGTCGGCGAGGACATGATCGCCTACCAATACTTCCAGTCATACGGCATCAAGACGATCCGGACGCGCATGTTCACGCACACCGGGCCGCGGCGCGGCGCGGTGTTCGCCGAGGGCTCGTTCGCCAAGCAGATCGCCGAGATCGAGGCCGGCGTGCGCCAGGGGCCGGTGCGGGTCGGGAACCTCGATTCGATCCGAACCATCTCCGACGTCCGCGATGCCGTGCGCGCCTACTGGCTGCTGCTGGAGAAGGGAACCCCGGGCGAGGTCTACAATATCGGCGGCTCGGAAACGATGACCGTCCGCGAGGTGCTGGAGCTCCTCGCCTCGTTCGCGACCAAGCCGATCACCCATGCCGTCGATCCGGCGCGCTTGCGGCCGTCCGACGTGACGCTGCAGATCCCGGAGATCTCGAAATTCAAGGCCGCGACCGGCTGGGAGGCGACGATCCCGGCGCGCCAGACCATGCGCGACTTGCTGGATTACTATCGCGACCAGATCAAGCGGTCGGCATCATGACGGTCCGGATGGCCATCTCGCGCACCCCCTACCGGGTCTCGTTCTTCGGCGGGGGAAGCGACTATCCGGCTTGGTACAAGGAGCATGGCGGCGCGGTTCTGTCCACCGCGATCGATAAATATTGTTTTATTTCCATGCGGCTTCTTCCTCGATTCTTCGATGTGAAATATCGAATCGTGTGGAGTCACATCGAGAACGTCAATTCGGTCGCCGAGATCCTTCACCCGGCGATCCGCGGTGGACTGCGCTACCTGCGTCATGACGAGAGCATCGGCCTCGAAGTCCTCCATCAAGGCGATCTTCCGGCCCGCGCCGGAATGGGATCCAGCTCGACCTTCGTGGTCGGGTTGATCAAGGCCTACTGCGCCATCCGGGATCTGGACATCGACCGCCACGCGCTGGCGCTGAAGGCCATCGATCTCGAGCAGAACTGGTTGAACGAAAGCGTCGGGTCCCAGGACCAAGTGGCGGCGGCCTATGGCGGCCTCAACGTGATTCGGTTCCGGCAGGACGGCACCGTCGCGGTCGAGCCGGTGGTGATGGATCCGGCCGTGAAGTCCCGCCTCGCCGATCATCTCGTCCTGGTCTTCACCGGGTCAAACCGCCTGGCTTCGCAGATCGCCCAAAGCGTCGTGGAGAGCCTAAAGGAAAAGGAAGCCAGCATCGTCCGGATGCAGCAGATGGTCGAAGATGGCGCCCACATGCTGCGCGACGGCGATCTTTCCGGATTCGGCGAGATGTTGCACGAAACGTGGATGCTGAAGCGCGGGCTGAGCAGCAGTGTTTCGAACAGCCACATCGACGAGATCTATGCCACCGCGCGCGAGGCGGGCGCGATCGGCGGCAAGCTCCTGGGCGCCGGCCATTCCGGGTTCATGCTGTTCTTCATCCCGCCGGAGCGGCGAGACGAACTGATCGCGCGCCTGAAACACTACACCTGGGTGCCGTTCGGCTTCGACAACGACGGCTCCAAGATCATCTACCAGGCGGCCTGACCAGCGCATGACCCGATCGCGCATCGCCTTCGAGACACCGTGGTTCTCGGTGGAAGAGCTGGCCGCGAACGAACCGCCGAACCCGTTTCCGGGCCCCTATTTCCGCATCCGCGCCCCCGACGACGTCATCACCTTGGTGCTGTCGGCCGACGACGAGCTGGTCATGGTCCGGCAGTTCCGGCCGGCGATCGAGACTATGACGATCGAGAGCCCGGCCGGGTCGATCGACGGCGGCGAGACGCCGCGCGAAGCCGCGGCACGCGAGATTTTCGAGGAAACCGGCTTTCGCTGCGAGCATCTGGTGCTCTTGGGGCGCAGTCGGCTGTCGCTCAACCGCTTCTGCAACAGCGTCTATTTCTTCCTGGGATTGGGCGGCCGCGCGGAGCCGGGCTGGCAGCCGGAAGCCGGGGTGGAGCGGCTGCTGATTCCGCGCCGGGCGTTCCGCGAGCTGCTGCGCGCCGACGATTTCGAGCAGGCTGCCCTGCTGGTCGCCGTGGCACTGGCCGATGCCCGGCTTGGCTGCAGGCTGCTGTACGACCGCCTGGAAGACATCGTCCGCGCGGTCGCCGAGCCTGATACGGGCGCCACCGCCCCGCCGCCGCACCGATCCGCGCCCCCCTCCTTGGCTTAGAAGGCACATCGATGGCACACTCGCCGCCCTCTGCATCCCGCCGCGAGGCGCTGTTCTATCAGGCGCTGCGGATCCGCCTGGTCGAAGAGCGGATCATCGATCTTTACCCGAGCGACCGGATCCAGAGCCCGGTCCACCTGTCGATCGGCCAGGAGGCCGTCGCGGTCGGCCTCTGCGAGCCGCTGCGGCGGGACGACCTGGTGTTCGCGACCTATCGCAACCACGCCTACTACCTCGCAAAGGGCGGCGACCTGCGCGAGATGTTCGCCGAGCTGTCCGGCAAGCTGACCGGCATGGCCAAGGGCAAGGCCGGATCCATGCACCTGACCGCTCCGGACGTCGGGCTGATGGGCTCGTCGGCGGTGGTCGCCAGCTCCATCCCGCACGCCGTCGGCGCCGCGCTGGCTGCCGTCCACCGCAACACCGGCCAAGTGATCGTGGCCGTCTACGGCGACGGTGCGACCGAAGAGGGCGTCTATCACGAATCCTTGAACTTCGCGGCGCTGCATCGCCTGCCGGTGCTGTTCGTCTGCGAGAACAACGGACTGGCGGTGCACACCCGCATCGACGAGCGCCAAGTCTACCGCACCCTGGACCAGGCGGCCCTCTACGGCCTGGAAACGCACCATATCGAAGCGGGCTGGGACTTCGAGCAGATCGGCGACACCGCCCGCAGCCTGGTCGATGCCATCCGCAGCGACCGGCGTCCGCGCTACCTGGAGATCGCGACCTACCGCTATCGCGAGCATGTCGGCCCCGGCGAGGACTATGGTGCCGGCTATCGCTCGTCCGCGGAGCTCGACCGCTGGCTGTCCAAGGACCCGCTGGTCCTCGACCGCGACCTGGTGGCCGCCCTGACCCCGCGGATCCGGGCCGAGATCGACGATGCTGTCGCCTTTGCCGAAGCAAGCCCCGCCCCCGGACTGGAAGAGTTGCTGACCGATGTCCTCTAGCGCGCCCCTGCTTGCCGCCACCGCGCCCGCGGCCACCTACCGCGGCGCGCTCTACGCCGCCATGCAGGATGCCCTGGCGCAGCATCCCCACACCATCATCATCGGCCAGGGCGTCGCCGACTTCAAAGGCATCTTCGGCACGACCACCGGCCTGGCGGAGCAGTTCGGCGCCCACCGGGTGATCGAAACGCCGCTGGCCGAGGAGGGCATCACCGGCGTGTGCGTGGGCGCGGCGTTGAACGGGCTGTATCCGATCAACACGCACATCCGCGCCGACTTCGCGCTGCTGGCGATGAACCAGCTGATCAACCTGGCCGCCAAGTACAAATATATGTTCGGCGGCCGCTTCGAGGTCCCGATGCTGGTCCGGCTGGTGGTCGGCCGGAGCTGGGGGCAAGGCGCCCAGCACTCGCAGAGCCTGCAGTCGCTGTTCGCCCATATCCCGGGGCTGGTCGTGGTCATGCCGTCGACCCCCGACGCGATCCGGCGCACCTACGCCCATGCCATCGCCCACCACCGCGGGCCGGTGATCTCGCTCGAGCACCGGCTGATGTACGACCTGGAGTTCGCCGGCGACGACGAGGCGGGCGCCGTGGCCGCGCCCTTCTCGTCGCGCCTCGAGCGCCGGGGCCGCGACGTGACGGTGGTCGCGACCTCGATCATGGTGCTCGAGGCCAAGCGGGCTGCCGCGCGGCTGGCCGAGCACGGCATCGAGTGCGAGGTGATCGACCTGCACTGCGCGTCGCATCCCGACCACCAGATGATCCTCGACAGCGTCCGGCGCACCGGGCGGCTGGTCGTGGCGGACACCAGCTGGCAGGCCTATGGCGTGTGCGCCGAGGTCTGCCGCCTGATCGCCCAGACCGACCCGTCGATGCTGAAGCAGCCGGTGGCGGCGCTGGGCATGCAGCCGGCGCCCTGCCCGACCGCCAAGAGCCTGGAAGACCTGTACTACCCGACCCTGCACGACCTGATGGCCGCGATCATCAAGGTCGTGCGCGGCAGCGACCCGTCGATCGAGCTGCCGAACGAGCGGTCGATGGCCGATTTCTATAAGAAGTTCAAAGGTCCGTTCTAGAGTCACATCGTGTCTTTGACCCAATCAGCGGCCTACAACCGGCCGATCCGGAGCGCATCGTGAACGTTCAAACGACGCCGCTTGACGGCGTGCTGCTGGTCGAGCCGCCGACACTGTTCGAAGACTTTCGCGGCTTCTATGTTGAGCTCTATAACCGCGAACTTTACAAAGCCGCCGGAATCACGGTCGACTTCGTCCAGGACGACATCTCGATCTCCGGCCGCCATGTCTTGCGTGGCATCCATGGCGATCGCAAGACCTGGAAGCTGGTGAGCTGTCTGCAGGGGCGGTTCTACTTGGTCGTGATCAACAATAATCCCGAATCTTCACAATATCGCCAGTGGTATAGCATCACGCTCAGCGAGACCAATCGGACGCAGGTCCTGATTCCACCCGGATTTGGCAACGGGCATGTCGTCTTGAGCGAGACGGCGATGTTTCATTATAAACAAACGACCGAGTATGATCGGGCCTCGCAGTTTACGCTGCTGTGGAACGACCCCGAACTTGGCATCTGGTGGCCAATCAAGGACCCGATCGTTTCGCGCCGTGATCAAGGGACCGAATCGAAGCGGTAAGCAGCAAGGTTCCCGCGGCATAATGCGGCGGCGAGTCCCAGCAGCTTGCACTGATGGGGACCCTACGGCAGATTGCGCCGATGCTGGAGGACAAGGAACAGGCGATGGATCTGCCCGGCGCGTGCGATCGTCCCGGCCCCGCGGCCAGAGCCGGCGGTCCGCCGCTCACGGTCGGGCTGGTTCAGATCAACAACAGCTTTTCCGGCCAGAACTATCTGCCCTATTCGGTCGCGATGCTGCAGGCCTATGCCGCGCGCCACGCACCGGATCCCAGCCGTTACCGCTTTCTGCTGCCGATCTACAAGCGGATGCCGATCCGCGATATCGTCGCCGCGCTGGCCGGGGCCCAAGTGGTCGGCTTCAGCCTCTATGTCTGGAACGAGCAGATCTCGCTGGAAGTGATCCGCCGGCTGAAGACGGCCAATCCCGAGGTCGTCATCATTGTCGGCGGCCCCCAGGTGCCCGACAAGCCCGAGGACTTCCTGCGCCGCAACCCGACCATCGATGTCGTCGTCCATAACGAGGGCGAGCGGGCCTTCCTGGGCCTGCTGGAAGGCCTGCCCGCGGACATCGACGACTCACTGCCGGGCGTCAGCCGGCTGCGGCCGGACGGCACCCTCGTGCGCAATCCGAACCAGCCGCGGCTGCGGGATCTGGAAGCCGTCCCGTCGCCGTTTCTCGACGGGTTCTTCGAGCCGCTGATGGCGGCCAATCCCGACGAGACCTGGATCGGCCTGTGGGAGACCAACCGCGGCTGCCCGTTCCAGTGCACCTTCTGCGACTGGGGCTCGGCGACCGCAGCCAAGGTCAACCAGTTCGAGATCGACCGGCTGAAGCGCGAAGTCGACTGGTTCGCGGCCAAGAAGATCGAATACATCTTCTGCTGCGATGCCAATTTCGGCATCCTCAAGCGCGACGTCGAGATCGCCGAATATGTCGCCGCGATCAAGCAGCAAACCGGGTACCCGCGTGCGCTGTCGGTTCAGAACACCAAGAACGCGACCGAGCGCGCCTACCAGACCCAGAAGATCCTGTCGGACGCCGGCCTGAACAAGGGCGTGGCCCTGTCGATGCAGAGCATCGATGGCGAGACGCTGAAGAACATCAAGCGAGACAACATCTCGCTCGAGACCTACCTGGAGCTGCAGCGCCGGTTCACCCGCGATCGGGTCGAGACCTATTCGGACCTGATCCTCGGGCTGCCGGGCGAGACCTACGACTCCTTCGTTACGGGCATCGACAAGCTGATCCAGTCGGGCCAGCACAATCGAATCCAATTCAACAACCTGTCGATCCTGCCGAACGCCGAAATGGGCGATCCGGACTACTTGCGCCGCTTCGGGATGGTCACAATTCCCAGCGAGATCATCAATATCCACGGCGCGCGCGAGGATCTGGACGACGACGTGGCCGAGATCCAGCAACTGGTGATCGCCACCGATTCGATGCCGGCCGCCGACTGGCGGCGGACGCGGGCGTTCTGCTGGATGGTGGCGCTGCTTCACTTCGACAAGCTGTTCCAGATTCCCCTCATCGTCGCCAACGAGCTGCTGGGCCTGTCCTATCGCAAATTCATCGAGGATGTTCTGGCCGTCGACGCCGTCAGCTACCCGCTGCTGGCCGAGATCCGGGATCTATTTCTGCGCGAGGCGCAGAGCATCCAGAACGGCGGGCCGGAATATGTCTATTCCCGGGAGTGGCTCGGGATCTATTGGCCGGCCGATGAATACGCCTTCATCAAGATGACCAGCGAAGGCCGTATGGGCGACTTCTACGACGAAGTGGGTCAGCTATTGTTGGCCGGCATCGATGCGTCGGATCCGCTGCGCCAAGCCGCCGTCGACGCCATCGCCGTCAATCGCGCCCTGCTCAAGCAGCCCTTCGCCACCGGGACCGTCCGCCAGACGATCGAGTTCGACGTGCTGACCTTCGCCGCGAACATCCGTGAAGGGCGGCGCGAGCCGCTGGACCGCACCCGCACGACGGTCGTCATCGATCGGGACGCCGCCCGCTACGACGATTTCGGCACTTGGTGCCGCGAGGTGGTGTGGTGGGGCAACAAGCGCGGCGCCTATCTCTATGGCGGCCGCCAGGTCGGGCTGGAGCTGGCAGGGCACTATTGACCGCGCGACCGGTTGCGCGCCGGCCGCTCGGGGCGACGGGCCTTGCCGTCTCCGAGATCGGGTTCGGCGCCTGGGGCATCGGCGGCGAGACGGCGGGGGCGACCTCGTACGGCCGGACCGACGACGCGGCATCGGTGGCGGCCATCGAGGCGGCGCTCGAGCGCGGCATAAACTTCTTCGACACCGCCAATGTCTATGGCGATGGCCACAGCGAGCGGCTGTTGGGCCAGGTGCTGGCGCCGCGCCGCGACCAGGCGGTGATCGCGACCAAGGCCGGCTTCCTGTCGTTCGATGCCCCGCCGGACTTCCGGCCGGGCGCCGTGAGCCGCTCGCTCGAGGGCAGCCTGCGGCGGCTGCGGACCGACTATGTCGACGTCCTGCAGCTGCATAATCCCCCCATCGGCGACCGCGATCGTTGCCTGGCGCTGGCCGACGAACTGGACCAGCTGCGGGAGTCCGGGCGGATCCGGGCGGCCGGCTGGTCGCTCAAGCGCCCCGAGGATGCGATTGCCGCGATCCGTGACTACCGCGCGGCCGTGGTCCAGCTGAATTTCAACCTGCTCGATTGGCGCGCCATTGATGCCGGCGTGTTCGCGATGGCCCTGGGACGGGTCGGCGTCATCGCCCGCACGCCGCTGTGCTTCGGCATCTTGACCGGCACCATCGGCCGGGACACCCAGTTCGCCCTGGCCGATCACCGCAGCCTGTGGCCGCGGGCCCAGGTCCATGCCTGGCTGGATGCCGCCGAAGCCCTGTTCGCCGCGATCGAGCTGCCGTTCGCGGCAGCCAGCGCCCTGCGCTTCTGTCTGTCCCACCAAGCCGTGTCGACGGTGATCGCGGGCATGCTGACCCCGGACGAGGTTGCCGCCAATGCCGTTGCTTCGGCGCTCGACCGGGTGTCCGGCGACCGGCTGGATCGCGCCGTGGCGGTGTATCGTGGCGCCCGGATTTTCGTGACCCCCGATACCCAGCCGGCGGCCAGCGGGGCCGGCCGATGATCGACATCGGCGGCGCGTACGTCCTGGTCACCGGCGGAACGGGCTTCCTGGGCGGCGCCATCGTCGACCGCTTGTTGGCCGAGGGCGCCCGAGTGCGCGCGGTCTGCTTCCGGCGGCCGCCCAATCGCCGGCACGACCGACTGGAATGGCTGACGGCCGACCTGCGCGATCCGGCGGCCTGCGTCGCGGCGGCCGCGGGCGTCGAACTGGTGGTGCATGCTGCCGCCAATACCTCCGGGGCCGCCGCCATCGCGGCGACGCCGGTCGACCACGTCACCCCCAACGTGGTGATGAATGCGCAGCTGTTCGAAGCTGCCTATCGCGCCCGGGTCCGCCGGCTGCTGTTCATCGGCAGCGGCGCGGCCTATCCGGACCTGGGCCCCGACCATCGCCTGACCGAGGCCGACATGGCCCTGGGCGATCCGCCCGATGTGTATTTCCCGGCCGGATGGATGAAGCGCTACGCCGAGATCCTGTGCCGGATGTACGCGACCAAGCTGGCGAACCCGATGCCGGCGGTGGTGCTGCGCGTGTCGAACGTCTACGGCCCCGGTGACAAGTTCGATTTCGCCCGCTCCCACGTCACGGCCGCCTTGATCCGGCGGGTGGTCGAGCGGCACCGGCCGCTGGAGGTGTGGGGGACCGGCGACGACGTGCGCGACCTGATCTATGTCGACGACGTCGTCGAGAGTGCGATGCGCGCGCTGTCGGCGGATCTGGACCAGTCCTGGCTGGCGGTCAACATCGCCTCCGGCCGCGCCTATTCGATCAAGGAGATCCTTCAGGTTCTCCTTGCCGTCGACGGGTTCGACGACGCCGAGGTGGTGTTCGACCCGTCGAAGCCGCGCACCGTCGGCAAGCGGCTGTTCGACGTCAGCCTAGCGCGCGAGACGCTCGGCTTTGTTGCCGGGACGGCGCTCGAGGACGGGTTGCGCCGGACCTTGACCTGGTATCGCCAGGGCCTGGCGCGATGACCGGCCGGCCGGCCGCGCGCATCGACGCCATCATGCCGGTGATCCTGGCCGGCGGTCTCGGCACTCGCCTGCGCGCCGCCGTTCCCGACCGCCCCAAGGCCATGGCGCTGGTCGGCGGCCGTCCGATCCTCGAATATCAGCTCGATCGCCTGGCCCGGGCCGGGTTCCACAGCGCGGTGCTGTGCGTGGGCTACCAGGCCGACCAGATCCAGCGCCATTTTGGTACCAGCTATGCTGGCCTGTCCGTGCACTATGCCATCGAGTCGGTGCTGCTCGGCACCGGCGGCGCATTGCGCAATGCTCTGCCGCTGGTCGACACGCCGCTGCTGCTTGGACTCAATGCCGACTCCTGGTGCGACGGCGACCTCGCGTCATTTGTCGACTGGCACCACCGGCGCCCGGCGGTCTGGTCGATGATGCTGACCCAGGTGGCCGATGCCGGGCGCTATGGCGCGGTAACGGTCGGTCCGGAGGGCGAAGTCCTGGCCTTCCGCGAAAAGCAGGCCGGTGCCGGCACCGGCTGGATCAATGCCGGCATCTATCTGGGCGATCGATCAATGCTGGCGGGCGTTCCCGAGCACCAGGTGTGCTCGCTTGAGCGCGACCTGTTTCCCGCCCTGATCGGCGCCGGTTTGTTCGGATGGCAAGGCGGTGGGCGCTTCATCGATATCGGAACCCCGGAGAGCCACGCGGCAGCGGCGGCGTTCTTCCAGTCGATCGACGGCGCCACGCGCCCGCCGCGCGATGACCGGGTCCCATCCGCTTAACCGGCGATTAACCACTCGACTCCTATCTGATCGCTGCCATGATCCGCGGCGGGACAGCCGCCAAGCGAGCACCCGGCCGGTGCCGATCGGCTGGATGATCCGTCGGATCCCGCGCCCCGCCCTCCGCCTATCCACGCAGCTGCCGGGGGCCGAACCCATGAAGAGGACCGATCGGTGACCGAGGACAACACGCAGTTGGCCGCGCTCCAGCAGAACCTGGGCACCCTGACCGCAGAGAACTCGGCCTATTGGCACCAGGCGGCGCGCGAGCTGGCCAAGCACCCGGACGGTGCGCCGTTGGCCCGGTCGATCCTTCACGCGCTGCTCGGCACGGTCGGCGGCCTGGAGGAGCTGTGGCTGGACGTCGCCGATCTGGCGCTTGCCCAGGGCGACAAGGAGTATGCGCATTCGATCCTGGTGTCCCTGGTCCAGCATCACGACCAGGACCTGCGCTATTGGCTGCACGGCCTCCGCCCCAGCCTGCGCAAGGCCGCCGCCGAATCGATCCCGGAAGCGCACTCCCATATCGTGACGCGGCCCTGTTCGATCCTCCATGGCGCCAGCCGCGCGGCGCAGAACCGGATCATCGAGGCGACGCTGACGGCACACCATGACGCCTGGGAGCGTGGCGAGACTCCGCCGCCCGCCCATCAGGACGTGTTCACCGGCGCGGCCACCAGCATCGAAGATTGGTCGACCGTCCGCATCCTCATCGCCATGCCGCAGTGGGCCGAATGCCGCCCGGAATTGGGCGCGGCGCAGCCGTTCTATGTTTTTACCCGGAGCGCGCGCCGCAATAATCTCAACGTCCGGCAATTCGGCATCGACGACATCTCCAACGAGCGCCATCATCCGCTCGACCCGGAGAAGTCAGCGGTGGCCATGGCCGCGCTGGAGGCCGAAATCGCTGAGAACCGGCCCGATCTGATCTTCTTCTCGATAAACTTCATCAATATCGTCGAGCACGCGCTCACGCCGCAGATCTGGGATGCCTGGCGTACCAAGTACCGCTTCAAGCTGATCGGCGTGGCGTTCGATTGCTTCCACAACCTGACCCAGTGGACGCCGGTCTGCGATCAAGTCGTGATATTCGAAAATCGGCGCCGGCTGGTCCCTTGGAACCTGGTTGCCAAAACCCGACTGGGTATCGTCGCCATCCACGACGAGGAGATGTTCCGCCCCGATTTGCCCAAGGACCTGTTCTTCACGTTTCGCGGCCGGGTCGGCTTCGACCGGAACCGCCTCGCCATGATGACCTGGCTGACGGACGTGCTGACCGACCTGAGCCGGCCGTGCCATGTCGCCCTGCACGACCGGACCAGCCACCTGCCGGACGTATCGATCGAGGAATATGCGGAGCTGTATCGGCGGTCCCGCCTCACCTACTCCGACGGCTATCAGAACCAGACCTTCCACCACAAGCCCGGGCGCGTCCTCGAAGCCATCTGGTCGAAATGCCTCCTTCTGAACGAGATCGGCTCCGACATCGACAAGTACTTCGTACCTTTTGTGCATTACATTCCCACAAATAGCGCCGAGCAGGTCGAGGCGTATCTGCGCTTTTTTGCCGAACGCGAGGACTGGTGGACACGGATCACAGATGCGGCGTACGACTGGGCGAAGCAACGCTATTCCAGTCGGCTGTTTTGGCAATGGATGTTGGCTGGGCCATTTCCAGCATGATGGAATGACTGCGCCCGACCGTCGCAGCAGTGGTTGGCGGGTGTGCATCCGGGCATGCGCTTGACACCGACTAAACCAATTATTAAGCATTCGCCACTAGCGTGGAGACCGCTTTGCCGGGCTACAGGCGCGTCCGGCGCGGAGCGTCGGCCCATACGGGGTGCGGTCGGGCGGGTGCGACCGTCGGTGCCGATGGGATGCCCACGGGCGACGTTTGGGGCGAGGTTTGGTCGCGGCGAGCCCGATGTCGAGCTGCATTTGGGAAGGTACGGGGCATGAAGCAAAACGCCTATCTGGTCGACCTCGGCACGGGTAGCAACCGGAATCTTCTGCCGCTGGGGACTGGCCTGATCTCCGCCTACAGCCAGAGCCAGCCCGAACTCGACGAGGCCTTCAACTTCAACCTGCACTTCTTGCGCGGCGATCCGGCCGATATCGCCCACTCGTTCGACAACCCCGCGGTGGTCGGCTTCGCCTGCTATGTCTGGAACATGCGGGCCTCGATGCGCGTCGCCGCGACGGTCAAGCAGACGCATCCGAACGCCCTGATCGTCGTCGGCGGCTATTCGATCCCCAAGGCGCCCGACCGCATCCGCCGGTTCCTGGACGAGCACCCCTTCATCGACGTCCTGGTCCACGGCGAAGGCGAGTTCACCTTCGCCGACCTGATGCGGGCCGTGCTGGCGCGATCGTCGTTCGAGACCGTCCCGGGCATCACCTACCGCGAGCCCGATGCCGCGGCCGGGTTCGTGACCACGGCCCGTCGGGACCGCATCGGCGACCTGAACGATATCCCCTCGCCCTTCCTGAACGGCGCGTTCGACCGTCTGATGCGGCTGCACGGCCCACAGGTCACCGGCGCCGTCTGGGAGACCAACCGCGGCTGCCCGTTCTCCTGCACCTTCTGCGACTGGGGCAACGCCGACGTCAACAAGGTGAAGAAGTTCGACATGGACCGGCTGGCCGCCGAAATCGAGTGGCTGAGCCGGAACAAGATCTTCTACATCTACCTGGCCGACGCGAACTTCGGCATCTTTTACGATCGCGACCTCGAGATCGCCGGCCGGCTTGCCGACCAGAGCCAGGCCAACGGCTTCCCGAAATTCATCGCGATCAACTGGACCAAGAACAGCCACGAGCGGATCGTGACGATCGCCGACCGCCTCGCCTCCGGCGGCATCGTCACCAGCGTGACGCTGGCCATGCAGTCCTTCAACATCGACACGCTCGCCGCGATCAAGCGGCGCAACATCAAACATGACAGCCTGCTCCGGCTGAAGAAGGAGTTTCACGACCGCGATCTGCCGACCTATACCGAGCTGATCCTGGGCCTGCCCGGCGAGACCTATGACAGCTTCATCTATGGCCTGAACCAGGCGATGACGGCGCGGCTCGCCGACCACTGGGTGTTTCACCTGTGCACGCTGCTGGAAAACACCGAAATGGAGTCGGCGGAAAGCCGGCAGCGCTACGGGATCGAAAGCCGGATCTGCTCGGCCGGGATCGCGCGCCGGACCGCCGCCGTGGCGGACGAACCGGAGCTCGAGGAGATCGTCGTCGGCACGGCGAGCATGCCGACCCCGGAATGGCGGCGCACCTACAAGGTCGGATATCTGTGCGCGGTCCTTTACAATTTCCGGGTCGCGTTCTTCCTGATGAACTATTTCCAACAGGAATTCGGGACCGACCACACGAGTTTCGTGGAATTCGTCATCAGCGAGGTCGAAGCGGCACCCGGCCAATATCCGGTGCTGGAGCTGGCCGTCGGCCATCTGGTCAAGCAGCAGCAAATGATCCTGGACGGGATCGCGATGCTGTCGCCCGTCGATGGCCTGGGCGGGAGCCTGGCCCTGCCGCATGAGGCCGTGCTGGCGATGGTGCTGGCCGATATCGATCAGCTCTATGGCGACCTGCGGCTGATCGCCGGCCGCTTCTGCGGGTCGATCGATGCGCCCGCCGACGGCTCGCTGCTGGACGACCTCGTCCGCTACCAGCAGGCGCGGATGCCGATCTTCCGCGCCGCAGGCAGCGAGCTCATCGAATTCCATTGGAATCTGCCCCAGTATTTCGACGCCCTGACCAGCGGGCGCCCGCTGCCGCAACTCGAGCCGCAACGGACCGCCATGAAGGTGACCGTGCCGCCGACCACGGCGGCCACGGCGGAGCAATTCGCTGGGCAGCGCACGCGCTCGGGCCACACCATCCACCTCTACAAGGCGGAGCCGGTGGACCTGGCGAAAGCGCGGGTGCCCGAGCTCCTGTCCTAGGCCCAAGCGATCGGCGTGGCGCCTTGCGCTGGATCAACGATGCCCGGCGCAGGACCGGCTTGGCTGGGCCGTGATGACGTTCGGCGGCTCGACCGCGCCGCGGCGCCGCAAGCAAAAGGTGCAATCGATGAGCAGCATTTCTGAGGTCGATCCGGTGACGGTGGCGGATTGCCGGGGCGATTGGCGACGCTTCCGCCAGTTGTGGACTCAGATCGAAGCCGAAGCACCGCCATCGGCGCATGTCCGCGATGTCGTGACCATCGAGTGGGACGAATTCGCGCACAAGATCGACACCGACGCGCAGTTCGGCGAGCATTTCTGCCGGTCCATGTATCAGGGCGACGTGTTCTTCATCCGGAACTCGTTCGACCCCGGCTGGTGCCGTCGCGCGTCGGCCGCCCTGTTCGCGTGGGGACAGGGCCGCCCGACCAGCTTCCACAAGATGGTCGACGGCTGTCCGGACTTCCATCGCGAGATCGACAGCACCATAACCAGTGCCTACAGCGTCACCGCAGTGCGCCACGGCTACTATTTCTTCCGGTGGAACCCCGATCCCCTGGACCTGTTCCCGGCGCTGACCGCGCGTTGGCAATATTTCAAGGCCGTCAGTGGCCACGAGCCGCATGCGTTCGAGAACAACCTGCCATCGAACGGCGTCGTCGATCGCCTGATGTTTTATCAATACCCATCGGGCGGCGGCCAGCTCAAGAGCCATGTCGACCCGATCAACAACCAGAAAGTCATCATCGGCGCCTTGATGAGCGACCGCGGCACGGACTACCAGACCGGCGGCAGCTATTTCGTCAAACCGTCGGGCGAGTTGCTCGACATGGAGCCTTATGGCGGCGCCGGGGACTTCATCATCTCCTATCCCAAGGTCCTTCATGGCGTGACCCCGGTTGACGTGGGCCGCACGATCGACTGGTCCGATCCGGGCGGACGCTGGTTCATGGGCATGGCGACCGTCGACTCGGACATGCGCGAAAGCCGCGTCACCGCCGAGCGCCGCGAATAGGGACTGGCAGAGATGGCCATCGCGCTGGTTCCGGCCGTGCTTTGCTGATGTCGGCCTGTCAGCTGACCGAAGAGGTCGACATCAATTACGGCGGCACGCCGGCCTGGGGCGTCACGCTCAACCGGTTCTTTCGCGGCCGGTTCGAAGTGGTGGCGCTCGTCGGCGCCGAGCCCGAGCTGAGCTGGATCGGGGACTACCGTCCGCCATCCAGCCTGGCCGACCGGATCTCGGCCCATCGGCGCGAGTTGGCCCAGCCCGGACGCTACAACGAAACCCAAGCCCGCATCGTGGGCGCGGTCGACTCGCGGGACGACCCGCTGCGGCTGTCCTTCGAAACGACGGACTATGCGACCGTGCGTGCAGTCCGCGAGCAAGGCGGCACGATCAACATCCTGAGTGCCGCGGCCCTGCTGGTCTGCCATGCCCGCAGCGAGCTCTATCTGCACCAGCGCGCGGCCAGCTCGGATCTCAACCCGCACCTCATCCACACCTTTGCCGGTGCTTATCTGCCGACCTTGCCGGGTGGGCCGGCCGGCGATCCCGGCTTGAGCGCGGCCGCCTTGCGCGAAGTCGAAGAGGAGTCGGGCCTGCATTTGGACGACTCGCGCGGCGCCTGGCCCGTGTTGTTCCGCGACCGGGTGTGGGGCGCGATCGAGTTCGGACTTATGGGCATCTCGATCACCGCCGCGGAAGCCGCCCTGCTCCGTGACACCAGCGAAGGCGACATCCTGCCCATCCGCTTCGACGCGTTGGGGGACTGGCTGCGCCGGATCGAGCGCTGGGGGGACGGCGGCCGGCTGGAGGTGCTGAGCTGGCTGGCCCTGACGGCGCAGCAATCCGGCAACGAGGTGCGCTTCGGCGAACTCGGCGCGTCCGAGCTGCTGCAGACATTCTTGGGCTGATCGGCCGGTCTGGGCACCGGCTGGCGACCTGAGGTCGGTCAGCGGTGAGATCTTGTGAAGGAAGCCATGTCAGAGACGTCGCCGCCCGAAGAAATCATGATCAGCGATGTAGCGGGCCAGTTGGTCCGGGTTCTCACCGCTGAGATCAACGAGCTGATCCGCCCGCAGCTCGACCATCGCAAGGCGGTGGTCTTCTTTTTGTTTCACTTTGGGTATGGGCGCATAGGTCATCTCTACGATGAACCGGCGTTCCTGCGAACGATGTTTCCGGTGAGCCAATACAAGATCTTCGGCGTTTACGGCCCGATTCCGCCCGCAGCGCTGAACAGCACCCATTTTCGCGTAGCGATGCAAGACATCCACCTCGTGCAGATTGAAGCCGAAAAATTTGCCGCGGCACTGAACTTGTTCTACGGCCAATCCACACCGAACTTCTCATTGACGGTAGATATAGCGGAATACTACTTCGTCTCATATTTCCAGATGAGCGACCTGTTCTTCGAAAGGATGGGCAAGGGTCAAGAGGTCGTTCCCGTTTCGGTGCCCGACGATATTGTCGAGCGCGGCGAGACCTTGGCCCGGTCGATCGGAATCGATCCATCCCGCCCGCTGGTGACGTTGCATGTCCGTGAAGGCGGGTTCGCCAACGACCAGCATTTCCAATCCTATCGCAATGGCGACATCTCGACCTATGGTCCGGCCATCCAGCTATTGACCAGCCTGGGCATCCAGGTGGCGCGCCTCGGCGATCGGACGATGCAGCGCCTCCCGCCGCTCGGCCCCGGTGTCTTCGACTTCGCTGAAGCCCCGGTCCTCAAGGATGGCCAGATCAGCGACGGCCTGCTTGAAGCCTATCTGATCAGCCGGAGCCAGTTCCTGCTGGGCATGAGCTCCGGTCCGCGCGAGATCGCGCTGGCGCTCAAGGTCCCCATGCTAATGACCAACGCGCCGGTCACTTGGAGCGCATTTGCACCCAACCCGCGCGACTTGGTCGTCTTCCGCGACTATCTGCCGACAGGCGCCGCGGCGCCGATGACGTTCGTCGAGATCACCCGGCATCCGATCTATGACATGATCGACTCCATCAAGCCGGAGCAGGTACAGATTTCCCTGCCACCGAACTCTCCGGAGCTGATCGTGGCGAGCGTGTCCGAGATGCTGTTCCGGCTGGCGCATCCGGCAGATCTCGCATTGCCGGGCGACACCGCGTTCCGCGCCCTGGTCGCCGACGTCCAGCGCCGCCGTATCACGCCCAGCCATCCGACGGACCAGGGCGGGTTGCCGTATCTCAACCGGCGGCAGGCCCGCGAGCATGTCTATCTGCCGAGCGCCGCCCCCTGGGCCAAGGTGTCGGCCGCCTATCTGGCGCACAATCCCGGGTTTCTCAAGTGACCTGACCGCCAGGACGATCGAGGCGATCCGGCATGAGCCGCTCGCCCGATCCCCTGGCGCCGGCGTCCGCCGGCCTGTCCTCAGCGCACCGGCTCGACGACCATCTGCTGGGCGAACTCGTCGCGGTCGAGGAACGGGAACATGTCCTCGATCGGCGTCGGCAGCAGCTTGCCCTCGGGCGTCTTCATGGTCTGCACGCGCGGCACCAGGGCCTGGAACTCGGGCATGTGCACCTGGACCAGGACTGGGCCGTCGGTGGCCAGCGCCCGGTCGAGCCCGGGGCCTAGTTCCTCGACGTTGCGGATGTCGAAGGCGGGCATCCCGAACGCCTGGGCAACCTTGACGAAGTCCGGGCAGCTCACGCCGGTCGAGGGATCGGCGCCGACCAGCCGGCCGAAATGGTTGCGCTGCGTGATCTTCATCGCCAGATAGCCATTGTTGGCCAGCACGAACAGCGCGATCGGCAGCTTGTACTGCAGCACCGTCGCCAGCTCCTGCAGGTTGAACATCAAGCCGCCGTCGCCGGCGATGCAGATGGTCTGGCGCCGGCCGTTGGCGAAGCAGGCGCCGATCGCACCGGGCAGGCCGAACCCCATCGCGGCGAGGCCGCTCGAGGTGAACAGGCGCTGGTTCTCCTTGGTGGCGAAGGTCTGCATGGTGCAGGTGAAGCTCGTGCCCATGTCGGTCACCACGACCGCGCCGTCGGGCAGCCGCTCGGCCAAGGCCTCGACGAAATGGTACGAGTTCACCTCGTCGGGCAGCTGGCGATACTCGTCCAGCACCACCGGATAGCGCGCCTGCCAGTCGTGGCAGGTGGCGAGCCAGCCATCGACCTTGGGATTGCGGACCTGGTTGCCGCCAAGCTCGCGCATCACCGTCAGGAAGTGCTTGGCGTCGCCGACGATCGGCAGGTCGACGCGCGCGGTCGGCTTCAGGATCTCGTTCTCGTCGATGTCGACCATGGCGATCTTGGCGCCCCGCGCGAACAGGGCGGGGTTGTAGCCGATCTGGGTGATGCCCAGCCGGGTGCCGATGACCAGCAGCAGGTCGGCATTGGCGACCGCGAAATTGCTGGCGCGATCGCCGAACAGGCCGCAGCGGCCGATATTGCACGGATGGTCCGACGGGAACATGTCGCTGGCGTTCCACGACGTCACCACCGGGATCTGCAGCCGCTCGACCAGCTGGCGCAGCTCGGCCACGGCATCGGCCAAGCGGACGCCATATCCCGGCACGATCACCGGCCGCTCCGCCGCCTCGATCAGCTCGAGCAGCTTGCGGACCTGGGTCTCCATGTAGCCGACCCCCCGCGTCCGCAACGGCGGCTCGGGCTCGTAGCCGACCAGCTTGTCGGGGTCGACGGTCATGTTCGAGACGTCGATCGGCACGTCCAGCCACACCGGGCCGGGCCGGCCGTGGGTGGCGTACCAGTAGGCCTTTTCCAGGTGGTAGCGGACCATGTTGGGTTCGGTGAGCATGACCGCATATTTGGTCACGCCGCGGACCATGCCGACGATATCGACTTCCTGGATGCCGAGCTGGCGCAGGGGCGTCTCGGTCACCACCCGCCCGGTCGCCGACTGGCCCGAGATCACCATCATGGGGATCGAGTCGATCCAGGCCCCGCAGACCCCGGTCAGCGCATTGGTGCCGCCGGGCCCCGAGGTCACGTGGGCCGCCCCCATCCGCCCGGTGACCCGCGACCAGCCCTCGGCCGCCATCGTCGCCGACTGCTCGTGATGCACGGCGACGAACTGCAGGTCCGGATGAAATCCGAGAGCGTCGTTGAGATACATGGCCACCCCGCCGGAGACGGCGAAGACCTGGTTGATCTTCTTGTCGGCAAGGAATTGCGCAATGTATTGGGCGACGTTCATGGCGACACCTGGCGAATCGTGGCACGGGTCGAGGGGGAATTTATCGGGCGGCCGCCGACAAGGTCGACAGCTTTCCCCGAAACGGCAATCATGTCGCGGTCGGCACCGCTCAGGCCGGCGCTGGTCAGGCGGGCACCGGTCAGGCCGGCGATGCGTGCCGCCGGACCTCGGTGACCAGTTCGCCGACCGCCGGACAGGCAATGCGCACCACGTCGCCGGCTTCGAGCGCGACCTCGTCGGGCGGGACGACGTCGGTGCCGGTCAGCAGCACCGTACCGCCGGGAAACGACTGGCAGGCGTACAGGGTGCCGACCAGCTCCGCCAGCGGGCGCTTGATCCGCGAGAACTCGGTCGAGCCGGTGAACAGCACCGCACCGCCGCGCTCGATCGTCATCGACATGGTCCACGCCAGCGGATCGATGCCGGGGACCGCCAACACGACGCACGGCCCCAGGGCGCAGGATCCTTGATAGCTCTTGGCCTGGGGCTGATAGAGCGGATTGACGCCCTCGATATCGCGGGCGGTGACGTCGTCGCCCAGGGTGAAGCCGACCAGCCGCCCGGCGGCGTCGGCGACCAGGACCAGCTCGGGCTCGGGCACGGTCCATTTGGAATCGTGACGGACCGCGACCGCGCCGCCATGGCCAACCGCCTTGCCGGGCGCGCCCTTGAAGAAGATCTGCGGCCGCGGCGCGTCATAGACCCGGTCGTACACGCTGGCGGTCGTCGACTCGCTGATGCGGGCGGCGCGGCTGCGGCTGTAGGTGACGCCCGCGGCCCACAGCTCGTGGTCCAGCACGGGTGCATCGAACCGGTCGCCGGCGGGCGCGGCGCAGGCGGGATGCGGCTGTTTCAGAAAGTCGGCCACCGGCATGGCCCCGGACCAGAGCGCCGCGACAGTGGCGGGGGCGGGCTGCCGCCAGCCGTCGCTGCCCTCGAGATACCAGGCGCCGCCTTGACGATACACACGGTGCATGGGGACCGATCCTTTGTCGGAGCGGGGGCCGGGGTCAGTCGGCCCACTGCAGGTTCAGCGATGATGCCGTGGTGAAATAGTAGTCGCCCCTATATCCGACGTAGTCGAACAGCTCCAGCCATTCGTCCACATGCAGGACAGTGGTGCCAAGCAGCGTCCAGGCGGCGAACTTCGCCCGCTCCTCCTCGGTGCGGTAGGCACCGAGGGTGATATAGCTCTGGCCGCGGCCGACCCGCATGATCTCGCGCAGGGTGCGCATCACCCCGCCCAGGTCGAGCTGGTAGATCGACGAGAAGGCCATCACGAAATCGAAGCTGCCATCGGCATAGGGCAGGCTGTCGTAGCGGCCGACCGTCAGCGCGTCCTTGACCGACGGCATCGCCGTCTCGATCGGGTAGGACGAGTTCTCGATGCCGCGCACGGTGATCCCGGGCAGCAGCTGCTGAAGGTCATGCAGGAAGAAGCCCTTCTTGCAGCCGACATCGAGCACCGCCGACTGCGGCCCCAGGCCGTAGCGCGCGATGATCGGGGGCAGCAGGCGCTGCCAACGGCCGTCATAGTGGAAGCCGCCATAGCCATAGTCGCGCGGGCCGTCATAGAGCTCGCGCCCGAGCTCGGAGGCGACCAGCCGCTGGCGCAGCGGCCGCGCACCCCGCCGCACCCGGCGCGGCACGGTCGGGTCGAAATAGCCGATGTCGATCTCGGGCACGGCGCGTCAGGCTCCGGCTGCCGGCCGGCGGCGCCGGTCAGAGGTGGACATAGCCGAACCCTTCGCCGGCGTCGATCGGCACGCAGCTGCCGGACATCATGCTCCCCCCGGGCCCCGCCAGCAGGAAGATCAGCGGGATCAATTCCTCGGCGTCGCCGATGCGCTTGCGCGGCAGCTTGTGGTCGCGGAATTCGGCCCAGGCCTCGGGATTGCGGCGCGCCAGCCGCTCGAAGGCATTGTCCGGTCCGGTGAAGGCGCCCGGCAGGATGGCGGTCACCACGATCCCCTTGCCGGCCAGCTCGCGGCCCAGGCTGCGGACATAGGCGGCCAGCCCGGCCTTGATGGTGTTGTAGCCGACCGAACCGACCGCCTCGCCCGAGGCGATCGAGCCGACATGGATCAGGGCGCCGGCTCCACGCTCGATCATACCGGGGGCGACAAGCCGGTTGAGTTCGGCCCCGGCGCCCAGATTGACATGATGCAGGGTCGTGAGCTGGGGCCAGGTCAGCAGCGGGTCGCGCATGCCATAGCCGCCGCCCAGGGCGTGCAGGACGATGTCGAATCCGCCGAACCGGTGCTCGCCATCGGCCACCAGCCCGGCGATCGCCGCCGGATCCAGCAGGTCGGCGGCATGGAGCGCAACCTCGGGCGCGCCCGCGCAGGCGTCCTTGAGCGCCTCCAGCCGCGGCAACTCGCGCCCCGACAGCATCAGCCTGGCGCCCTCGCGCGCGAACGCCACGGCGGCAACACTGCCCAGTCCACGCGATGCCCCGGTGATCAGGACACGTTTGCCGGCAAACATCACGACGTTCGGGCCCTCATCTATTGCTCGCCTCTGGCGCGAGATGATACGAATTGTTGGTTAACATAGGGTTGCGTGAGGGTACAGCCTCTAGGCCGGGACCACCTCGCGCAGCACCATGAAGCTCTCCGCCGGGCCGAGGCCGACGCTGGCGCCCCGCGCCACGGCCAGGGCGCGGACCGCCTCGACGGACCGCGCATGCGGCGCCGGTGGCACCTCTGACCCATAGAGCGCCAAGGCCGCCAGCTTGGCGTCGAGCCAGGCGGCAATGTCGACGGTGCGGACCGGCTGGAATGGCGGGCCGAAGCCGGCGGGCGCCCAGTCGGTGCTGGACGGCACCTCGTAGGCGAAGACGGCGCGGACCGCGCACCCGGGCGCCGGCCGCAGCGCCGTCGCCGCCGCGCGCGCGGTCACCTGATGGTCGATGTTCAGGTTCCCGACATGCGGCAGATACACCGACGCCGGCGCCAGCCGCCGGACCACCCCTTCGATCAGCCCGATCACGCTCAGGATCGGCAGCGTGTCGCCCCGGTTCTCGGGCAGCCCCAGGAACTCGGGCGCGGCGGCGCCCAGACGGGCGGCCGCGGCCTGCGCGGCTCGGCGCCGCTCGGCATCGCGGCCGCTGCCGTCGCCGAACAGGATGGCGACATGCACGGCAGCCCCGGCGGCGGCGTGGCGCGCGATCACGCCGCCGCAGCCCAGCACTTCGTCCAGCCCGTGCGGCGCCACGACCAGGACAGGGCCGTCCGGCGTCATCGCGCGCTCAAGCGTAGAACCGGTTGATGTGGTCGGCGACGTAGGCGATCTGATCCTCGGTCAGATGCTGATGGTGCGGCAAGGCCAGCACCAGGTCCGCCTGACGCTCGGCGACCGGGAAGTCGCCGCGCTTGTAGCCCAGCTTGGCCGATGCCGGATGCAGGTGCAGCGGCGTGCCGTAATAGACCAGCGTCTCGATGCCCTGGGTCTTCAGGTAGGCTTGCAGTTCATCCCGGCGCTCGGCGAAGGTGATGAACATCACGAACGAATTGTGCTCGTGCGGCTTGCACTGCGGCACGCGAACCCGGTCGGTCGTGATCAGGCGGCGATACAGCTCGACATTGTGACGGCGCCGGTCGACCACCGACTTGAGGCGGGTCAGGCGGAAGCGCAGGACTTCGGCATTCAGGCTGTCCAGACGGGAATTGACGCCGAACAGGACGCAATGGTCGCGGCGCTCCAGGCCGTGATTGCGGTACAGCCGGACCCACTCGGCGATCTTGTCGTCGTTGGTCAGCAGGAAGCCGCCGTCGCCCACGGCATTCAGGTTCTTCAGCGGGTGCGCCGAGATGCAGCCGATGTCGCCGAAGCCGCCGCCATGCTTGCCCCGCCAATAGGCGCCCATGGTCTGGGCCGAGTCCTCGATCACCTTGAGATTGTGCCGGCGCGCGATATCCAGGATGGCGTCCATGTCGCCGATCCGCCCGGTCCAGTGGACCGGCATCAGCGCCTTGGTGCGCGGCGTGATCCGCCGCTCGATCTCCCGCGGATCGATGCTCTGGTCGTCCTGGACGTCGGCGAACACCGGCGTCGCGCCGACATGGGCGATCGAGGCCGCGCTGGCGACGAACGAGTTCGGCTGGGTGATGACCTCGTCGCCGCGTCCGATGCCCAGCGCCGACAGGCCGATCATCAGCGCGTCGGTACCCGAGTTGAGGCCGATGCAATGCTTGACGCCGGCATAGGCCGCGACGTCGCGCTCGCAGTGGGTCACTTCCTCGGTGAGGATGAAGTGGCCCTGCGCCATGACGCGCTCGACGCAGGCCAGAAGCTCCTCGCGTTCCTCCTGGAAGCGCTGCGGCAGGTCGATGAAGGGAACCCTGATGGACGTGTTGCTGGCGCTCACCGGTAGAACTCCGCGACGGTGTCGATGACGAGATCGAGCTGGTCGGTGGTCAGGTGCTGGTCCACCGGGAAGCTGATCAGCTGGGCGGCCTGGCGGTCGGCGACCGGGAAGGCGCCCGCAGGATAGCCTAGATAGCTCAGCGCCGGCTGACGATAGACCGGGATCGGATAATGGATCTTGGCGTCGACGCCGCGGTCGATGCAGAAGCGCACCAGCTCGTCGCGGCGATCGGCATAGAGCATGTAGAGCAGATAGACGTTGCGCGTCTGCGGGTCGCGCTTCGGCACCCGCACCTGGGGAATGCGCGCGAAGCCGCGGTCATAGTGAGCGGCGTTGCGGGCGCGCTGGACGACGATGTCGTCGATCTGCCGCAGGATCCACTTGCCGACCACGGCGTGGACGGTGTCGAGCCGCGAATTGTAGCCCAGGATCTCCATCTCGTCCCGGCTGCGCAGACCATGGTTGCGCAAGAGCCGAAGCTTGCGGTTCATCTCGTCGTCGTTGGTGACGACCACGCCGGCGTCGCCCCAGACATTGATGATCTTCAGCGGATGCATCGAGAAGCCTGACGCGATGCCCCAGGTGCCGGCCAGCTTGCCGTCACGGGCGCCCATCAAGCTCTGGCAGGCATCCTCGACCACCGGCAGCCCGTGACGCTGGGCGATCGCCATGACCCGGCCCATATCCAGCACGTCGCCGGTCAGGTGCACCGGCATGATCGCCTTGGTGCGCGCCGTGATGGCGCCCTCCAGCCGATCCAGGTCCATGCCGAAGCTGTCGTCGCAGTCGACCAGCACCGGCCGCGCGCCGACCTCGGCTATCGCGCCGATGGTCGCCCAGAAGGTGTTGGCCGTGGTTACGACCTCGTCGCCGGGGCCGATGCCCAGCGCCTTCAAGGGCAGCTTCAGCGCGTCGGTGCCGGAGCCGACGCCGATGGCATGGCGGACCCCCAGCTTGGCGGCAAACATGTCCTCGAACTCCCCGACCGCCCGGCCGAGGGTGAAGTCGCCGGCCGCGATCACCTGGCGCAGTTCGGCGAAGATCTCGTCGACCTCGGCGAACTGCTGCGGCAGCGGCGAATAGCGGACGGCCATGGGCTTGCGCGGGGCGGGATCGGGCATCGCGGGACTACTCCTGGCGGGCGCGATCATTGCAGGATCGGACGCTCGCAATTTGGTGCCGGCGCTTGGGCGGCATGGCTAGAAGGACCGGCTTTCCGCGCCATCGACGGCGATGGCGGCGCCGTTGACCAGGCCGGCGCGGACGGAGCACAGGAACACGACAACGTCGGCGACCTCCTCGGGCGTACCCAGGCGGCCGAGGGGGCATTTTTCGTCGACGCGCCGGGCGAAACCGTCCGGATCGCGCTGGCGACGGCCGGCCCACTCGCCGTCCGGCGTCAGGACCGCGCCCGGCGCCACGCTGTTGAACGTGATGCCGGCGCGCGCCAGCTCCGGGTTCATGGCCAGCGACTTCATGAGGCTGGTCTGCGCCGCCTTGGCCATGTTGTACCAGGGCGTGCCGCCGCCGCCTTCGCGCCCGAGCCGCGAGGTCACGGTGACGACCCGCCCCCACTGTCGCCGGCGCATGGACGGCAACAGCGCCGTGGTGAAGCGGACAGCCGCCAGGGCATTGCGCTCGTAGACCTCGACCCAGAGCCGGTCGCCGGCCTCGTCCGGGGCGGCCGGGCCGGCGCTGTTGCCGCCGACATTGTTGACCAGGATATCGACCCCGTCCCAGCGGGCCAGGAGCTGGGCGACGCAGCCGTCGATCGCCGCGGCCGACAGCACGTCGCAGGGGAGCGGGACGACCTCGACCCCGGCATGGCCGGCGAGCGCGCGGGCCGCCGCGGCCAGGCGTTCGGACGACCGGCCGCACAGCGCGACATGGCAGCCTTCCGCGGCCAGGGCGTGAGCCACGGCCAGGCCGATCCCCTGCGATCCGCCCGTGATCAGCGCCTGCTTGCCGTGCAATCCCAGATCCATCGCCGCCCCGTCAGCGCCCTGCCGGTCGCCAGATCAGCTGGGAATAGCCCTCATGCAGCAGGCTGCCCAGATTGGCTCTCTTGGCCTTGAGGATCTCGACCTGGCCCGCATCAGACAGCGCCCGCAGGCGCTGCCAATAGCCGGACAGGAAGTTGCGGACCTCGTGGGCGCGGATCGCCAGATGATCGACCAGGCTGTCCGGGTCGTACCAATCGACGATCGGCTCGATGTTCACGCACAGCGCAGGCCGCTTGCGCAGCAGGAAATCCAGGAACGGACCATTGCGGTCCGCCGTCTGCTCCAGGGCGCAGATGGTCAGCACCGCGCTGTTCGGCGGGAAGTCCAGCGTCTCGTCCGGATGAAAGAAGTCGAAATGCCGGCCCCGGGTCCGCAGCCCGCGATCGGTGCGCAGTCGTTCGACGATCTCGCAGGACGCTTCCGACCAGTCCAGGCCCGTGATCGTGGCGTCCGGGAACAGCTCGGCGAGGACCGCGACGTTGTAGCCGGAGCCCGCCCCGAACTCGAAGATGTGGTCGAAGCCGGCCAGGTAGGTCCGGTACAGCCACAGCCGGAACACCTCGAACCAGTGCAGCTCGAAGTTCGGATCGGCGGTGCGGGCAAAATCGCCGTTGAGGCGGATCGGCACGCCCGGACGCACATAGCGGGGAACCAACGCGCCGAGATCGCCGCCCGAAGTGACGAAGGCGTCCAGGTTCTCGCCCCAGCCGCGCTGCCAGCGGGACTTGTCCTCGTTCTGGACGATCGACATCTCCTTGCGGTCGATCCGCTGGATCACCCGCAGGATCAGCGCATCCCGCTCAGCCTGCGGCAGCGCTTGATAGCCCCAATCGCCCTTGGCGATCAGCGCCCGGCAATCGTCGGGGATGGCGTCCACGGCGCAGCCCAGCAACGCCGCGAAGTCGTCGATCCCGAGCGATCGGTCTGTCGACATCTGGCTCATCCTCGTCAGCGCGGCCGGGCCATGGCGGCGAGACCCGCAGCCAGCCCGGCCGGGACATGGTGCGGAAAGGCCTCGATCCGCGCCGTCACGTCGAAATGGCGATGGGTGATCGGACTTTGCCGCGGCGTCGGCTTGATCGGCGCCGTCGCGCGCAGCGCCGCGACCACCTGTTCGGCGACCGCGCGGAACGACACGGATTGCCCGGTGACCAGGTTCAGGACGCCGGCGCTACGGCGCCGGGCGGTCTCGATCACCATCGCCGCCACGTCGTCGACATGGATGTGGTCGCGCATCTCCTCGCCGTTGCCAAACAACGGGATCTCCTGCCCGGCCGCAGCCTGACGCCAGAACCGATTGGGCCCGTAGCCGTTGTGCGGATCGCCGGCGCCATAGACGGCACTCGGCCGCAGGATCGCCAGCGGCGCCTTGCACGCGCTGCGCAGCATCACCTCGCGGGCCAGATGCATGACGCCGTGCAGACTGCCCGGGCTGGGCGGCGTCGCCTCGCGCACCAGCGCCGGTTCGTCGGCGTAGACGGCATCGGAGGACAGATAGATCAGATGCGCCGCCGGGACCCGCGTCCAGGCCGCGCAGACCTGGCGCGCCATGGTGATGTTGGCGGCGAGCGCGTCAGGCGTGCGCGTGGGTGCAATGGCCGATACGAACAGGACCGTGTCGGTCGGCCGCAGCATCGCCGCCAGCCGATCCTCGGCGTCGGCCGACAGCAGGTCGAGCGTCGCGCGGGTCGTGCCGAGCACCGGGATGCCGGCCGCCTGCGCCGCGGCCACGACCGCGCCCCCCAGGAAACCACCGGCACCGATGACCAGCAGGCGGTCCGGCGTGGTCGGCGTGGCGCAGCCGTGCGTCAGCATGGGTCAGTCTCCGGCTTGCTGCCCAGGCGCCGATGGTCAAGGCCGGCCTGACGGCAGGCATCGGCGTCCAGCAGCCCGTAGGGATCGATGACGGTGCGCCCGCGCAGCGCCCGCGCGATGTCGGCCGGCGCCAGCCGCGCGAACTCCGGCCATGGCGTCATCAGCGCCACGGCATCGGCGCCGGTGCAGGCGGCCAGCGCCGTGTCGGCGAAGACGACGCGTGGCCGCGGCGGATCCAGGCTGGCGACGGCGGGGTCGTAGGCCCGCACCGGCACGCCGCCGAGGGCGTCGATCAGCGCCAGCGCCGGCGCGTTCCGCGTGGACGCGGTGTGCTCCTTGTAGGCCAGGCCCAGCACCGCGATCGTCGCCCCGGGGGTTCGGCTGAGCACCACCCGATGCAGCGTCCGCGCCACCCACAGCCGACGATAGCGGCTCTGCGCGCGCCAGGCCAGGATCTGGCCGGCATCGGTGCCGTGGCGCGCCGCCAGCTGCTGCACGGTGACCAGATCGCGCTCGAGATTGGTCCCGCCCAGGCCGAGGCCGGGCGCCAGATAGGCATGGGGCCCGATCCGCCGGTCGAGCCGCAGCGCCGGGGCGATCTCGCGCCATTCAGCACCGATGCCCTCGCAGATCTCCGCGAGCATGGCCGTGGTGCTGAGCGAGGCGACCAGGAAGCAGTTGATGGCGATCTTGGTCAGCTCGGCGCTTTCGTAGCGCATGGGCAGGATCGGGCAGCCGCGCGGTTCCAGCACGGCCGCCAACGCCCAGGGCAGCGGCCGGGCCGGGTCGTCGGAGCCTACGATATAGCGCTCCGGCCGGCGCGCCCGTTCGACCGCTTGGCCGAAGATCAGCGTCTCGACCTGGTAGTAGCGGCGTTCGGCCGGCACGCCGGCGAGGCCGCGGGTGAAGCCCGGAGGGACCTGGGCCAGGACCACGAGCAGCGCCGTCGGCGCGAGCACCGGCGCCAGACGGGCCACCAGGTCGTCAATGACACCGATGTCGCCGATGCCCTGATCGTCGATCGGCACGTCGCGGGCGACATAGACCAGATCCGCCGCCGCCAGCGCGGCGGCGTCCGCGGTCACCGACCAGCGGTCGCCGGCCGCGTCGATCAGCTCGGACAGGCCGGGCTCGGAGACCGGGAGGCGGCCGGCGGCGATCTCGGCGACGGCCGCCGCGTCGGGATCGTAGCCGATCACGCGGAAGCCGCGTTCGGCCAGCTCGGCACCGGTCACCAGCCCGAGGTGGCTGAGCCCGGCGATACCGACCGTCGGCTGCCGGCCGGTCACGCCGCGGCTCCGGCCGGGCCGAGCGCTTCGGCGGCCAGCGCATCCAGCGCAGCCGCGATCGCCCGGTCGTTGTCCAAGCTCGATCCCGGCTGCCGCCCGCCCGCGACCAGCCGCTTGAACCAATCATATTCCAGCGCCCAGGTCGGATCGGCCTGGACCAACGTCTCGGTATGCTCGTCGGGGCGGCCGCTGGGCAACACGCGGTCGCGCACGGTGATGCTGGACGGCCCCCACTTGCACAGGCCCGCGATATGGACGCTGCCCTTTTCGGCGAACAGGTCGACCTGGAAATGGTTGCGCCAGGACAGGAGCGTGGTCTCCATGTCCAGGCTCGGGACACCGCGACCGGCATCGCCGTCGCTGCCGAAGGTGACGTGGTCGAAGGCCTGGTTTTCGCAGCGCTGGGCGCGGCCCAGGCGCAGCCGGCCGAGATCGTCGCCGAACCACCAGCGCGCCAGGTCGATCAGATGCGACCCGAGATCGGGCAGCACGCCGGCCCCCTGGTCCCGCCACGGTGAGTTGCGCACATCCCGCGCAGTGCCGTTGCCGTAGAACAGCCGACAATGATAGAGCCGCCCGAGCCGGCCCTCGTCCAGGATCGCCTTCAGCCGGGCGCAGTGCGGCTCGAAGCGGTGGTTGTAGGCGGTGTAGCAGATGGCGCCATGGTCGCGCGCGAGCGCCTCGACCCGGTCGAGATCGGCCGGCTTCAGCAGCAACGGTTTCTCGACCAGCACCGACTTGCCCCGGGACAGCAAGTCCTCGATCAGCGCGAGCTTGGCGCCGTCGGGCGTGCACAGCAGTGCCGCGTCGTAATCGGCGTCCGGCACCTCTGCGATCCGACGCAGCCCAGCCTCGGCCACCATCGGGTCGACCGTCGCGACCAGATCGCGGCCGGCCAGGGCGGCGCGCTTGCGCCCTTGGACGCCATATCCGACAACGATGCAGCGCATGGCGTCAGACGAACTCGGAATCGCGCTGCAGGGCCTCGAGCTTGCGCAGGACGTCGCTGGGCCCGACGGGAATGTTGCCATCGACTTCGCATTCCAAGGCGGCCGCGATCGAGCCCAGGATCGTCGCGACCACGGCCGACGGATCCGTGACCAGCGACAGCGTCGCATAGGCCAGCAGCGCATCGCCAGCGCCGACGGCGTCGACCACCCGGTCGACGAAGCTGTCCATGACGAAGAACGACCGCCAATCGGCGCGCGAGTCGCGGCAGGTCAGCACCCCGCGGTCACCGAGCTTGAGGATCACCACGCCGGCATTGGCTTGGCGGCGCAGCGCCGCGGCCAGCGGGCGAACGCCCAGGTCCTGGTCGCCCAAGGCGAAGCGCGCTTCGCGCTCGTTGGGCGTCAGCAGGTCGAAGCCGGTGAAGTCCAGGATGTTGCCCCACCGGCTGGCGACTTGGCTGTCGCCGGCCCGGAACACGCCGTCGGGAATGGCGGCGATCAGATCCCCGAGGGTCCGCTTGTTGAAGATGCCATGCCGAAAATCGCTGAACAGCACCGCCTTGGCATCCGTGTTGCGGATGTCGGCGCACATCTGCTCCAGGATCCGATCGGAGATCGACCGATTGTCGACGGTATCGATCTTGAGGAGCCGGTAGTCGCCGCAGACGATCGCGTTCTTGTTCGTGGTCGGCCGCGCCCGGTCGATGATGGCATGGACCTTGACGCCGCTCTCCGTCAGACGCTCCAGCACGAAGTCCTTGAGCGGATCGTCACCCAGCACCGTCGAAAAGGTGACGTCGGCGCCGGCGGCCCGCAAGTGCTGCGCCACCACGGCGGCGCCGCCGACATAATCCACGGCCCGGTCGCGGCGAACCGACGGGGTCGGCGTTTTCGTCATGCCGCCGATCATCGTGGTGTAAGTCAGGGTGTCGACGATGGTGTCGCCCACGACATGGACCGGCACCCCCTGGAAGCGTTCCAGCGTTCGGCGCAGGTGGTCGAAATTCACGTCCTCGGCCTGCATCAGCAAGCCCAGCTTCTCGACGGCCAGGTTGGGGGGCGCCGCCTCGATGATCGCCGACGACGAGTACACGATATCGCCCGGCGTGAACAGCATCTCGCCGCCATAGGCCTGGACCGCGGCTATCTCTTGCCGTGTCTTTGGGTGTATTTCGCCTTGCCCGGTATATTCATAACCTTTGGCAAAAAAATCGGGCTGAATGACGCCGATATTTTTCAGCGGCGTCGGTTCGTCATCAACAATCACGAAATCGACCATCTCGAGCGCGGCGAGATTGAGCGCCCGCAGGTCCTGCGGCACGAAGGGCCGATACTGCGCCTTGTCGATATGGCGGTCGCTGGTCAGGCTGGCGACCAGGAGGTCCGCCTTGCTCTTGGCGTACAGCAGGTGCCGCAGATGCCCGGGATGGACCAGGTCGAAGGTGCCGTGGCACATGACCACCACCCGGTCCCGCGGCCGCGGACCGATCTGGGCGCACAGCTGCTCGACGGTCTTGATCTTGTGCTGGTAGCCGGAAAGAAGCTGGTTCATCGCTGCGGTCCCGCATCCCCGCCAGCATCACCGGCGGCTCCCATGTACTGAAACCAGGTGCGCGTCGCCGCCGCTATGGACTCCGGGTTCCACAGCGGCGCGCCGGCCCACGCCTGGATGTCGGCCATCATGCGGGCGACGCCGTCCTCGAAGGACACCTGCGGCGCCCAGCCCAGGTCGGCCTGGATCGGGCCGACGTCGGCCCAGGTCACGTCCGGCTCGCCGGGGCGCCGCGGCACATAGACCACCGGGCCGCCGATCAGCTCGACCAGCCGGTTGACCGACTGCGGATGCCCGGCCCCCAGGTTCCACACCCGCCCCACATGGTCCGTCGTGCCGGCGCGCAAGAAGGCGTCGGCGACGTCGGTCACGAAGACGAAGTCGCGGCGCTGGGTGCCGTCGCCAACCACGGTGAAGGGCTGCCCCGCCAGCTTCTGGCGAAAGAACACGCCGAACACCGCCCCATAGGCGCCGGTGGTGCGCACCCGCGGGCCGTACGCGTTGAAGATCCGGATCGCGTTCACCGGCAGCCGGTAGACCTGGTGCCAGTGGAACGCCGCCTGCTCGCCCTGATACTTGGACAGGGCATAGGGGTACATCGGCCGGATCGGATGGTCGATCCGGGTCGGCGTGTCGGCCAGGCCATAGCAGGACGACGACGCCGCATAGACGAAGCGGCGGACACCCGCGGCCCGCGCGCCTTCCAGCACACGCACCGTGCCCTGGACATTGACGTCCATGTACTCGGCCGGGCGCTCGATCGACGGCACGATGTCGCCGATGCCGGCGAAGTGGAACACCACCTGGGCGTCCGTCCACACCGCATGGTCGGCCGCGAGCTGCCGGATGTCGGCCCGCTCGAAGGTGAGCCGCGGCTCGCCCCGGTGCTGGTCGAGGTTGGCTTCCCTGCCCCCGATCAGCGAGTCGACGACCCGGACCCGCCAGCCCTCGGCGATCAGCCGGTCGACCATGTGGCTGCCGATGAACCCGGCGCCACCGGTCACCACCGCGACCGGCGCCCCGGCCGCCCCCGTTCCCATGCTCATGCTGCCTTGACGGCCTTCATCGTGCGCACGTTGAAGTAGCGGTCGTCGGTCAGGCTGTTCGGCAGCTTGCCGGCGCGGAAAGCCTGGCACAGCTCGCGCACCGCATCCTCGACGCTGTGAACGGGCTGGAAGCCCAGGACGCGCCGGATCTTGTCGGAATTGATGTGGTAGGACCGCGGATCGTTCGACGGCGAGGTCTCGATGGTGATCGGCCCGCCCTCGGGGAACTCGGCCGAGACCACGTCGCGCACGATCTCGGCGATACGGGAGATCGACAGATTCTGGTACCCGGCGTTGAAGGTCTCGCCGGCGATCTTCTCGGCCGGGGCGTCGGTCATCAGCTCGTAGACCCGGACCATGTCGGCGATGTGCAGGTTCGGGCGCAGCTGGCTGCCGCCGAAGACCGTGATCTTGCGGTTGTTGATGGCCAGGTTGGTCAGGATGTTGACCGACAGGTCCAGCCGCATGCGCGGGCTGTAGCCGCACACCGTGGCGGGACGGATGGTCACGCAGGTGAAATCAGGCGCCTGGTGCTTGAACAGCAGCGGTTCGCACAGGCCCTTGAACTTGTTGTACAGCGAGACCGGAAGCAGCGGATGCTCCTCGGTCACATCAGGCAGGTCCGACACGCCGTAGACCGAGCTCGACGAGCAATAGACGAAGCGCCGTACGCCGGCGGCCTTGGCGGCCACCACCATTGGCTCGAAGCACGCGTAGTTGATCGACTCGCTCAGGCCCTCGTCGAGCTCGAAGCTCGGGTCGTTCGAGATGCAGGCCAGGTGCAGGACGGTGTCGATGCCCTTGAACGCCTCGGCCAGCCGCGCGGTGTCGCGGATGTCGCCCTCGATGACCTTGAGCCGCGGATGGGACGGCAGGCCCTCGGCGCCGAACCACAGGATATCATAGACCGTGACGGCGTCGCCGCGCTCGAGCAGCCGCGGCACGAGCCGACCGCCGACATAGCCCGCGCCACCGGTGACCAGGATGTTCTTCATGACTGCATCAGCCCTGTTGATATTCGGGGAGTCTTCCAGGCCTCAGGCGGCCACGGCCGCGCCGGTCGCGATGCGGAAGCCGGCGGCCACGGCGTCGCGGCGGAACATCTGCACGGTCTCGAGCGAGTAGGCGTCGAGGTCCTTGCCCACCAGGGGCAGCTTGGCCAGCAGGTCGGGCGTTACCGTGATCACGTGGCAGCCGATCGCTTCGGCCTGGAAGATGTTCAAAAGCTCGCGCGGGCTGGCCCAGATCAGCTCGGCCTTGGGCCGCTGAGCCAGCACCCGGACGGCCTCGGCCATCATCGGCACCGGGTCGACGCCGGTGTCGGCGACGCGGCCGGCGAACACCGACACGAAGGCGGGCGTTGCCGGCGCCAGGCACTCGGTCACCTGCCGGACCTGCGCCAGGGTGGTGAGCGCCGTCACGTTGACGGTGACCCCGGCCGCCGACAGCTCGGCGATCACCGGCCCCAGGAACTCGCCCCGGGTGTTGGTCACCGGCACCTTGACGTTCACGTTGGCGCCCCAGCCGGCGATGGTCCGCGCCTGGGCCCGGATCTCGTCTTCCTCGTCGGCGAACACCTCGAGCGCGATCGGCCGGTCCGGCAAGGCCGCCAGCAGCTCGCGGGCGAAGGCCTCGTAGTCGGCGATCCCGGCCTTGCGCATCAGGGTCGGGTTGGTGGTGAAACCCTTGATGACGGGGTTCTTGGCCAGCGCCAGGATCGACGGCAGGTCGGCGCCGTCGGCGAAGATCTTGGTCTTGAGCGAGGCGACGGAAATGGTGCTCATGCGCGGGCATCCTCGATGCAGCCGGACAGGACGCGGCGCACCGCGCCGTCCAGGGAGGCGACCACGTGATCGGCGTGGTCCGGACCGGGCTCGGCATAGCCGCGGTCGATGAAAATGGTATGGCAGCCGAAGCGGCGGCCGGCCAGGATGTCCGAGGCGCGGTCGCCGATCATGAACGAGCGCGCCGGGTCGATCCCGAGTGCCGCCGACGCCTGCTCCAGCAGGCCGGTCCTGGGCTTGCGGCAGGCACAGCCGTCATCCTGGCGATGCGGGCAGACGCCGATGAAATCCACCGGCGCCGCCGTCTGCAGCCGGGCATGCATCCGCGAGAGCTCGTCGGCGGCAATCAGGCCATGGCCGACATCCGGTTGGTTGGTCACCACCGCCAGCGCGTAGCCGGCCTGCCGCAGCGCGGCCAGGCAGGGCGCGGTCTCCGGATACAGCTCGAACTCCTCGCTGCGCCGCGGCGCCACCGGCTTGCCGGCGCGCACGCCCGAGCGGTTGAGCACGCCGTCGCGGTCCAGGAACACCGCCGGCCGCAGCGGGGCGCCTACCATTTGGTGGCGACCACCTGAAGCACGGGATGGCTGACCAGGCAGTGCCAGACCACGGCATGGAAGGCTTCGGTGTGCGGCGTGACCCGGTCCGGATGGACCGTCGGCACCACCACCACGACGTCGCCATGGGCGGCGGTATAGCCGCCGTCGCGGCCGACGATGCCGAACACCGACATGCCACGGCGCTTGGCCTCGTCGATGGCGCGGATCAGATTGACGCTGACGTTGCGCTCGGCATTGCCGCCGCCCACCGAGAACACCAGCAACGCATCGCGCTCGGTGGCCCGGCTGGTGCGCAGCCAGGCCGCGAACACGCCTTCCCAGCCGTCGTCATTGATCCGGGCCGTCAGCTCCGAGACGTTGTCGGTCGGGCTGTAGGCCTCGATATCGCACAGCTTGCGGAAATCGTTGACGGCATGGGCGGCGTTGGCGGCGCTGCCGCCGACGCCCAGCAGGAACAGCCGGCCGCCGCGATCGCGCAGCGCACGCAGGGCCTGGGCCAGCGCCTCGACCCGAGCCAGGTCGATCCCCTGGCAAACCTGGGCGGCCTCGGCGAAGAAGGTGGCCGCGTGGCCGGTCTCGGCCGATCGCTCAGTCAGCGGCATGGGGAACTATCCAATCCGTCAGATGCGGCATCGCTACCAGATCATAGATAAAAGTCCGTTAACACACGGCCGGCGGGCGCTACAGCAGCCGGATGTCGGCACTGATGCGCTCGCTGGTCATCGCCGGCGTGACATAGGTCCGGTGGATCGTCGTGCCCTTGAACAGCATGAAGTCGCCGGCCCGGCAGACGGGATGCCAGCGGTCCGCCGCCGGGAATTCACGCTCGACATGCTCGGGGGCGATCTCGGTGCCGATCGACGAGTAGTAGTTCTCGGCCTTCGCCAGCGTCGGCATCAGGCCGGTCAGCGGCCGGTTCACGACCTCGAGCCCCGGCCGCTCGACGCCGCAGTCATGCATCGGCACCCACAGATTGACCAGGGTCGGCATCGGGCCGAGCTGCGGCGCGATGACTTCCAGGATCCGGCTGTCCTGGTGATAGGGCAGCACTAGGTTCTCGCCGCCGATGCGGGCGCACCGGAACGACGAGAAGGCGATCCCCGGAACCTTGTGCAGCAGCAGCGCGGCGATCACCTGGACCATGGGCGTGACCAGGATCTGCGGCGCCTGCATCCCGCCGACGACGATGTCGCCGACCGAGATCGCCCGGAACTTCAGGTGCATGGCCTGCAGCTCGGTCGGCAGCTGGTCCGCTGCCGCCAGGGCGTCGCGGCGGGCATATTCGACGCGGCACGCCGCCAGGAGCTGTTCCAGCGCCGCCGGATCCAGCCCGCGCCGAACCAGGACCACGCCGTGCCGGTCGAGGCTCGCGGCAATGTCGCACCACTTGTCGCGCTGGGCGTCGAACTCCTGGGTCATCGGTCATCCTCGCGCTGTCCGGCACCGGGCCTTGGACCGGCCGGCCGGCTGGATCGGGGCTGTAGCACATTCGCCCGGCTGCCGACGACCGGCCGATGGACGTGCGGCATCGCGGCAGCGGCCAGCGGCATGGTTCAGCCCTCGGCCGCGCCGGCGCACCACCGGCGCCACATGGTCCGGAAGGCGTCCTCGACGGCGCGGGCGAACGCGGGGCCGTCCATCAGCGGCGACGCCAGCATGCGCCGGCGCAGGTCCGGCCGCAGCGCGGCCAGCCCGGCCAGATCGCCCGCCGCCGCGACCGCGCGCGCGACATAGGCATCCTCGGTCTCGGCAATCCAGTCGTCGAGCCCGATATTGCGCAGCAGGCCGGCGCCGATCCGGCCGCAAGGCGGCCGCTCGGCCAGGGTCACGATCGGCGCGCCCGACCACAACGCCTCGAACAGGATCGTGCCGCCGCTGTGCGGGAAGCTGTCCAGGTGGATATCGACGGCGCTCAGGGCATCCCACACCGGATGGGTGAAGCCGAGCCAGACCCGGCTCACATCGATGCCGCAGGCCTGCATGCGCACCCGGAAATAGTTCGCGGTGGCCGCATCGGCGAGCGACCGATAGTCCAGCCGCAGCCGCGCAGTCGGCACCGCCGCCAGGATCCGGGCCCAGGCGGCAAACACGCGCTCGTTCAAGCGTTCGGTCCGGCCGCAATAGCCGAAGGTCACGTGGCCGTTGGCCAGCGCGGGCAGCGGGCCGACCTCGGCCGGCGCGTCGACCGGCTGCTGGAAGCAGAACACGCTGTTCGGCAGACGATGGACGGTCTCGCGGAACAGCCGTTCGGCGCCGGGCGGGGCCAAGTGCGGATCCTGCAGCGCATAGTCCATGGCCTTGAGACCGGTGGTCCAGATGCTGCCCAGCCAGGTGACCTGCACCGGCGCCGGCCGGAGAGCGAACACACCCAGGCGATGCCCGGCCATGTGATTGGTGGCGTCGACCAGGATGTCGATGCTGTCGGCCTGGATCAGGTCCGCCGCCGCCTGGTCGTCCAGCCCGGTGATCGAGCGCCAGTGATCGAACCGGCCGCGGAAGCGCTCGGTCACGGGGTCTGGTCGCTCGACGTTGGAATAGGCGAACAGCTCGACCTGCGCGCGGTCGTGATTGTCGAGCAGCGGCAGGTAATAGTGGTGGGAGGTGTGATAGCGGAAGTCCGGCGAGACATAGCCGATCCGCAAACGGCGGTCCGGGTCCTGCCCGACCGGGTCATGCCGGCGGGTCGGGCGCGCCATGCGGTCACCCCAGGCCGTGAATTCGGCGAAGATCGACTCGGCCGACCGCGTCGGATGATAGCTGAGCGCGAACAGCCGCGACGTCCCGGACCGGGCCTGATCGGCCGGGTCGAGCGCGACGGCGCGGTCGTACAGTTCGAGCGCCTGGTCGAACTGCCCCAGCAGGCACAACGCCCGTGCGGCCAGCAGCACGGCGCCAAGGTTCCCCGGCGCCAGGCGCACGGCCTCCATGCTGAACCGCGCGGCATCGACCACACGCCGTTGGCCGGCGCAGGCTGCGGCCAGATGCTGCATCAGGTCCGGATGCTGCGGATTGAGCGCCAGTCCCTCGCGCGCGATCCGTTCTGCCTCGTCGTCCTGGCCCAGCGCGACATGCGCCGCCGCGAGGTTGGCATAGACCGCGACCAGGGCCCGGTCGAGCGCCAAGGCGCGGCGGTAGCTGTCGATCGCAGCCTCGATCTGACCGGCCGCATGCTGGGCCGCGCCCAGGTTCAGGAGGGCGTTGGCATTGTCCGGGCGAACCTCGACCAGCGCCGTGGCGAGAGAAATGGCCTCGAAGGGCCGCTTGGCCCGGCGCAGGGTGTCGGTCAGGTTGAGGATCAGGTCCGGATTGCCGGGCACCAGGTCGAGCGCGCGCCGCCAGGCGTCGATCGCACCGTCGAGGTTGCCGGCGGCGTTGCGCAGCTCGCCGATCAGGGCCCACGACCGCCAGAGATGCGGCTTGAGCGCGACCGCGCGCTCGCTGGCGGCCAGCGCCTCGGCCGCCCGCCCCTGCATCGCGTGGACCAGGCTCAGATTGGCCGCCGCCTCGGCCATCCCCGGCGCGCGCTCCAGGGCAAGGCGCAACAAGCGCTCGGCGGAGCCCCGGCGCTGCTGGGCGGAGCGCACCGCCGCCATGGTCACCAGCAGCCACGGCTCGTCGGGCACCATCGCCGCGGCGCGCGCGATGGTGTCGTCGGCAATCCCGACCTGATTGAGGAGCAGCCGGGCCTGCGCCAGATAGATCAGGGCCCACGGATCCTGGGGATCGGCCTGCACGGCGCGGACGGCCGCCGACAACGCCGGCTGAGCCTGACCTCGGACGATCTCCAGCCGCGCCCACAGCCGCCACACGGCCGCCGGCGGCGGCTCGGCTGTCGCGAGCGGCCGCAGCAGGGCGTCGGCCTCGTCGACGCGCGACAGCTCGAGAAGGGCATCCGCCAGTGCCAGGACCGGCCCGGGCGCCCCGGGCGCGGCCGCCACGGCGGCGCGCGCCGTCTCGATCGCGGCGTCGAACTGGCCGTCGCGCCGCAGCTGCCGGAGTTGGGCCTCGAGCGGCCCCGGCTCGGGCTGGGCGGCGGGTGCCGTCTTGGCACCCTTCGCGCACCACGCTTCCCACATGCCGCGATAGGCCGCTTCGACCGCCCGCGCGAAGCCTGGCCCGTCCATCAGCGGCGATGCGCGCATGCGGTCGCGCAAGGTCCGGCGCAGGTCGACCAGTTCGGCGATCCGCCCCGCCTTGGCGACGGCGACCTCGACATAGCGGTCTTCCGAATCGGCGACCCAGTCGGCAAGCTTCAGGTTGTGCATCAGCCCGGCGCCGATCCGGCCGCAGGGCGGCCGCTCGGCCAGGGTCACGATCGGCACCCCCATCCACAGCGCGTCGAACAACATGGTGCCGCCGCTGTGCGGGAAGCTGTCGAGCATGACGTCGATGCGGCCGAGTGCCTCCCACACGTTCAGGGTGTAGGTCATGGTCACGCGGCCGATGTCGACGCCGCATCGCGCCATGCGGCGGCGGAAGTAGTCCGCCGTCGGCCCGTCGCCGAATGCCTTGAAGTCACAGATCAGCCGGGCGTTGGGCAGGCGGGCCAGGATGCGGCCCCACGCCGTGAAGACGCGGTCGTTGAGGCGCTCGGTGCGGCCGTAATAGCCGAACGTGACCGTTCCGTCGGCAAGCGCCGGCACGGGACCGATCTGCTCCGGTGCCTCGGGCGGCGGATCGAAGCAGAACAGGCTGTTAGGCAGGCGCCAGATGGTCTCGCGAAAGACCGCGTCGGCCTCGGGCGGCGCCATGTACGGGTCCTGCAGGCTGTAGTCCACCGTGTCCAGGCCGGTGGTCCAGATACTGCCGAGCCAGGTCACCTGCACCGGCGCCGGCTTCATGGCGAAGGTCAGCAGCCGGTGGTCGGCCATGTGGTTGGTGCCGTCGACCAGGATATCGATGCCGTCGCGGCGGATCAGCTCGGCCAGATCGTCGTCGGGCATGCCGAACACCGGCCGCCAGACGTCGAACATCTCCTTGAAGCGCTCGGTCTCGCCATCCACTTGGCGGACATTGGCGTAGGCGTAAAGCTCGACTTGGCCGCGGTCGTGGTTGCGGAACAGCGGCTTGTAGTAGAAGCGCGACGTATGCTTGCGAAAATCGGGCGAGACATAGCCGATCCGCAGACGGCGCTTGGGATCCTCGCCCACCGCCGTGTGCGCCGTCGCCTTGCCGCCATGCGGCGCCGCCCACTTCAGGAACTCGGCATAGATCGCCGCGGCCGGCATGGTCGGGTGATAGCTCAGCAGATACAGCCGGGCGCTTGCCGCCTCCTCGTTGCCGCGCAGCTTGAGCCGAAGCGACTCCTCGTAATGGTGGGCGGCCTCGTCGAACTCGCCCAGATAGGCCAGCGTCACCGCCAGCGCGGTATGGGCGATGGCCGAATTCGGGTTGGTCTCCAGGGCCTGGCGGCCATACTCGGCGGCCGCCACCAGCTGCCGGCGGCCGAAATAGATCACGCCCAGATGCATCAGCGTGTCGCTGTGCTTGGGATCGTGCCCGAGCCCCTCCCGCGCGATCGCCTCGGCCTCGTCGAAGCGGTCCTGGCGCAGCAGCAGGGCCGCCAAGTTGGAATAGGCGCCCATCAGCGATGGCTTGAGTTCGAGGGCGCGCTTGTAGCACACGATCGCCTGGCTCGCGTCCTCGGTCGCGTGCATCACGGCGCCGAGGTTGAGCCAGGTCTCCGCGGTGTTGGGATGCACCTCGACGCCGCGCCGCGCGACCGCCGCCGACTCCCGGATATGGCCTGATGTGCGCAGCGCATCGGCCAAGTTGAGCAGCAGGCCGAGGTCGCGCTGGTCGTACTTGTAGGCCAGGCGCCAGAAGTCGATGGCATCGCCATGACGCTCCTGGGCGCGGGCCAATTCGGCCAGCACGCACAAGGCCCGCCACGCGTTCGGCTTGGCCTTCACGGCCTTCTGAGCGTATGCCGCCGTCTCGTCCAGCTTGCCCTGGCGGGCGTAGGCGACCGCCAGCAGTTCCCAGACCTCCGGCACGACGGGGGCCAGGTGGGTCGCGGTCTCCAGGATGCGCAGGGCGTTGGCCGCCTGGCCCTGGGCCTGGCGGACCATCGCCATGGCCGCCAGCGCTTCCGGATCGTCGGACGCCAGCGTGAGCGCCCGGACTGCCGCCACCTCGGCGGCCGCCAGATCGCCCGCGCGCAGATGCGCCGCCGCCTCGACCGCCGCGGGGCGGTGCGACAAGGGCTCCTGTTCCCGGGCCCGGGTCGCCGCGACCAGCGCCTCCGACGCTTCGCCCGCCCACAGATGACAGCGTGCCTTGGCGATCCAGGCGCCCGGCGGCGGCGCCGGCAAGGCCGCGAGCCGGTCGACGATCGGCCGCGCGCCCGCGTAATCGCCGAGTTCGACCTGACACTCGGCCAGCGCCAGGGCGGCTAACGGGCTGTCCGGATTGGCGGACGCCACTTGGCCCGCCGCATCGAGCGCAGCCTGATAGTCGCCGCGCCATCGCATCCGCCGCGTCGACCACAGGGCGGCCCCGCCGACCCCGTCGGTCGGCACCGAGACCATCGGCGCCCCCTGGCTCGCGCACCAGTCGCGCCACATCGTGCGAAAGGCATGGTCGACGGCGCCGGCGAAACCGGCTTCGTCCATCAGCGGCGACGCGCGCATCCGGTCGCGCATTCCGCGGCGCAGCGCGTCCAGCTCCGCGGTCCGCCCGGCGAAGGCGATTGCCTTGCTGACGTAGTCGTCCTCGCTGTCGGCCACCCAGTCGGCAAGGCCCAGGTTCATCATCAACCCGGTGCCGATGCGGCCGCAGGGCGGCCGCTCCTTGAGGGTGACGGCCGGCACCCCTGCCCACAGGCCGTCGAACAGCATGGTGCCGCCGCTATGCGGGAAGCTGTCCAACATGATGTCGATCCCGGCGAGGGCGTCCCACACCGACCGGCTGTAGGTGAAGGTCACCCGGGAGACGTCAATGCCCAGCCGCTCGAAGACCGCGATGAAATGGTCTCGCGTGTCGTCGTCCCCGAAGCACGGGAAATCCAGGACCAGACGCGACCCGGGCACGCCGTCCAGGATGCGGGCCCAGGCCCGGATCACCCGATCGTTCAGGCGCTCGCTGCGTCCGGTATAGCCGAAGGTCACATAGCCGGTGGCCCGCGACGGCACCGGCGCGGTCTCCGGGGCGGTGGGCGGCGGGCGGAAGCAGAACAGGCTATGGGGCAGCCGCCAGATCTTTTCGGTAAAGACCGCTTCGGTCCCGGGCGGCGCCATGTACGGGTCTTGAAGCGTATAGTCCATGGCCGTCAGGCCGGTGGTCCAGATGCTGCCCAGCCAGGTCACCTGGACCGGCGCCGGTTTGCGCGCGAACAGCATCAGCCGGCCTTCGGCCATGTGGTTGGTGCCATCGACCAGGATATCGATGCGGTCGCGGCGGACCATCTCGGCCACGGCATCGTCCGACAACCCCTGGATCGGCCGCCAGTGGTCGAAGTAGGTCCGCATCCGCTGGGTTTCTTGGTCGGGCGCGCTCACGGCCGAGTAGGCGAACAGCTCGACTTGGCGGCGGTCCTGGTGCTCGAACAGCGGCTCGTAATAGAAGCGGGAGGTGTGGGCGCGGAAATCAGGCGACACGTAGCCGATGCGCAGCCGCTTGTCCGGGTCGGGTGCCGTGTCCCAGCCGCGCTCGGGCGGCGGCAGCAGATGCGCCTGCATCCGGCCCCAGCGCTCGAACTCCGCGAAGATCGATTCGGCCGGGCGGGTCGGATGATAGCTCAGGTTGTAGAGGTAGGTCGTCCAGAATCCCAGCCGATCCGGCGCGACCTCCACGGCCTTCCAGGCTTCGGCCACGGCCTCGTCGTGCTGGGCCAGGAATCCGAATGACGCACCGCGGATCTGATGGGCTTCGGGCAGGCGCGCATGCAGCTCCAGCGTCCGGCCCATCGCCGCGATCGCCTTTCCCGCCTGCTTCTTCTGATAGAAGATGAATCCGGCATTCATGTGATGCCGATAATTATTCGGATCTTTCTCCAGCAATGCGAGCTGCAAGGGCAGCGCCTCGTCGGGACGATTGAGTCGTGTCAGGATGGTGACACGCAGCGCCTGGGCTTCGGGGTGGTCCGGATTCTTGGCGAGGGCGGCGCCGACCGCGCTGTAGGCCTCGGCATAGCGCGCGCAGTCATACATGACCGCGGCCAGGCCCAAATGGTTGCTGGCCTCGTCGGGCCCAAGCTCGATCGCTCGCCGCGCCGCAGCCTCGGCCTCAGCGTGCCGGGTCATCCGCAGCCGGAGGATCGCCAGCCGGCGGTGCGACTCCGCCACGGTCGGGAACAGGGTCGCGGCTCGCTCGGCGACGGCCAGCGCCTCGGCATAGGCGCCGACCGTGTCCAACACCTCGGTCGCGACCGCGATCGTGGTCGGGCCATCGGGATCGATCTCCAGGGCCCGGCGCGCCAGCGCCGCGGCTTCGTCCCGATAGTCGGGCACGGCCACGCCGCCGGCCGGGACCGGCTCGGTCCGGCCGCGCAATACCCTCAACCGCAGGATCGAGGCCAAGGCGGCGAGCGCCGTCGGATCGTCCGGCTTCACGGACAGGGTTTCGCGCGCGACGTCGGTCGCTTCGACAAAGCGCTCGGCCCGCGCCAGGGTTCCAGCCAGGTTCTGACGCCCGGCCGCGTTGCCGGGTTCACGCCGCACCACCTCCCGGAACGCGTCGATGGCGCCGTCGATGTCGTTGCGGCGCACGCGCGCGAGGCCCAGCCACATCGGCGCGGCGCTGGACCCGGGATCGACCGCGGCCGCGACCTCCGCCAACGCCTCGGCGCGCTCGGACTGGTCCGGACGGCTCGCCCATTCCCGGCGTGACAACGCCGTTGCAATCTGGACCAGCACCTGTGCCAGGCCGGCACTTCGCTCCGCCGGGCGCAGCGCCGGATCCGTGGGATCCGGCGCCGAGGCGATGACGGCGGCACGAACCAGGACCGAACCGGGGTGGCGGGCAGCGGCCTCCGCCGCCAGCGCGGCCGCCTCGTCCAGCTTGGCCAGGCCGATCAGGAACAAGGACAGATTGGCGGTCAGATCGGCGTCCGCCGGCGCGCGCTCGTGCGCGCGGCGCAGAACCGCCTCGGCCTCGTCGGTCCGCTGCAGGCGGTCCAAGCCATGGGCCAGCGCAACCGCGACGTCCCGCCGGGACGGGCTGAGTGCGACGGCATGCTCCAGCAGCGGCACCGCTTCTTCGTGACGCTCGGCGAGGGCCAGCGCCAGACCGGCGCGGGCGATGAGCTCGGGATGGCCCGGCACGGCGGCCACGCCGGCACGCAGCAATTCCAGGGCGGCGGGAGCCTGCCCCATCGCCTGCGCGGCCGATGCCGCTTCCAGATAGCCCTCCGGGGCGCCCGGATCGTGAGCGATGCCGGTTCGCGCGCTGTCCAGCGCCTGGACATGGTCGCCCCGCATCGCCAGCAACCGGGCGCGAACGACGTGCGGTGACGCCAGTTTCGGCTTCGCCCGCACGGCGGCGTCGGCATCGTCGAGCGCGGCGTCGAGCTGACCGAGACGGGCCCGCATCTGCGCGCGGGCGACCAAAGCCTCCGCGAACCCGGCGCGGCCGGCGATCGCGGCGTCCAAGTCGGCGATTGCCGAATCGGTCTGGCCGCGCAGGATGGCGCCCACGGCGCGGGCCAACAGCAATTCCGGCTCCGCCTGGCCGGGACCGACAGCCGACGCGACGATGGCGTCGGCTTCGTCGAGGCGGCCCTGGCGCAGCAGCCCTTGCGCCAGCGTTGCCGCGGCGCCGGCGTTGCCGCCGTCCAGCGCCAAGGCCTGCCGGGCGGCGGCGATGCCCTCGTCGACTCGCCGGCTGCCAATCAAGGCGCGGGCCAAGTCCGCCCAGAATGCCGCCCGATCACCCAGGACGCCCCGCAGCCCGTCCAGGATGGTGGCCGCGGTGCGCACCGCACCGGCTTCGAAATAGCGAAGCGCCCGCGTGTGCTCGCCTGTCCAACGATCGTCAGCGGTGCTGGCGGTGGAGTTGGTCATCCGGGGTTAATCCTGCTGGATTCGAACGGCGCGGATCATGGTCCAAGCCAGGCACGACAGCACGTGCGCCCAGCGCCGCATCAAAAAAAAGCCCGCCTCTCGCGAGGCGGGCCACGTGTCTCGGCATTTGGCAGAGGCGCCCGGAGGCGCCTCCGCCCAGCCCCACCTCTTCGTTTAGAAGAACGTGAAGTCCGAGGCCACCGGAGCCGCCGTGGCGCCGGTGATGTTGATGATCATGTCGCTGGTCGAGTTGTAGCTGCCGCCACCCGAACCCGAGTCCTGGATGAACAGGTAGGTGCCGAGCAGCGAACCCGAGGTGACCGTCACCACCGCCACCGCGAAGGTACCGGTGCTGGTGCTGGTGGTCGCCGCCAGCAGGGCCTCGCCGGCGCTGCCGACGGTGTCGAGACCCGACGCCGTGGTCGTGCCGGACACCAGGGCCACGTACACCGCGGTGCCCGCGGCGAAGCTGCCTGCCGTCGAGGTGCCGAGACCACCGGCGCCCGCCGAGAAGCCGTTGCCCAGGGTGTTGCCCGGAGCGAAGGCGAACTTGTCACGACCCGTCGCGAAGTCGGTGATCAGGTCGACACCCGTGCCACCGCTGGTCTCGCTGTCGATCACGTTCGTGTAGCGGAAGATCGTCTTGCCCGAGCCGCCGGTGATGGTATCGGCGCCCTGACCACCCTGCAGCGTGTTGTTGCCCGAGCCGCCGACGACGATGTCGCCCGACGCCGCGGTGCCGGCGATCGACGTCGCGCCGGAGCCAGCCGTGATGCGTTCGGCCGTGGTGCCGGCAGTCGCGCCGACGATCGTCATGTTGCCGGTGGCGGTGGCCGCATTCACCAGCAGCAGGGCACTGTTGCCACTGAGGTTCAGGTTGAGCGCACCCGCACCCGCGACGTTGACCGAAGTCAGGTTGGAGTCGGTGAGGGCCGTGATCGCATTCGCCTGACCGGTGCCCAACGTGGTCGAGCCGTTCAGGTTGGACGTCAGGTTCAGCGTCTCGACGCCGGCCATCGACAGGCTGTTGATGGTGATGCCCGTCGCGCCCGTCGCCACCAGGGTCGTGTTGACGATATCGAACTGACCGGCGGTCGTGGCGCCCGAGACAGCGAGCGTCGCCGTCAGAGCGTTGGCCGCGTTGGCACCCCAGCCAGCGCCCGAGACCGTCACATTGTTCGGCCCGGTCGAGAACAGGCCGGTGACCGTCACGTTGTTGCCGGAGGCCGCGGTGAGCGGGCCCGGCCCGGCGAGCAGGACGCCGACATTGCCGCCGTTGAGGTTCGAGACCGTGTAGGTGCCGGTGAGGGCGTCGGCTTCCAGCACCTGGATGTTGCTGATCGCCAGACCCGAAACCAAGCTGCTCGGGGTCGAGATCGCCAGGGTGTTCTTGCCGCTGGTGCCGCCGTTGACGGAGTCGGAGGTGTTCAGGCCGGCGCCGAAGTTGAAGCGGTTCGTGCCGCTGCCGCCGGTGACCGTCACGGCATCGCGGATCGTGCCGGCCGCGCCGCCATTGATCCCGACGAAGGAGTTATTGTCGAAGAACGCGACGTTCAGGTTGCCCGTGAAGGTCGACGCGTTCAGCGTGCCGCTGGAGTTGGACTGGGTCAGGCCGAACTTCAGCTCGTTGCTGGCGGCGGCGGAGCCGTTGGTCGCGCCGGGGATGCCCGAGTTGTTGCCCAGGACCAGGTTGCCCGAGCCGGTGAGGTTGATCGTCTGCGCACCGCCCACCGAGTCGCCGAACTGCGGCACGTTCAGGGCGCCGTTGGCCGAAGCGGTGATGTTAACCGTCTCGAAGGTCGAGCCCGCGGCGCTGCCGCCGAGCGAAACCAGGCCCGAATTGGTGCCGCCGACGTTCAGGTTCAGCGTGTCGGCCGTGCCGGTCAGCAGGGCGCTGTTGAACTGGATCGTCACGCCGCCCGAATTGCCGAGCAAGGCGATGTTCGACGTCGTGGCGCCGTTCGACGACGACGCAACGTTGCCGATGCTGAAGATCGACACCGCGGCTTGCGACGTGCCGCCGACGATCCACTGGGTGGCGCCGGTGGTGTTGGTCGCGTTGTAGACGAACGTGCCGGCCTGGATCGCGCCGCTCGAGTAGGTGGTCTTGATGTTGATGTTCTGGACGTTCGAGACCGTCGGGCCCAGGACGTTCGCCAGGGTCACCGTGGTCGCCGCGGCCGAATCGTCGATGACGGTCAGCGCCAGGGTGTTGGTGCCGACGCCCGAGCCGCCGCCCTTGACCGAGTCGAGCGGGTTGAACGTGGTCTGCGACCCGGTCGGGCCCGAGTTCGCGTCGTAAATCGCGTTGAAGGTGTCAGCACCCGACGTGCCGGTCAGGTTGTCGGTGGCGGTGGTCAGGTTGAAGGTCGAGCCAGCCTGCGCCGTGCCGACGGTGGTCGAGATGACCGTGCCGGCCGGGATCAGCTTCGGCGGGCTGGAGTTGTCGTAGGCGACGCGGTTCTCGTTGCGGCCGAACAGGTTCCAGTGGGTCAGCGCGTCGATCAGGCCCGCGCGCACCGCCGCCGAAACGTCCGGGTTGTTCAGCAGGTACAGCTTGGTGTTGAAGTTCTGGTTGGCGTCCCGCAGCTCCTTGAAGCCGAAGGCCGCGAAGTGGGTCAGCGCATCGATCGTCCCCGCCTTCACCGCCGCCGAGACGTCCGGGTTCTGCGCGAGGTAGTAGGCGTCATTGAAGAACGCATTCGGGTTGCGGCCTTCCTTCGACCCGAACAGCTGGAAGTGTTGCAGCGCCGTCACGGTCCCGGTCGCGACCACCGCCGCGACGTCCGGATTGCTCTGTAGGTAGAAGACCGCGTTGAATGTCGTCGCCATCGAGGCTCACTCCAATAGTTAACTCGTTACCTGAGCGCTGCGATCTCGGTGAGCACGGTGTCCAAAGCCAGGCAATCCCGCCCTTCTCGACCCACCACCCGACAGCGACCCTGAGGCCGGCCTTAGGTGTAAATTGCGTCGGCACGGTCATCAAGGGGGAAAATGATTAGTGAGTTTCTGACTACCGATTTCCGAGCCGCTCTGTTGCTCCGCTGCAACGCTTAGAGCCGTTCTGGTTCCTGGGCTGCGCCGCCGTAGCGTGGCAGACACACCTCATCTCCCGATTCCGCTCCGTGACCCGTGGACCTGGCGTGCCCTGGGAGCCGTGCGGGCGCTTCAGCGGGAGCATGCTATAGGGCATCGCGACGTCGTCGTCCAATCCTCCCGCCGCCGACCGTTGCCGATTTGCCGCCGATTCGCCGACGCCCGACCAGCCGGCGCTCTGGATGCGGCGCACACTCTGTATATATGCGCGCGAAGCGGCGGTGGACGATGCCCAGCGCGCCTGCGGCTCGGCCCTCGTTCAGCACACGAATCTCGACCGGCAGCTGCGCGCCGGTCCCAGCGCCGTCATCCTGTTGCCAATTTCCCGCAGCCGTTGCCGCACTGCTACGGCTGCCGCGAACGAGGCCCGGCGAGAGGTGCCCGGAGACGGCTCCGCCGGGCGGATTCAGCGTGCCATCCAGCCGCTGGGAGCGCTCGGCCGGGGCATGCTATAGGGCGTCGCAGCATGACTGCTCCCTCGCTCCCGCCGGCGACCGCCGCCGATGTGCCGCCCGGTTCGCTGGCGGCCCTTCTCCACCGCGGCGCCAGGCTTGCGAACGACGGCGACGCGACGGGCGCCGAGGCCGCGTTCCGCGCCGCCCTGGCGCTGGCGCCCGACCAGCCCGACGCCCTGGCCCTGCTCGGCCGGCTGCTGGCCGAGGCCCAGCGCGGGGCCGAGGCCGTCCCGCTGTTCGAGCGGCTGCTGGCGACCTGGCCCTGTGACCGCCGGGGCTTGCATGGGCTGGCCAATCTGCGCCGCGACGCCGGCGCGCTCGACGACGCGCACACTCTATATATACGCGCCGAAGCGCAGCCGGCCGAAACGCCGGCGGACGACGCCCAGCTCGCCCTCGACCACGGCTTGGCGCTCGCCCGGCAGGACCGATGGACCGAGGCGGCACGCCGCTTCGAGCGGGTGATCGCCCTGCAGCCGGCGCGCCGGGTCGGCTGGACGAACCTGGCCGCCATGCGCCGGATTGCCGGCGACATCGACGGCTCGATCGAGGCCAGCCGGCGCAGCATGGCCTTGGACCCCGATCGCCCCCTGGCCTGGAACACGCTGCTGTTCACGCTCAACTACCGGCCGGCGGCGACGGCGGCCGAGCAGCTGGCGATCGCGCGCGCGTTCGACCGGCGCGTGGCCCTGCCGCTGGCACCGGTGCCGCGGCGCCACGCCAATCGGCCGGAGCCCGACCGCCGGCTGCGGGTCGGCTACCTGTCCGGCGACCTGTGCCGCCATCCGGTCGCCAGTTTCCTGCTGCCGCTGCTGCGCTGCCACGACCGCAGCCAGGTCGAGCTGTTCGCCTATTCCAGCGGCGAGCGCGAGGATGACGTCACGGTGCAGATCCGGCACCAGATCGATCACTGGCGCGCGGTCGCAACGGCCGACCACGGGGCGGTGGCAGCGCAGATCGAGGCCGACGGCATCGACATCGCGGTCGACCTGTCCGGGCACACCGCCTATACGCGCCTGCTAGCGCTGGCGCGACGGCCGGCCCCCGTACAGATCGCCTGGCTCGGCTATCCCGGCACGACCGGCCTGTCGGCGATCGGCTACCGCCTGACCGATGCCGTTGCCGACCCGCCAGGCGCGGCCGACGGGGTCCATTCCGAAAGCCTGGTGCGGCTGCCGGGCGGGTTCCTGTGCTTCGAGCCGCCGGCCGACGCGCCGCCCGTCGGCCCGCCGCCGTCGGCGCGCACCGGCCTGGTCACCTTCGGCTCGTTCAACATGTTGCCGAAGCTGACCGATCCGGCCATCGAGCTGTGGCTGCGCATCCTGACCGCGGTGCCCGGGTCGCGGCTGGCGCTGAAGGCGCATTCGTTCACCGATCCGGCCATCGCCGCGGCGACGGCCGAGCGTTTCAGTCAGCGCGGCCTACCGGCCGAGCGCCTCGACATCATCCCGTGGATCGGCAACCAGGCGCAGCATCTGGACCGCTACCGGACGATCGACATCGCGCTCGACACCTTTCCCTACACCGGCACCACGACCACCTGCGAAGCACTGTGGATGGGCGTGCCGGTGGTGACGCTGGCCGGCGACCGCCATGCCGCCCGCGTCGGCGCCAGCCTGCTCCATCGCGTCGGCCTCGACGACCTGATCGCCGCCACGCCCGAGCACTATGTCGAGATCGCGGTCGGCTTGGCGCGCGACCCGGCGCGGCTGGCCCAGCTCCGCGCCGAGCTTCGGCAGCGGGTGGCCGCCTCACCCTTGGCTGATGCCTCGGGCTTCGCGCGTCAGGTGGAGGCTGCGTATCGGCAGCTGTGGCAGGGCTGGTGCCTGGAGCAGTCCAAGCGGCCGGCCGCCGCGCCCGAGGCGATGCTGGAAGTCGCGCTGGCCCGCCATCGCGGCGGCGACCCGGCCGCCGCCGAGGCCGCCTACCGCCAGCTGCTGCAGGCGATGCCGGACCATCCCGACGGTCTGCATCTGCTGGGCGTGGTGCTGCTGCAGACCGGACGTGCCGCCGACGCCATCCCGCTGATCGAGAAGGCGCTGGTGGTGGCGCCGGCCCTGCCGAACGCCGCGAGCCATCTGGGTGCCGCCTACCGCGCCGTCGGCCGCCTGGACGACGCCGTCACCGCCCAGCAGCGGGCGGTCGCGCTCGCGCCGGCCGACCCGTCCGCCCATTACAACCAGGGCCTGGCTCTGCTCGCGGCAGGGCGGCCGGACGAGGCCGCCGCCGCCCAGCGCGAGGCGCTCCGCCTCAAACCGGACTACCGCGATGCCACCTTGCAGCTCGGGCGCGCCCTGGCCGCCGCCGGCGACGCCGCCGGCGCCCGGGCGGCGCTGGAGCGGACGGTCGCGCTCGATCCGGCCGCCGGCGAGGCCTGGGCCGACCTTGGCGCCCTGCTGCTCGATGCCGGCCAGGCGCGAGAGGCCGAAGCCGCGCTGACCCATGCGGCCCGCCTGCTGCCGGACAACCTGGCGGTCGCCCATTCCCACGCCACGGCCCTGCTGGTGGTCGGGCAGGCCGAGGCGGCAGCATCAGCGTTCGCCCGCATCGCCGCCGCCCTCCCGGACGACGCGGACGCCCACGCCAACCACGGCAGCGCGCGGCTGGTCGCCGGCGACCCGATCGCGGCCGTCCAGGCGCTGGAGCGCGCCCTGGCGCTGACGCCGGACCATCGCGGCGCCCTCGGCAATCTGGGCGTGGCGCTCAAGGAAGCGGCGCGGTTGAGCGAGGCCATCGCCTGCTTCCAGCGGCTGATCGCGCTCGATGCCGCCAATGCCTCGGCCTGGAGCAATCTCGGGTCGTGCCTGCGCGAGGCCGGCGAGATGGACGACGCGGTGGCGGCGTTCGACCGGGCGCTGGCCCTCGATCCGGATGCCGCCGCCAGCGCCACGAACCGGCTGCTGGCGCTCAACTATCGGCCCATCGATCCGGCCCGGCTGCTGGCCGAGCATCGGGCCTGGGCCGACCGCTTCGAGCCGCCGGGCGTGTCGCCTCGACCGGTGCCGCCGGCCGGGCGGCGCCTGCGGATCGGCTATGTCTCGGCGGATTTCACCAACCACCCGGTGTCGGCCTTCCTGGAGCCGCTGCTCGCGGCGCATGATCGCGGCGCGGTTGAGCTGTTCGCCTATGCCGGCGTGCCCTTCGCCGACGACGCGACCGACCGCCTGCGCGGGCTGGTCGACCACTGGCGCGACACCAACGGCGCCGACGACCGGACGGTCGCGGCGTGGATCCGGTCCGACGGCATCGACGTCCTGGTCGACCTCGCCGGCCACACCGGCGGCAACCGCCTGGGCGTGTTCGGACTGCGGCCGGCCCCGGTACAGGTGACGTGGCTCGGCTATCCGGGCACCACCGGCCTCCGCTCGATCGGCTGGCGCCTGACCGACGCGGTGGCGGACCCGCCCGACGTGGCCGATGCGCATCACAGCGAGCGCCTGATCCGGCTGCCGGTTTTTCTGTGCTACCGTCCCCCGGCCGCCGCGCCCGCGGTCGAGGCCGGCCCCCTCGGGCGCGGCGGGCCGCCGACCTTCGGATCGTTCAACAACCTGGCCAAGGTCGGGCCCGAGACCGTCGCGCTGTGGGCCGACATCCTGCGCCGAGCGCCGGGCACGCGGCTGGTGCTGAAGAGCCGGCCGCTCGGCGACCCGCGCCTGGCCGACCGGGTGCGCGGGCGCTTCGCGGCCCACGGCGTCGCCCCCGAACGGGTCGACATCTTCGGCTGGATGCCGGTGCGCGCCCACCATCTCGAGGCCTACCGGCTGATCGACGTGGCGCTCGATCCGTTCCCCTACACCGGCACGACGACCACCTGCGAAGCGCTGTGGATGGGCGTCCCGGTCGTGACCCTGCGCGGCAACCGCCATGCCGCGCGCGTCGGCGCCAGCCTCCTGACCCAGGTCGGCCGGCCCGCGTGGATCGCCGCCGATCCCGGGGCCTATGTCGAGACCGCGCTGGCGCTGATCGCCGATCCGCCCGACCGCAGCGGCGTGCGCGCCGCGATGGCGGCGTCGCGCCTACGCGACGAGGCCGGTTTTGCGCGCAGCGTCGAGGCGGCGTTCCGCGACATCCTGGCGAGCAGCCCAGCGCCCGCCCTGCCATGACGATCCGATACAGCGTGATCGTGCCGACCTATCGGCGCCCCGACACCCTCCGGGTGACGCTGCGGTGTCTGGCCGAGGTCCGCCATCCGCGCCTCGAGGTGATCGTCATGGACAATGCCGGCGGCCCCGAGACCGCCGCCGTCCTCGCCGAGGCCGCTGCCGCCCAGCCGCTCAAGGCGATCCGATCGGACACGCCGCTGCCCATGTCCGACAGCTGGGAGGCGGGACTGGCCGCCGCGACCGGGGATTACGTCACCATCCTGGGCGACGACGATGCCCTCGCCCTGAACGCGATCGATGCCGCCGACCAGATCCTGGGCACCACCCGGGCCGACATCCTGGGCTGGTCGCCCTGCGCCTACTACTGGCCGACCGCCACCAACCCCTACCTGCGGAACATCTTCCACGCATCGGTCGGGATGGGCTGCACCGTCGCCCATCCCAGCTTCTTCCTGAACGCCTACATGTCCGATCCCTGGGTCTATCACGCCATGCCGGGGATCTATCAGGCGTTCGTCGCGCGCGGCGTGATCGAGGAGACCAGGCGCCGCTTCGGCCGCTATTTCCTGGACCGGCTGCCCGACCTCAGCTCGGCCGTGACCAACGCCGTCCACATCGCGCAAACCCAAGGCCGCATCGCCTGGACCCAACTGCCGCTGTCGATCTGGGGCATGAGCCACAACTCCTTCGGCCAGGGCTATCTCAACCACCGCGGCGGCCAGGCGCGCCGCGACGCCTTCCAGGCCGACGAGGGCGGGCTGGTCGATCCGATGTTCCCGGACTGCCCGATGCTGGAGGTCGTCATGGCGTCCTTCCACCTGCGGATCGTGGCGCGCCTGCGCGACGCCGGCGGCTTCGGCGACCTCCCGGACCGGGCGGCCTTCGCCACCCGGACGGCCCAGGCGATGACGGCGGCCGTGGCGCGCGAACCGCACGCCTATGACGCGATCGTCGCCGACATCCACGCGATCCTCGATCGGTACGGACAGGATCGGGCGGCGGTGGCCATCCCGCCGCGGCCCCAGGCCACCGCCGGCGCCACCCGGATCGACCTCAACGCCGCCGAGAACCTGGTGACCATCCGCGCTCGCCTCGACCATCTCGGCATCGTCGATACTCACGGCGCGATGCGGTTCTTCCGCAGCATCGCCCCCAGCTTCGCATGACCGACGCCAGCGATGGCCGCATGCTGCTCGCCGCGGGCGAGCTGGCCGCCGCCCTGGCCTGGTTCGCGGACCATGGCTGGCCGGCCGACCCCGCGCTGCTCGCCGATGCCGGGCGCGCCGCCTTCGGGCTCGGCCGACCCGCCGACGCCCAGGACCTGTTCGACCGCGCCGCGGCACTCCGACCGGACGCCGACCTGCACTTCCTGGCCGGGGTCAGCGCCGACCATGCCGGTGATCCGGACGGGGCCAGCGCGCGCTATCAGACCGCGCTGGCGATGGATCCGGCTCACGCCCTCGCGGCCTTCAATCTGGGCGTCCGGTACCAGGCGGCCGGCCGAGCAGACGACGCGCTGGCGCTCTATGACCACGCGCTCCGGGCCCAACCCGACCTGGCCGACGCGACGATCAACAAGGCCAACCTGCTGGCGGACCGCAACCCTGCGGCGGCGCTCGACGCCTATCGCGCTGCGCTGGCGGGGAACCCGGCCCATCCGCTGGTGCGATACAACACGGTCACGCTGCTGATCAGCCTGCGCCGCTGGGACGAAGCCGGCGCGACGCTGGCCGAGGCCCCGGCGCCCGATCCGCGGCTCGCCAGCCTGCATCATCTGTACCGGATCTGCCGCTGCCTGCAGCACCTCTCGCCGGTGCCGGCGAGCGCCGACGACGAGCAGCGGCGGCTGGCGGCCTTCACCCGGGATCTGCTCGCCCTCGACCGCCACTACCGCGATGCCGATGCGGCTGCGTGCCGGGACGCGGCGCACGCCCTGGCCCACGCCGATATCTTCCCGCTCCCCTACTACCGGATCGACTGTAAGCCCTACCAGGTCGTGTTCGGCAATCTGGTCTGCCGCCTGGCCCAAGCCGCCCATCCCGGGCATCGGACGGCGCCGGCAGCCGCGCCGCGGCAGGCCGGCGAACGGGTGCGGGTGGGCATCGTCTCGGCCTACTTCCGACAGCACGCCAACTGGGCGCTGCCCATCCGCGGCTGGGTCGAGCAGTTGCCGGCCGACCGCATCGCCCTGTACGGCTATTACGCCGGCCACCATCGCGACGCCGCGACCGCCGCCGCCGAAGCCCGGTGCGTCCGGTTCGTCAGCGGCCCGTCATCGGTCGAGGACCTGGCCGCGGCGATTCGGGCGGACCGCCTGCACGTGCTGATCTTCCCTGAGATCGGCATGGATCCCACAGCCCTGCAACTGGCGGCGCTGCGCCTGGCGCCGGTCCAATTGACGTCCTGGGGCCATCCGGTCACATCAGGCTTTCCCACCATCGACGGGTTCCTGTCCAGCGACGCGATGGAACTGCCTGATGCCGACCGCTTCTACAGCGAGCGCCTGGTCCGCCTGCCCAACCTGTCGGTCTATTACGACCGACCGCCGATCGAGCCGGTCGATCCGCCGCTGCCGGCCTTCCCGCCCGACCGGGTGGTGTGCCTGTGCACGCAACTCATGGCCAAGCACCGCCCCGCCAACGATCGCGTCTTCGCGGCTATCGCCGCGCGGGCGCCGGCCGCGCTGTTCCTGTTCAGCGCCTGGCCCCGTGCCGACGCCGCGGCAGAGCATGGCGCGACGTTCCAGCACCGGCTCGACGCGGCCTTCCGGGCCGAAGGGCTCGAGGCCGAACGCCATGTCCGGCTGCTGCCGCACCTGCCGACCGCGGCCTTTCTGGGACTCCAGCGGCGCGCGCATCTGTTCCTGGATTCCATCGGCTGGAGTGGTTGCAACACGACGCTTGACGCGATCGCCGCCGGCCTGCCGGTGGTCACCCTGCGCGGCCACTTCATGCGCGAGCGGCACAGCGCCGCCATCCTGGAGCAGATGGGACTGGGCGACCTGGTCTCGGACAGCGTCGACGCCTATGTCCGCCGCGCCGTCGCGCTGATCAACAGCGCCGAGCTGCGCGCCCGGGAGACGGCGCTGTTGCGCGCCGCGGACGGCCGACTGCGCCATGACCGGGCGCCGATCGACGCCCTCGCCAGGCTCCTGGAGGCCTGCGCCGACCGCGGGCGCTTGCCGTGACGCCGGCGGACCGGGCCGCCGCCGACGTCGCGGCGCTGATCGCCGCCGGCCGCTGTGCCGAAGCCGAACGGCTGGGCGCCGACACCGCGGCGGCCCATCCCGATGCGGCCATCGCCCTGCGCGCCTGGCGCTTCGCGCTGCTCGCCGCTCGCGGCCGGCGGGTCGACCCGGGCCTGATTCCGCAGGATGTGCGCAGCCTGGCCGCGGAAACCTATGCGGTCGGCTACACCCTGCACGCGGTCGGGCGGGTCCGCGAGGGCTGGCGATACATGGAGGGCCGGCGACGGGGAGACATCGGCATCGGCATTAGCCCGCTCCACGACCAGCTGGTCGCGTCGGGGGTGCCGCCCTGGTTCGGCGAACCCGTCGCCGCGGGCGCCACGATCTGCGTCAGCCACGAGCAGGGCCTGGGCGACACCCTGCAATTCGTGCGCTATCTGCCCCGGCTGCAGGCGGCCGGCTTCCATGCCCAGCTGTTCGTGCCCCGGACACTGATGGGATTTCTGCGCGCGCAGCCGCTGCTGCGCGACGTCCGGCTGCTGCTGCCCGACACGCCGATGCCACGCCCCGACTGGTGCCTGCCCTTGCTGAGCCTGCCCCATCTGCTCGGCGACACCGCCGCCCCGGTCCCGTCGCCGGACGGCTATCTGGTGGCGACGGCGGTGCCCCCGCCGCTGCCGCCACACCCCGGGCCGCGCATCGGCGTGGCGTGGCGGGGCGCCCGGAACGGGGCGGTCGAGCGGGACGTGCCCATCGACCTGGTCACGAACGCCCTGTGCGGCCGCGGCGCCCAGATCGTGTCGCTCAAGCCGGACATCGACGACGCCGAGCGGGATTGCCTGAACCGCGCTGATGTGGTCGTGCTGCCCGAGCTCGACCCGCCCGATTTCGCCTTCATCGGGACCGCCGCCCTGATCGCCGGGCTCGACCTGGTGATCGCCGCCGACACCAGCGTCGCGCACCTGGCCGGCGCGCTCGGGCGACCGGTGTGGCTGTTGCTGAAGGAAGAGCCCGACTGGCGGTGGCAGTTCGAGCGCACCGACACCGACTGGTACCGGAGCATGCGGCTGTTCCGGCAGCCGCAGGCGGGCGACTGGGCGTCGGTCCTGGCCGCGGCATCCGCGGCCCTCGACGAATTCCTCGCCGCGCGCGGCCTCATTGACGCGCCGGCTTGACAGAGTGCGGTGTTACCCATTTAACCGCGCGATGATCTCGACCCTGGTCGACCGCCGTGACACGGCGCCCGCATCGCCCCGCCCTGCGTGGGCTGCATGAAACTGGTCATCCTGGCCGGCGGCCGCGGCACCCGGATCTCCGAGGAATCGCATCTGCGCCCGAAGCCGATGATCGAGATCGGTGGCCGCCCGATCCTGTGGCACATCATGAAGATCTATGCCGCCCACGGCATCAACGACTTCGTGATCTGCCTGGGCTACAAGGGCTATGTGATCAAGGAGTATTTCGCGAATTACCTGTTGCACCGGGCCGACGTCACCTTCGACTTGGCGGGCAACACCGTCGCCTACCACGACATCCGGTCCGAGCCGTGGCGGGTCACGCTGGTCGATACCGGCGACGAGACCCAGACCGGCGGCCGCGTGCGCCGGGTGCGCCGCTACATCGAGGATGAGGACGCCTTCTGCCTGACCTACGGCGACAGCCTGGGCAACGTCGACGTCACGGCCGAGATCGCGTTCCACCGCCGTCACGGCAAGCTCGCCACGATGACGGTGGTGCAGCCCCCCGGCCGCTTCGGCGCATCGCTGGTCGATGGCGACCGGGTCACGGGGTTCGAAGAGAAGCCGCCGCGCGGCAGCAGCTTCATTAATGGCGGCTACTTCGTGCTGTCACCGAAGGTCATCGACCTGATCGACGGCGACGAGATCGCGTGGGAGCGCGAGCCGGTCGAGCGCCTGGTGGCGCAAGACCAGATCGCCGCCTGGCGCCATGACGGCTTCTGGGAGCCCATGGACACGCTGCGCGAGAAGGAAGCGCTGGAGGTCCTGTGGCAAACCGGCCGGGCCCCCTGGAAGGTGTGGGCGTGACGCCTGGATTTTGGCGCGGACGACGGGTGCTGCTGACCGGCCATACCGGCTTCAAAGGAGCGTGGCTGGCGCTGTGGCTCCGGCGGCTGGGCGCCGAGGTCACCGGCCTGGCGCTGGCGGCCGAGCCCGAGTCGCTGGCGGCCCGCCTGCCGGCGCTGCCCGGGTCGGCGGTGGACCTCAACGATCGCGCCGCGGTCGAGGCCGCGGTGGTGGCGGCGCGGCCCGAGGTGGTGCTGCACTTGGCCGCCCAGGCACTGGTCCGGCGCGGCTATGCCGATCCGGTCGCGACGTACGCCACCAACCTGATGGGCACGGCCCACCTGCTGGCGGCGCTGGACCGGGCGCCCGACCTCAAGGCCGTGGTCATCGCCACCACCGACAAGGTCTATGCCAACAAGGAGGACGGCCGGCGCTTCGTCGAGAGCGATCCGCTGGGCGGCCACGATCCCTACAGCGCGTCGAAGGCCTGCACCGAGATCCTGGCCGCGTCGTGGCGCGGCAGCTTCCTGGCCGCGCGTGGCGTGGGCCTGGCCACCGGCCGCGCCGGCAACGTCATCGGCGGCGGCGACCGCGGCCAGGACCGGCTGGTCCCCGACTTCTTCCGGGCGCTGGAATCGAACCGGCCGCTGCGGATCCGCAATCCCAATTCGGTCCGGCCCTGGCAGTTCGTGCTGGAGCCGCTGGAAGGCTATCTGCGCCTGGCCGAGGCGGTCGCCGCCGACTCCGCCGGGGCGCCCGAGGCCGTCAATTTCGGCCCCCATGCCGGCGGCGCGGTGCCGGTCCGCGCGCTGATCGAGACCCTGATCCGCGCCACGGGCGCCGGCAGTTGGGAGCCCGACGGCGAGCCCGGCCCGCACGAGGCGGGATTGTTGGAGCTGGAGTCTGCGTTTGCCGAACAGCGGCTGGGCTGGCGGCCGCGCCTGGACCTGCCCACGGCCCTCGCCTGGACCGCCCAATGGTGGCGGGACGCCCGCGCCGGCGCCGCGCCCGAGGCGCTGTGCCTGGCCCAGATCGCCCGCTTCGAGGAGCTTGCCGCCGCATGACCTTCCGCTGCCGATCCTGCGGTAGCCCGCGCCTTTGGCCCTTCGTCGACCTGGGCACCATGCCCTCGGCCAACGCCTATCGGCGCCCCGACGCCGCCACGCCCGAGGTCACCTGCCCCCTCAACGCCGTGGTCTGCCAGGACTGCCTGCTGGTCCAGCTGGACTACGACATGGCGCCGGCCGATCTGTTCAGCGACTATTTCTACTTTTCCTCCTACTCGACCAGCTGGGTCGACCATGCCCGGCGCTTCGCCGAGGCGGCGATCCCGCGGCTGGCGCTGGGGCCGCAGTCGCTGGTGGTCGAGGCCGCCAGCAACGACGGCTACCTCTTGCGCCACTTCGTCGAGCGCGGGATCCCGGTGCTGGGGGTCGAGCCGGCGGCCAATGTCGCCGCCGTCGCGGTCGCGGCCGGCGTGCCGACCGAGGTCGGCTTCTTCGGCGTGGCCATGGCCGACCGGCTCACGGCGGCCGGCCGGGCGGCCGATCTGCTGGTCGGCAACAATGTGCTGGCCCATGTCCCCGACCTCAACGATTTCATCGGCGGCGTCGCCCGGCTGCTCAAGCCCGAGGGCGTGTTCTCGTTCGAGTTCCCGCACCTGCTGCGGCTGATGGCCGACGTCCAGTTCGACACCATCTATCACGAGCACTTCTCGTACTTCTCGCTGCGCGCCGTCGAAGCCGCCTTCGCCCGCCACGGCCTGCGTGTCGACGACGTCGAGGAACTGCCGACCCATGGCGGGTCGCTGCGGCTGTGGGGCGGCAGCGCCGCCCGCCCGGCGGCGATGCCGGCCCCGGGCCTGGCCAAGGTGCGCGCCGACGAGGCCGCGGCGCGGCTCGACCGGCGCGAGACCTATGCCGCGTTCGGCGCCCGCGTCGAGGCCTGCCGGCGCGGCCTGCTCGACTTCCTGACCCGCGCCCGCCAGGCCGGCCGGCGGGTCGCCGGCTACGGCGCGGCGGCCAAGGGCAATACGCTGCTGAACTATGCCGGCGTCGGGCCCGATCAAATCGCGTTCGTGGTCGATCGCAGCCCGCACAAGCAAGGCCACCTGCTGCCCGGTTCCGGCATTCCGGTCGAAGCGCCCGAGGCGGTGTTCCGGGAGAAGCCTGATTACCTGCTGATCCTGCCCTGGAACCTCAAGGCCGAGATCATGGAGCAGATGGCCGGCATCCGTGACTGGGGCGGACGCTTCGTCATCGCCGTGCCCGAGATCCAGGAGTTCGCGTGAAGCTCGCTCCGACCGGCCTGCCCGGCGCTTTCCTGATCGACATCGAGCCGCGGCGCGACGAGCGCGGCTTCTTCGCCCGCACCTACTGCGCCGCGACGCTGGAGGCGCACGGCCTGGTCGCCTGCGGCCGGCAGTGGAGCCTGTCGCAGAACGTCCGGCGCGGCACCACCCGCGGCCTGCATTACCAGGCCGACCCGCATGGCGAGACCAAGATCGTCCGGTGCGTGCGCGGCGCCGTGTTCGACGTGATCGTCGACATCCGGCCCGGATCGCCGACCTTCGGCCAGCATGTCGCGGTCGAGCTGACCGCCGAGTCCTATCGCGCCCTCTACATCCCGGCCGGCTTCGCCCACGGCTTCCAGACCCTGGCCGACGACAGCGAGCTGCTCTACGCCATCACGCCCGACTACGTGGCCGAGGCGGCGCGCGGCGTGCGCTGGAACGACCCTGCCCTGGGCATCGCTTGGCCGCTGGCGCCGACCGTGCTGTCCGAGCGCGACGCCCAGCTGCCGCTGTTGCGCCCATGACCCGGCCCCGCATCCTGGTCACGGGCGCGGGCGGCTTCATCGGCCGCCACGCGCTCGCGCCGCTGGCCGCCGCCGGCGCCGTAGTCGGCACCGGCCGGCGCCCCCCGGCCCCGGCCGAGACTTCGGCCGAAGCACCGGCCCTGGCCGAGGCATCGGCCGGGATCGCCTGGCACGCCGCCGACCTGCTCGACGCCGACGACCGCCGGGCCCTGGTCGCGGCCGTCCGACCGACTCACCTGCTGCACCTGGCCTGGGTCACCGAGCACGGCAAGTTCTGGGACGCCGAGAGCAACCGCGACTGGGCGGCAGCCACCCGCGACCTGGTCGAGCGCTGCCTGGACGCCGGCTGCGGCCGGGTGGTCATGGGCGGCACCTGCGCCGAATATGACTGGACCGATCCGGGCCTGGCCGACGGCGTCGCCGACGAGCGCCTGAGTCCGTGCCGGCCGGCCTTCCTCTATGGCCGCGCCAAGCTGGAGACCGCGGCGTGGCTGTTCGAGCGGCTGGGCGACCGCGCCGCGACCGGCCGGTTGTTCCTGCTGCACGGGACGGCCGAGTCGCCGAACCGCCTGGTTCCCGCTGTAGCGCGCGGGTTGCTCGCCGGCACGCCGGTCAAGACCGGGCCGGGCGACGGCATCCGCGACTTCCTGGACAGCCGCGATGCCGGCGCCGCCTTCGCGGCGCTGACGCTCAGCGCAGTCGGCGGCCCGGTCAACATCGCCTCCGGCGTGCCGGTGGCCCTCCATGACGTGGTCGACCGGGTCGCCCGGCTGGCCGGCCGGCCCGAGCTGGTCCGGCGCGGCGCCCTGCCGCCCAAATCCGGTGAGCCGCCGCGCTTGGTCGCCGCGGTCGAGCGGCTGAACCGCGAGGTCGGGTTCACGCCGCGGTTCGACCTGGACACGGGCCTGGCCCACAGCGTCGACTGGTGGCGGCACGAGCTGGCGGAGGCCCGGCCATGATCCGGTCGACCTGCCCGGTCTGCGGCGGCGGCGACCTGCTGTCCTGCCTGGACCGTGCCGAAGTGCCGGTGCTGCAGAACCGGCTCTATCCCACCGCCGAAGCCGCGCGCGCCGCGGTGCGCGGTCGTCTGCTGCTGATGGTCTGCCGCGCCTGCGGCTTCGGCTTCAACGCCGCCTTCGATCCGGACCGCGCGATCTACGACGCCACCTATGAGAACGACCAGAGCGTCTCGGGCATCTTCAGCGCCCATGTCGACGCGCGCGCCGACCGCATCCTGGCCACCGGCGAGCGCTTGGCGGTGGTCGAGGTCGGCTGCGGCCAGGGCTATTTCCTGGAGCGGCTGGCCAGCCGCGGCGGCGGGCGGCTGCGCCTGGGCCTGGGCTTCGACCCCGCCTATCGCGGCGACGGCGGCCGGCCGCCGCTGGCGTTCCTGCCCCGCATCTTCACCGAGGCCGATGCCGGCTTCGTGCGCGACCGCGCCGGCGGCCCGGTCGACGTCGTGGTGTCCCGCCATACCATCGAGCACGTGCCGGACCCCGTCGGCTTCCTGACCGTGATCCGGCGCGGACTCGCCACCCAGCCCGATGTCCGGCTGTTCCTGGAGACGCCCGACGTCGGCTGGATCCTGGAGAACCGCGTCGTCCAGGACTGCTTCTACGAGCACTGCAACTACTTCTCGCCGGACTCGCTGGCCGAGACCATGCGTCGGGCCGGGTTCGTCGCCGATCGCATGGACGCGGTGTTCGGCGGCCAGTATCTGTGGGCCGAAGGGCGGCCCGACCGCGCCGAAGCCGGCATCGGCCGTGCGCCCACGGCACTGCTGGATCAAGTTGCCGGCTTCGCCGCCGCCACCGTCCAGGCGACCCAGGACTGGCGCCGGCGCCTGGCCGAGCTCGGCGCCGAACGACCGGTCGCGCTGTGGGGGGCCGGCGCCAAGGGCGTGACCTTCGCCACCATGATCGATCCCGAGGCCGACCTGATCGACTGCCTGATCGACGTCAACCCGAAGAAGCAGGGCCAAGCGGTCCCGCTCACCGGCCACCCGGTGCTGGCGCCCGCCGATGCCGCGGCCCGCGGCGTCGGCACGGTGGTCATCATGAACCCCAACTACCGCGCCGAGATCGCCGGGGCTGTCGCCAGCCTTGGCCTGACCTTCGACCTGATCGACTGCTAACTCAAGGAATCCCCGCGTGAAGCTCACCATCGACACCGACCAGCGCACCATCGCGGTGGATGGCCCCGATGGCCCGCGCACCGTGCCGCTCTACTCGACCGAAGGCTTCAGCCTGGTCTCCGACGTCTGGGTCAAGGTCGGCTGGAACCAGAAGTACAGCTATACCTTCTCCTGGTTCGGCCGGCCGATCATCCAGCTGCCCGAGGACATGATCCGGGTCCAGGAAGCGATCTGGGAGGTCAAGCCGGACGTCATCGTCGAGACCGGCGTCGCCCATGGCGGCTCGCTGATCTATTACGCGGCCTTGGCCCAGGCGATCGGCAAGGGCCGGGTGGTCGGCATCGACATCGAGATCCGCCAACACAACCGGGACGCCATCGAGGCGCACCCGCTGGCCCGGCACATCCAGCTGATCGAGGGCAGCTCCATCGACGAGGGCGTACTCGACCAGGTGCGCGCCGCACTCCAGCCGGGCGAGACGGTGATGGTGCTGCTCGACTCCAACCACAGCCGCGAGCACGTGCTGGCCGAGCTCAGGGCCTATGCGCCGCTGGTGACCTCGGGCTCCTACCTGGTCGCCACCGACGGCATCATGCGCGACCTGACCGACGTGCCGCGGGGCCAGCCGGGCTGGGACATCGACAACCCGGCCGAGGCCGTGCGCCTGTTCCTGATGGAGACCCAGGACTTCGACCTGGTGGCGCCGCCGCGCCCGTTCGACGAGAGCGCGCTCGGCGCGACCCCGACCCACTGGCCGATGGCCTGGCTGAAGAAGCTGTAGCCTAGTCCGGATTTCTCACACCCTGTCGCGCTGCGACGCCGATTTTTGGGCGACAGGGTAGGAGCGCGGCGCGCAGCGGTGTCGACCACCGCA
>CAZEFK010000005.1:0-67673 GCA_964511405.1 uncultured Comamonadaceae bacterium | reverse complement strand
ACGCATGCCGTCGAAGACGGCGTTGCACATATTGAAGCAGGAGCTGAGGTTGGTCTGGATCACCTCGTTCCATTGCTCGAACGACATCTTGGTGATCACGGTGTCCCGGGTGATGCCGGCATTGTTCACCAGCACGTCGACCGGCCCGAGCTCGGCGGTGACGCGCGCGACCGCCTCCAGGCAGGCCTTGAAGTCGGCGACGTCGAACTTGTAGGCGGCGATGCCGGTCTCCTTGGTGAACTGCTGGGCCGCCTCGTCATTGCCGGCGTAGGTCGCGGCCACCCGGTAGCCGTCCGCCATCAGGCGCTCCGAGATCGCACGCCCGATGCCGCGCGTCCCACCGGTCACTACCGCCACTCGTGCCATGCGAACCTCCCTTGCGGCGCGGCGGCGGACTTGGGACCGCTCACCCGCGCTGATTGCCCCCATCGCCACAATAGCCGTCGGCAGGCGGGGTCTGGCAAGAGCCGAGGCATCGGCCAAGGCCTTGAATCGCCTGGAACCTCAGCGCTGGGTGCAGGCGCGCAGGAAGTCGCGCAGGGGCGCCAGTCGCGATTGGAAGCGGATGGTGATCTCACAGCCCGACAGCGTCTCGCCGATATGGATGACTTCCATCGCACAATCGAACCGCCCGTGCCGGCCGTCGATGATCGAGCCGGCGACGACGCCCCGGGGCAGACCGGCAGGCTCGCTGCAGGCCAGGCGCATGCCCGACAGCGACCAGTCGATGGAGACGGCCTCATGGTCGGCGAGGCGGACGGCGAAGACCGGACGGGTGTAGCGGCGCGCGCCACGCTTCTCGGCCTTGGCGGCGTTGTAGGGCCTGGCGGTCTGGTCGGCCGGCTTGGCCCGGGTCGGCCCGTCATGCCGCTCGGCCCCGGTTTCGGCCACCAGCTCGAATTTGGCGGTGCTGATCCCGGCGAACTCCTCGCCGGCGCCGTTGGCCAGCGCGCGGGCGACGAAGCGGCGCCCCTGCTCGGCCAGGCGCACGCGGCCCTGGCGATCGCGGCTGCGCGCCGCCGAGTACGCGTCGTCCAGGCAGCGGTGCGTCGCCAGCATGTACATGTTGCGCAGCGCCGTCCGCACGCCGTCGCTGAATTGGTCTCGCTGGTCCCGGCCGAACAGCGCGGGCTCTCCGATCAGCCGACGCACCCAGCCGGCCAGCGCTTCGCCGGCCTCGACCTCCCCGGCCTCGCTGGCCTCCGCGATCGCCTGGGTCGCCGTGCCGATTTCCGCCGTCACGCGGGCGACGACGCGGTCCCTGAACACGGCATCGAGCGGGTCGAGCAGGTGCGGCTTCGCCTGCTCCTGGAAGCGGGTCCAGTTGCGGTCGCGCGTCTCGGCGTCGCCGCTGCGATGGGCGTCGAAGGCCGCAGCCAGCACGGCCTCCAGTGCCGCCGTCGCCGCATCGCGGCGCGCCCGCGCCGCGTCGGCCCGGGCACTCAGCGCCTTCAGCCGCTGCGCCGCCTCGGTCACGGCGCCCCGGCCGACGGCCGGATCGCGGAGCAGGCAGCCCAGCCGCATCCCGGCGTCGTCGACCGCCGCACGGTCCCCAACGTCGGCCAGAGGCTGGATCTCGGCAAAGGCCTCGGCGACGGCGGCGGCGATCCAATCGCGCCGCAGCGCCTCCGCCGCCTGGGTCGTCGGCACCGCCCGCTCGGCCGCGCGCCGGAAGGCCTCCAGGCTGTCAAGCCGCGCCGCCTTGCCGGCCTCGCCGCGGCGCCACACGGCCGCCAGCGCCAGCTCGGCCAGAACATGGTGAAGCTTGGCGTCGAGCGCATCGATGCGGTCATCGACGGTCCGGCGATGGTCGCCCGACAGCTTGGCCCGCTGGGCGGTCCGCCGCAGCTGGTCGACCAGGCGCGCCGCATCGGGCGTGCGCATCGCCAGGGCCCGCCGCTCGCAATCGGCGATCATTCGACCGAGCTGGTCGACCAGCCGTCGCTCGTTCGCGAGCTCCGCATCGGACATGATCAGCTCGAACCCACTCCACCGGCAGATGGGCCGCCAAGCCGATCCTTGCGTTGCCCTGCCCGAAGATACGGATTTCCGATCGCCACCGCCAGGATCCCGGCGGCGGCCGGCCTTCGGCCGCGCCGCGGCCGGTCCGGCCTTTCCGTGCCGCGGCGAACCTGCTCCACTCGGCGCAAACCCGAGCGGGAGGACAGCCGATGCCCCAGGCCGATCATCGAACCGTCGCCGTGCTCGGTGCCGGCACCATGGGCCACGCCCTGGCGCTGGTGTTCGCGCTGGGCGGCCATCGCGTCCGCCTGACCGACAGCGATCCGGCCACGCTGGCGCGTGCCGGCGGGTTGATGGCGGCGGCGCTCGAGACCTTGCGCGAAGCTGGCGAAGCCGCCGCCGACTGGACAGCCGAACGGCTGGACCAAGCGGTCACCCGCCTGCCGGGGCTGGCCGACACCGTCGATGGCGCCGACCTCATCGTCGAGGCGATCGTCGAGGACCCCGATGCCAAGACCCGCCTGTTCGCCGAGGTCGACCGACACGCGGCGCCAGACGCCATCCTGGCCAGCAACACCAGCTATCTCGACATCTTTCCCCTGGTGCCCGCCCGCCGGCTGCGGCGGACGCTGATCGCCCATTGGTACACGCCGCCCTATCTGGTCGACTTGGTCGACATCGTCGGCGGCCCCAATACCGACCCCGACGTCGTCGCCGAGGTCCGCGACCTGGTCGCCGCAATGGGCAAGGTGCCGGTGGTGCTGAAGCGCTTCGTGTCCGGCTACGTGGCCAACCGCATCCAGTCGGCGATCACGCTGGAGGTCAACCGGCTGCTCGACGAAGGCCTGGTCAGTCCCCGCGATGTCGACGACGCGATCATCCACGGCCTGGCGCTGCGGCTGCCGATCCTGGGCCAGCTGGCCAAGGCCGACTTCACCGGCCTGGACCTGATGCGCCGGGCGCTGGCCAATCGCACCTACGATCCGCCGCCGCCGACGGCTTCGAGCGCCACCCTCGACGCCCTGCTGGCCGAGGGTCGGTCCGGGGTCATGGCCGGGCGCGGCTATTTCGACTGGAGCGACCGCAGCCCGGCCGAGCTGTTCCGCGAGCGCGATCGCAAGCTGGTCGCGCTCAAGCGGGCATTGCGGGCGATCGGGCCGCTCCGGGGCGCTTGAGGTAGCGGCGCGGCGCCGCACCCAGCACGCGCTTGAACATGGTCGTGAACGCGGCCGGATTGTCATAGCCGAGGTCGAGCGCCACGACGGTCACCGGCTCGCCGGCGGCCAGCCGCGGCAGGGCGGCCACCAGGCAGGCCTGCTGGCGCCAGGCGACGAAGCTGAGCCCGGTCTCGGCCCGGAACAGGCGGGTGAAGGCACGCCGGCTCATGCCCAGCGCCGATGCCCAGGCGTCGATGGTGGCGTGCGGCGTCGGCCATTCGAGAAAGGCCCGGCAGTGCCGAGCCAGGCGCTCGTGCGCAGGCAGCGGCAGCGCCAGCGGCAGTATCGGCAGCTGCCGCATCTCATGCTGGATCAGCGCCATCAGCGCACCGGCGCGGCCGCCGAGGTCGTACAGCGCCGGCAGGTCGATCGCTTCGGCCAGCAGGCTGCGCATGAACGCCGACAGACCCAGCACCGCACAGCGCTCGGGCATACCGGCGGCGGCATCGGGATCGAGATAAAGGCTCTGCGTGCGCACCGCGCCCAGCATGCGCACCTCGTGCACGACCCCGGCCGGAATCCACATGCCTCGTTCCGGCGGCATGACCCAGCTGCCCGCCGCCGTGGTCACGACGACCACCCCCGAGGCACCGTACAGCAGCTGGCTGCGGCGATGGCGATGGGGCGGGATCACATGTCCGTCCGGATAGTCGTTGCCCAGCGCGACCAGGACACGAGGGGCATCCTCCAGCGTGTCCACCGACGCATTCCGAACCATGGCCCAATCTCGTAAGAAGATGGCCTACCAGCGGTGGCGGGCCGGATCACCGTCCGCCTAATCTGCCGCCCTGTCCAGAGGAAGGGGACACAGGATGAGCGATGCCGCGATCGGCCGGATGCGCACCGCCGCGCCGGTCTACCCGGTGCTCGGCGCGATCAGCTTCTGCCACATGCTGAACGACATGATGCAGGCGCTGCTGCCGGCGATCTATCCGCTGCTCAAGGGCGGCTTCGATCTGAGCTTCGGCCAGATCGGGCTGCTGACGCTGACCTACCAGGTCGCGGCCTCGCTGCTGCAGCCGCTGGTCGGCCTCTACACCGACCGCCGGCCGCAGCCCTTCTCGCTGCCGTTCGGGATGGGCGCCACCCTGCTGGGCCTGGTCCTGCTGGCGCTGGCGCCCAGCTATCCGGTGCTGCTGGCCGGCGCCGCCCTGCTGGGCAGCGGCTCGTCGATCTTCCATCCGGAGTCCTCGCGCCTGGCGCGGCTGGCATCGGGCGGCGCCCACGGACTCGCCCAATCGCTGTTCCAGGTCGGCGGCAACACCGGGTCCGCGCTGGGCCCGCTGCTGGCCGCCTTCTTCGTTCTGCCGCGCGGTCAAGCGAGCCTCGCCTGGTTCGCGCTTGCCGCTCTGTGCGGCATGGCGGTGCTGACGCTGCTCGGCCGGTGGTACCGGGCCACCGGCCAGGCCCGTCCGGCGGCGCGGCGGTCCGCAGCCGCGGCGACGGCCCTGCCCGCCCGCCGCGTCCGATGGGCCGTGGCAATCCTGATCGCGCTGATCTTCTCGAAGTATTTCTACCTGGCGAGCATCACCAATTATTACATCTTCTATCTGATGCAGCATTTCCAGGTCTCGGCGCAGATGGGGCAGGTCGACCTGTTCGTCTTCCTGGCGGCCGCGGCGGCCGGTACCGTCCTGGGCGGGCCGATCGGCGACCGGGTCGGGCGCAAGGCGGTGATCTGGGCCTCGATCCTGGGCATCCTGCCGTTCACCCTGGCGCTGCCCTATGCCGGGCTGGAGGCGACGATCGGCCTTAGCGTCGTGATCGGCTTCGTGCTGTCGTCCGCATTCTCGGCGATCCTGGTCTATGCGCAGGAGCTGATGCCGGGCCGCGTCGGCATGGTCTCGGGCCTGTTCTTCGGCGTGGCCTTCGGCATGGGCGGCATCGGCGCCGCCGCCCTGGGTGCGCTCGCCGACCGGACCAGCATCGAGTTCGTCTACCGCCTCTGCGCCTTCCTGCCGCTGATCGGACTGCTGACCGCCTTCCTGCCCGACGTCGAGCGGCGGCGCTAGGGATCCAGCTCCGGGTAGCGGCGGAAGATCCCCTCCTCGTTGAACGGGATGCGCCGGGGCGAGGCCAGATAGGCGGCGATGCGCGGGCGCTCGGCGACCCGGCCATGCAGCGCCATGACCCGCGGCACGGCGGCCTCGCTGCGCGCCATGGCGTTCGGGAAGGCGTAGCGCAGGCCTTCGATCATCTGGAACAGCGACAGGTCGCAATAGCTGACCCCGGCGCCCACCAGGTGGCGATCGCCGGCCGGGTTCTGCGCCAGGACCCGCTCGACATAGCCGAGATATTTGGGCAGCCGCACGCGCAGGAACTGGCCGGCGCGCCGGCGGGCCTCCGCGGCCTGGTCTTCGTAGTAGAGGCTGCTGCAGATCGGGTGGTGGGTGTCGTGCGCCTCGTCCAGCCAATCCGAGAGGGTCAGCTGCAGCTGGTGCGCCCACAGGCGGCCGTCGTCGTCGGCCGGCGCCAGGCCGTGGCGGCCGCCCAGGAACAGGAGGATCGCCGGCGTCTGGGCGATCAGCCGGTCGCCGACCTTCAGGATCGGCGGCGCGAAGGGCGGATGCGCGAGGCCGCGGTCGCCGATCAGGCCGAGCAGCGCCGCCTCGCCGCCGCCATCGGCGGCCGGCAGCCGGGCCACGTCGACATAGGCGGCGCCGGCCTCCTCCAGCGCCAGCCGCACGAACTCGCCGCGGCCCTGGATGGTCGGCCAGTAGTGCAGCTCGTAAGTCATGGTTCGGCCTCCAGCGCCGCGTTGATCTCCATCTGCAGCCGGTCCGGACGATACGGCTTGTCCAACATCACGCCGTGGATGATGCCCGGCAGCGACCGCGCCAGGTCGTGATAGCCGGTCGCATAGACCACCTTGATCCGCGGCCGGTGGGTCTTGATCATATCCGCGAGCATGATCCCGTCGATGCCGGGCATCACCACATCGGTGAAGAGAAGATCGATCTCGGGGTGCTGATCGATCAGGTCAAGCGCCTCGACGCCATTGCGGGCGCCGATGACCAGGTGCCCGTCGCGCTCCAGGGCATACATCGCCAGATCCCGCACATCGTCGTCGTCGTCGACGACCAGGATCGTGCTCTGGACCCGGCTCATTCGGATCTTTTCGACGACGGATCGGCCCGAGCGAGCCGGGCTTCCGCCACCATCGCGGCCAGCTCGGCCGGCTGGAACGGCTTGCGCAGCAGCCGATAGCCCCGCTCCGAAATGCTGCTGTCCACGGCGACGCCCGGGTAGCCGGTGATCAGCATGACCGGCAGGCCCGGGCGGCGCCGGCGCGCCTCCGCGGCCAGCGCCGAGCCGTGCATGCCGGGCATCACGAGGTCGGTCACCAGGATGTCGATGTTCGTGCCCTGGTCGATGATGGCGAGCGCCGCGCTGCCATTGTCGGCTTCGATCACGCGGTACCCGACCGAGCGGAGCGCCGCGGACGCGAGGCGCAGCACGTCGATGTCGTCGTCGACCAGCAGCACGTCGCCCGAGGTCATCGGCGGCGCGACCAGCCGGCTGTCCGGCGCCACGACCGGGTCGGCCGCCCTGGCGGCGCGCGGCAGATACACCGCCACTTCGGTGCCGCGGCCGAGCTCGCTGGTGATCCCGACGGTGCCGCCCAGCTGCTTGGCCAGGCCATAGACCATGGACAGGCCGAGCCCGGACCCTTTGCCGACCTCCTTGGTCGTGAAGAACGGCTCGAACGCCCGGGCCATCACCTCCGCACTCATCCCGGTCCCGGTGTCGCTGGCCACGAAAGCGACGAACGTCCCGGCGTCGGGCGCCAGGTCCTCGGGGCGGAGCGGGTCGCGCTCGCCGACATTGCGGGTGGCGATGCGCAGGGTGCCGCCGCCGGGCATCGCGTCGCGCGCGTTGAACGTCAGATTGACCAGAGCCAGCTCGATCTGAGCCGGGTCGGCCAGGGCCGGCCACAGCGCCGGATCGAGCGACAGCTCGATCCGGACCGCGGAAGTCACGGTGCTCGCCAGCACATCCTCGAGCCCGGCGATCAGCCCGTTCAAGTCGATCGGGCGGATGCGCAGGTTCTGGCGCCGACCGAAGGCCAGCAGCTGCGAGGTCAACCGAGCGCCCCGCTCCGCCGACTTCAGGGCGACCCGCAGCAGCCGGGTCACGTCGGCATCGGTGGTCCGGTTCAAGGCAAGGTCCAAATTGCCCAGGACACTGGTCAGCAGATTGTTGAAATCATGCGCGATCCCGCCGGTCAGCCGCCCGATCGCCTCCATCTTCTGGGCTTGCCGCAGCTGCTCTTCGGCATTCAGGCGGTCGCCGATCTCGCGCAGCAGCTGGTCGTTCTTGAGCTCCAGCTGCTGGATATGGAGCGCGCGCGCCGCCGCCAGCTCCCGCGCCGCCCGAGCCTCGGCGACCTCGAGCTCGGTGCGCAGCAGTTCCTCGCGGATGCGGCGGTTCTCGTCCTCGAACTGCTTGCGGCGGAGCTGCGCGCGGACCCGCGCCTTCAGAACGCTGACTTCGCTGGATTTCTGGATGTAATCGTCGGCGCCGGCGCCCAGCCCGTCCAGCATCGCGGCCCGATCCTCGAGCGCCGTCAGCATGATCAGCGGGATGTCCCGCATCGGGGGCGCCGACTTGATGCGGCGGCAGGTCTCCTGCCCGCCGAGGCCGGGCATCAGGAGGTCGAGGAGAATGCAGTCGACCGGCTGGACCGCCAACAGATCGAGCGCTTCCTCGCCGGATCGGGCGAGCACCACGTCGTAGCCGTCGTCGCGCAGGATGGCGGCCAGCTCGTGCAGCTGGGTCACGCTGTCGTCGACCGCCAGGATCCGCTTCGGTCCGAGCAGGCTGGCCGTAACGCCGGCGGGCGCCATGGCGGCCCGGCGCAGCACGGCGGAGAGCTTGGCCAGGACGAGGTCGACATCGTCGTCCTTGCGGACGAAGGCATCGGCGCCGGCGTCGAGGGCGCGCAGCTCGGCCTCGCGATCCTCCGACGCCGTCAGCAGCAGGCACGGCACGCCGCGCAGCGCCGCGTCGGTGCGGATCCGGCGGACGACCGTGGCGCCGTCGATCCCCGGCAGGATCCCGTCGACGACGATGGCGGTCGGCCGCTGATCGGCGGCAACCCGCAGCCCATCCTCGCCGGTGGCCGCCATCAGCACGGCGTAGCCGGCGGCCGTGAGCGCCTCGCCCAGCGCCTGGCGGAAGGACAGGCTGTCGTCGACGACCAGGATGGTCGGGCTCCCGGACATGCCGTTGGCCCGGCGGGCGCGGAGCAGCTCGCGCGCCCTGGTCACCACATGGCCGGTCTCGTAGGGCTTGCCGACATATTCGTCGGCGCCGGTGCGCAAGCCGCGGATCCGGTCCTTCACCTCGGCTTCGGTCGAGAGCATCAGGACCACTGTCTGGGCACCCGCGGGCGACGCGCGCACCTCCTCCAGGATCTCGAGACCGTCGCCGTCGGGCAGCAGCACGTCCAGCACGACCACGTCGACCGAACCGCGGGCCAACGCCTCGCGGGCATCGGCAGCGGTGGCGCACGGCAGCGGCAGGAACCCGGCGGTGTCGAACGCGTCCGCCAGGTCCATCCGGACCGTCAGGCTGTCGTCGACGATGAGGACGGTGGCCATGGTCAGTCCCGCCCCGGGGACGCCGCCAGCGCCGTCAAGGCCGGCGCGATGTCGCCGAGCGGCAGGATGCGTTCGGCGGCGTCGAGGCCGACGGCCTCGCCCGGCATGCCGTAGACGACCGATGTCGCCTCGTCCTGGGCAATCGTGAAACCGCCGGCCTGGCGCACCGCCAGCAGCCCGGCCGCGCCGTCGCGTCCCATCCCGGTCAGCAGGCAGGCGGCGGCGACCGGCCCATAGTCGCGCGCCACGGACTCGAACAGCACGTCGACCGAAGGGCGACAGGAATGGCGCTCGGGGTCCGCGGTCAAGCGCAGCCGACCGTCGCGCACGATCAGATGGCGGCCGGGCGGCGCCATTACCACGCGGCCCCGCGCCGCCGCGACCGCGTCGCCGTCGCTGGGATACACGACCCGCCGCTCGGTCTGCCCATCCAGCCACTCCGCAAATGCGGCCCCAAACGGTTCGTTGATGTGCAGGACGAACAAGATCGGGACCTGAAACGCAGCCGGCAGACCGCGCAGGACGTCGACGATGGCGCCCGGCCCACCGGTCGAGGCCCCGATCGCCACGAGGGTGCATCGCCGGCCGCCCTCGCTTGATGTGGCAACGGGCCGCACCACATTGGCCGGTTGCGCCGCCAAGCCGCCCAGGCGCGCCCGCAGGTGGGTGACGACGCGGATCCGGGACACCAGCTTCAGAGTCGACAGGAACCGCTGCTCCCACGCGCCGTCGGGTTCCGTCCCGATCGGTTTGTCGAGGACGTCGACGGCACCGGCGGCCAGTGCCTCATAGGTCTTGAACAGCTCGCCGCGGTTGACCGATGCGGACACGATCAGGATCGGCGTCGGACAATGCGCCATGATGTACTCGGTGGCCGCCAGGCCGCTCATCACCGGCAGCATCATGTCCATGGTGATGACGTCGGGCCGCAACCTCCGGCACAGCTCGATCGCCCGCTTGCCGTCCTCGGCCTCGCCGACCAGCTCGACCTCAGGGTCCCCGGCCAGGATCTCGACCAGACGTTTGCGAACCGTCAGCGAATCCTCGACGATCAGCACTCGGGTCCGTTTCATCGCCTATCCCGCCAACGGTCGGATCATGGTCAAGAGCTGGGCCTGGTCGAATTCGCTTTTGACAATATAGCCCTGGGCGCCGACGGCGTGTCCCCGGCGGCGATCTTCCGGCGCCGCGCGGGACGTCACGAGCACTGCCGGGATGTCGTGCAAGGACGGGTCGGAGCGGATTTGTTCGACGAAGGTGAAGCCGTCCATCCCCGGCATTTCGACGTCGACCAGGAACAGGGCGTACCGCTTGCGGCGCGCGGCTTCCAGGCCTTCTTCGCCCGACAGGGCGAGGTCGACATCGTAGCCGGCGGATTCAAGGATGCTCTGCTCCAGCATCCGGGTCGTCAGGGAATCGTCGATGACCAGCACGGGACGGCGGGACGCCACCGGCGCCAGCGCCGCGAAGTCGCCGCGATGCGCGTCCGCCGCCAAGGCGTCAGGGTCCAGGACCAGCTGGGGGTTGCCCTCGGCGTCGAGCGCCGCGCCGGCGACGATCGCGTTCGCCGGCGCGAGATCGGGCAGAGGCCGGACGACGATGCGGGAGATATCGACCAGCCGGTCGACGCCGACAGCGGCGAGACCGTCGCTACCGCTCATGACGACGGCGGTCCAATCGCGTCCCGCGGGCAAACGCGTCCCGTTCAGCGCCGTGGCCAAGGGTAGGAACGGAACCGCCCGGCCCTCGAAGGGCACCGACGCACCCGACGCCGTCCGCGAAATGTCGGCGGCGGCGACACGGATCGACCGCCTGATCGCATCCACCGGAATGGCCACGGTGGCGCCCGCCGAATCGACCTTCAGCACCTCGGTCGAGGCCAGCGTCGACGGGACGACAAGCTGAAACACCGTCCCCTTGCCCGGGTCTGAGTGGACGACGACGTCACCGCCGAGCTGCTCGACGGCCGCGCGCACGACATCGAGGCCGACACCGCGCCCGGACGTCTCGGTCACGGCCGCGGCGGTGCTGATGCCGCCGCGCAGGAGCAGGCGAAGCAGCACGTCGGTTCCTGCCAGCGGCGCGTCGCCGGCCAGCAGCCCCCGCTCGCGGGCGATCCGCTTGACCGCTTCGAGGTCGACGCCGCGTCCGTCGTCCCGACATTCGAAGACGATCCGCCGCCCGCGCCGAAACGCATCGACCGCGATGCGGCCGGCGATCGGCTTGCCCGCCGCCCGGCGCCCGGCCTCGCCTTCGATGCCATGCGCCGCGGCGTTGCGCACGATCTGAACCAGGGCGTCCTGAATGGATCCCAGGACATGCGCGTCAAGCCGCAGCTCGCCGCCGCGCCCCTCGAACACGACCTGTTTGGACAGCGCCCGGGCAGTGTCGCGCGCCGTCCGCTCGAGCGCCGTGAACAGCGTGGCCACCGGCACCAGCCGCAATTGCTCGGCGGCATCGCGCAGTTCGTGCAATTCGCGGTCCATCTGCTCGGTCGCCACGGCCAGGCTGCGGCTGCGGCGATCGAGGCTGTTGCGCAGCTCGTCGGCGATCGCAAAGACCGGGCCGGCCGTGTCCAAGGTCGGCTGGGCGCTGTCCGCCGGGCCCCGGGATGCCAGCTGTGCGACCAGCAGATCCGCGAGGTTCTGCTCGCGCTCCATCGCCTCGACGACGGTGCGCAGCCCGTTCAGGCGCGCGTGCGCCTCGGACACGCCATGGAGCAGCGCGTCCATGTCGCCGATGTCGGCGCGCACCGTGCGCAGGCCGTCGTCGGCCGGGACCTTGGCATGGGCGACCTCAGCGGTCTCGACAGGTGCCAGAGGCGGAATTTGCTCTCCGATGACCTGGAGATGGCCCAGGATCGCCTCGATGGCTTCGCGCGGCACCGTCCCTTCGATCCCGCGGAGCGGCGCCAGGGCGTCCTCGATCCCATGGGCGCGGTCGGCGATCCCCGGCAGCTTGACCACGCGGGCGGCACCCTTGAGCGTATGGGCCAGCCGGAGCAGCCGCTGGATCACCGCGCCGCCGCCCCCCCGCTCCAGCTCGAGCACGGCCTTCGCGAACTGGTCCAGCAGGTCGCGCGCCTCCAGCCGAAAATACCGGTAGGGATCCTGGGCCATGCTCTACTTCATCACCCCGGGCTGAATGATCCGTAAAAGTTCCTTCGACAAGGTCGCCAGCTGCGACGCCGTCGCCAGGGTCTGGGACGAGCTCGCCTCGGTCTCCTTCGAGGTCTGGGCGACATTGGAGATCGCGATCTTTACCTGCTCGACCGCGGTCGTCTGCTGCTTGGTCGACAACTCGATCTCGCGGGCGGCCTCGGTCGAGGTCGCGACCAGGCCCGAGATCTGCTTGAACGACACGCTGACGTCGGCGAACTGCCGGGATCCGGCGTCGACCGCCTTCGATCCGGTCTCGGTGGCCATGACCGTGGTGTTGACCGCGCTGCGGACGTCGTCGATCAGGGCGCGGATCTCCTTGGTCGATCCACCGACCCGGTCGGCGAGCTTGCGGATCTCGTCGGCGACCACGGAGAACCGCTTGCCGGCATCGCCGGCCCCCGCCGCTTCGATGGTCGCATTGATCGCCAGGATGTTGGTTTGCTCGGCCAGCTCGGAGACGATGTCGAGGACCGAGCCGATCTCTTGGGATTTTCTGCCCAGCTCCAGCATGCGCGCCACGATCTGGTCGACGTGGCGGCGGATGCCCACGATCGAATCGGCGGCCAGGTCGACGGTCCCCAGGCCCGCGCGCGCCGCGCCCGCGGTTTGTTCGGCGGTCTGCGAGACCCGCTGGGCGCTCTCGGCGATCTGCCGTGAGGTCGCCAGCAATTCGCTGATCGTCGTGTCGATCTCGTTCATGGCGGCCGCCTGCTCCTTGGCGCCGCTCGCCTGTTGCGTGGAGGCGGCCTGGAGCTCGGCCGACGAGCTTTGGACTTGCCCAACGGCGGTGCCGATCTGCGCCTTGAGCGAGGCCGTGATGACCCAGCCGATCGCCGCAACCGCCAGGGCGCCGATCAGGCCGCCCCAGACCAGGACCCGGGTCGCCAGCTGCGCGCTGGCCGCGGAATCCTCGGTCCTTGCCTTCAGCAGCGCCGCCTCGTCGGCGTCGGCCTCGGCGACGAGCGCACGGATCTTGTCCATGGTGCCCTTGCCGACGTTGGTCACGAGGACCCGGGTTGCCGCGTCCAGCCCTTGGGCGCGGCGCACGTCGATGGTCAGCCGGAGTTCGGCCAGCCTTTCGTCGACCAAGGGCTGGAGCAATGACAGGCGCTGCTGCTGCCTGGGATTGTCGGCCGTGAGCCGCCGCACGCCGTCGAGCGTCGTCTTGATCCCGGTCAGCGCGGGTTGGTACGGGCCGAGATACCGCTCGTCCCCGGTCACCACGTAGTCGCGTTGGCCGCTCTCGGCATCCTTCAGTTCGGACAGCAGGTTCGCGAGCTCGGCTCGCACCTGGTGCGTGTGGCCGACCCAGCCGTCATTGTCGATCAGCGTGTTGGTGCTGCGATAGGCGACCACCGCGATCAGCACGAGGACCAGCCCGGCCAGGCCGAATCCCGCGGCCAGGCGCCTGCCAAAGGTCCAGCTCTCGAACATCGCTCAGCGCTCCTTGGTTGCGGCGGCGGTCTGCGCCTGTTGCCGGATCGCATCGAGGAGCGACGGCAGGTGTATGATCGGCCGGATGACGCCGCGCACGCGGGCAGACTCGCGGATCGAGGGTCGGCCGGATGCGGCGCCGTCCTGCGGCAGCAGGTCCTCGCGCGTGATCCGCAGATGGCCGTCGAACCCTTCGAAGGCGAAGGCCAGGGGCGCCGCCGCCGCGATCGCCAGCCAGCGGCACGCGGCGCCGGCCGGGTGGCCGAGGAGCGCCGGCAGGCCGTAGACGGGCAGGATCGCGCCCCGGAATCCCGCGATGCCCAGCAAGGCTGGATGGTCGCTCGGAACCGGGGTCACGGCCTTGTCGGCGACCAGGCCGGCGACCTCGGACAGACGCAGGGCGTACGGGTGGGTGGCCAGATGAATGCCGAGGAGATCGTGCTCGGCCGGCCGGTCCAGGGGCGGCGGCACGGCGAAGGCCTGATCGAAGGCCCGCCGCAACTCGTCGGCTCGGCGCGCCCAGTGCGCGGGCGCGTCGGTCACGGCCGCCCGCCACAATCGCGCAGCGCCGACGCGCACAGGTCGATCAGGGCCTGCCGGCTGAAGCCGCCCCCGAACAGCAGCAGGCGCGAGGCGAATTCGCTCTCGAGCAGGATCAGCGCGTGCTGCAGGTCGCGGCGCGCCGCGTCCCGATCGCCGAGGCGTCGTGCCAGCAGCCCCAGATGCAGCCGGGGCATGGCGAAGGCGGGATCCAGATAGACGGCCACCCGGTCGTGCTCGGTCGCCCCGCCGCCGTCGCCCAGCCCTTCGCGGCAGAGCGCCAGGACGTAATGGGCCTCGGCATTCAGTTCGTCGAGCAGGAGCAGCCGGCGGCAGGTGTCTTCCGCCGCCGCGAGCCGGCCGCTGTGCGCCAGGAGCGTCGCTTCGAGGAGCAGGATGTCGGGATCCCGCTCGGAGTCCGCGGGCGCCTGCCGGACATAGGCCAGGGCCTCGGCGTAGCGCTCCTGATGCAGGAGATCCAGGGCCTGCGCCTTGATCCAGTCCGGCGGCCGCGCGGATGCCGGTTGCGCGGCCTGATCCGGGATGAGCGCCGCCACGCGCCGGCTGGCGTCGGCGATCGCCTGGACCCAGGCCTGGTCAATGGCAACGGGAGGGACGATCGCGGCGATCGGCGGAGACGCGGCCGGCGCCCGATGCACGATCGCGGACGCCGGGCCCTTGCGCTCATAGTAGAAGGTCTCGTGAGTGTGGCAGAGGTGAAACTCGTCGGAGACACCCCGCAAGGTCTCGGCATGACCAAGGAATAGGAACCCCCCTGGCGCCAGCGCTTGGGCGATGCTGTCGATGGTCGCGCGCATCTTCTCCGGCGCGAAGTACATCAGGACGTTCCGGCAAAAGATCACGTCATAGGTCTGGGGCTGCCACAACTCGAGATCGGCCGCCGCCAGGTTGCGCGCCTCGAACGTCACGGCGGTGCGCGGCGCATCGTCGAGGACGAAATCGCCACCTTCGGAGCGGAACCATTTCTGCCGGACATCCGTCGGCGTCTCGCGCAACGCCCAGCTCGAATAGCGGCCACGGGCGGCCTTGTGCAACGCGGCCGGATTGACATCGACCGCTCGGATCGTCACCGCCACGGACGGATCCGCAATGGCTTCCCGGACAATGATGGCGATCGTATAGGCCTCCTCGCCCGAGGCGCACCCGGCGGACAGCAGCCGCAGGACCTTGGGCGTCCGCTCGATCGCCAGGCGCTTGGGCAGCGCAACCTCGGCGAGGGCGCGAAACTGATCGTTATGGCGGAAGAAATAGGTCTCCGTGACGGTCAGCTCCTGGGCGAGGGCACTGAGCTCGTCCTCCGAGGGCTCGCGCTGCAGGCTCCAGAGATAGGACTCGGCGGAGCGCCGCAGCGCCTCCAGGCGCCGGGCCAAGACCGCCGCCAGAAAGCCGAGCTTCGCATCGTCGAACTGAAGGCCGAGGCGGCGAACCACGATGTCCCGGAACAGCTGCACCTCGCGGGTGCCGGGCGGCTCGATCATTGGAGCCGCTCGTCGGCACCAGGGCTCGGCCACAGATCGTCCGGCATCAGACGCGCCGCCTCCAGCACCACCAGCAATTCCGCATCCAGAGTGGCAATTGCGGACACCACCTCGACCCTCCGAAGGAGCGGCGGCAGCGCTTGCAGGGCCGCCGCCGGCACCGGCCGAACGCCGAGTACGGCCTCCACCGCGAGCGCGACCCGGCGGTCGCCGACCGCGATGGTCACGAACCGGCCGGCGACGCCGGTTTTGCCATTGAGCAGGTGAGCGACGTCGAGGACCGGCACCGGAGCGCCCCGAATGACGGACAGTCCGCGGACGAACGACGGCGCATTCTGCAAAGGCTCGATGGGCAGAGGGCGCATCGTCTCCACGACCTGTCCGAGCGACAATGCGCAGAGGCACCCGTGAACGCGGCAGAGCAGAGACAGAACGGGTTCGTAGCCGTCCACGGTCATCTCTTTCGGCTGGTTCATGCCGGCGACGACTATCCTAACGAAGTCTCTTTCGGCGGATTGCAGGTCTATTTCGGCAGGGAAGCATGGCACGCCGCGGCGGCAAAGGCGATAGTCGCAACAATTCCACCGCCGATCACGCGCCAAGGCCGTTCGCGGCCATCGTCTGCACGGTCGACCGCGCGCGATCGTTGGCCGTGATCGCCAACGGCGGGAAGCTCACATAGGCATTAAGCATCGGATAGGCGCCCATCAGCGCCACGTCGAGCCCGACATTGGGCACGGCCGCCGCCGGATCCGGGTGGCAGACGACCGTCGGCCGCAGCGGGACGCACGCCGTCCGCAGCCTGCCCATGCCCCGCGGCGACACCGTATAGGCGATCAGCCCGAAGGCCCGGAACAGGCGGAACAGACGGGCGTCGACGGGCAGCTCGGGAAAGCGGCCAAGCCCGCCCGGCTCCAGCCCGAAGCGGGCTTGGCACGGCGCCACCCCCGGCAGCATGTCGAAGGTGATGCCGCTGTCGAAGTTCCAGCCCCACAGCACGACGTCCCAGTCGTCCGGCAGGCCGGCAAGCAGCCGCTCCGCATGCGCTCCGAAGCCGCCGGCGAGCACGGCATCGTCCTCGCAGACGGTCAGTGCCCGTCCGCGGTCGCGCCAGGCGTCCCACAGCGCGATGTGCGATAGGGCGTTGCCCAGCGCCCCGTCGCTGTGCGGGATCTCACCCTCGATCAGGCCGGCCGCGGCCAGCGCGGCCCGGTCGAGGGCACGGCCATCGACGGCCGACACGCGCCGGATCGCCGGAACATGGCGGTTTGCCGCCTGGAACGCCGCCAGCCGGTCGGGCGTCCGGTCGAGATTGATGACGACGAGGTCCATGGCCACCACTCTGCCGGCCCCCGTCGCGGAAGCCCAGCCGGATCGCCTCCCCGGCGGGGCCGTCCGAAGGGGTTGCGCCGGGCGGCGCGACGCCCCAGGAATGGCCGGGCATGAAAGTCCAGGTCATCAATCTCGATCGCAGCCCCGACCGCTTCACCGCCTTCGCCCAGCGCAACCGCCACCTGGGCGAGGTCGAGCGGCGCAGCGCCGTGGACGGCCGCACCATCGACCGGGACGCCCTCGCGGCCGCCGGAATCATCCAGGAGCCGCTGGACTATACCGACGGCGCCATCGGCGTCGCGCTGTCGCACCTGCTCGCCTGGGAGCAGTTCCCGGCCGGCGCCCCATACCTCACGATGTGCGAGGACGATGCGGTCTTCCATCCGCAGTTCACCGACCGGGCGCCGGCCCTGATCGCCAGCCTGCCGGCGGACTGGGACATCGTGCTGTGGGGCTGGAACTTCGATACCTACCTTTATTGCGACCTGCTGCCCGGCGTGTCCCCGGCGGTCGTGCATTTCAACGCCGACCTCGGGCCGGAGCGCCTCGACCGGTTCCAGACCCTGGCGCTGGCGCCGCAGCCGCTGCGGCTGATCCGGGCCTGGGGGCTCTTGGCCTATTCGGTGTCGGCCGCCGGCGCGGCCAAGCTGCGGAAGGCCTGCCTGCCGCTCACGCCGGCCACCGTCACCTATCCGGAGCTCGGCGGCGACTGGCCCAACTCCGGCCTGGACGTGATGCTGAATGGGCTCTACCCGACGCTCGCCGCCTTCGTCAGCTTTCCGCCGCTGGCCCTGACCCCCAACGACCAGGCGACATCGACCGTGCAGATCGCGCGCGATCCCGCAGGCGCAGTCCACCCGGTCTGAGCCGCGCGCCAGTATATTCTTACAGGACCTTTAACCAAACGCGGCGGTAGTACTCCACGGGTCATCTTTTACTCGATTTTAATCCGCCGTCCCGAAGCTGGACCATGACGTGGCGCAGACGGCCACCAATGTTGGGCATTGGACAGATTTCTTGGCGAACGGCGATGGCCCCCGGCAGCCGAAACGCGAGGACGGCGCCGCGGCGTCACGCCACCAGCATGTCGGCCGCAGCCCCGATCCAATTGGAGGTCGCCCCGTGATCTCGGTCCTGTTCGTCGATGACGAGCCCCATGTCGGATCGGGCCTGCTGCGGATGCTGCGCCCGATGCGCGACCGCTGGCGCATGCGGTTCGCGCCGAGCGGCCGCGCCGCCCTCGAGATGCTCGAGGAGGATCCGGCCGATGTCGTGGTCACCGACCTGCGCATGTCGGAGATGGACGGCGCGCAGCTGCTGACCGAGGTCGAGCGGCGGTTCCCCCAGACGATCCGGATCGTGCTGTCCGGCCAGTGCGACCGCGAGACGGCGCTGCGCTGCGTCGGCCCGACCCATCTGTTCTATTCCAAGCCCTGTGACAGCGGCCTGCTGATCAAGGGCATCACGCGCGCCTGCCGGCTGCGCTCGGTGCTGACCGACCAACGTGTGACCGAGGCCGTGCCGGCCCTGCGCTGCCTGCCCAGCCCGCCGACGGTCTATCACGAGCTGGTCAGCGCCCTCGACGGCGAGACCGTGTCCCAGAAGCAGCTCGCCGACCTGGTCAGCCGCGACATGGGCCTGGCCGCCAAGCTGCTCCAGCTCGCCAACTCGGCATTCTTCGGAGCGACCCGGCGCGTCACGACCCCGGCGCAGGCGATCCAGCTCCTGGGCAGCGAGCTGCTGCGCTCGCTGGTGCTGACCCACGGCATCGCCAGCCAGCTGGTCGGCGAGGCCGACGACGCCCGGCTGCAGGCGCTGTGGAGCCATGGCATGCGCGCGGCGCTGGCCGCGCGCTATGTCGCCAGCGACCTGCACCTGGGCCGGCCGGGCGAGGACGAGGCCTTCACCGCCGGCCTGCTTCACCATGTCGGCATGCTGGTCCTGGCGATGCGCCTGGGCGCGGTCGATCACGAGATCGCCCGGGAAGCCGGCGTGGCCGGCCGCGCGCGCCTGTCGGCCGAGCGCCGGCGGCTCGGCGCCACCCACGCCGAAATCGGCGCCTACCTCCTGGCGCTGTGGGGCCTGCCTGATCCGATCGTCGAATCAGTCGCATTCCACCACACGCCTGGTGCGGTCGACCAGGAAACGGCCTCGGTCGCGACCGCGGTTCATGCCGCCAGCGCGCTGACCGCGGACACCGACGACGACCTGGACGCGGCCCATCTCGACCAGCTGGGCCTGATGCCGCGGGTCGACAGTTGGCGGAACACGCTTGGCGCGCAGCTCGCCGACGGGCCGGCATGACCCTCTGGCCGCCGCCGAGCCAAGGCTCGGGCCCGATTTCGATCCTGTTCGTCGACGACGAGCCGAAGGTCCTGACCGGCCTCCAGCGGCTGCTCCGCAGCATGCGGACACAGTGGTCCATGCGCTTCGCCAGCAGCGGCGCCGATGCCTTGGCCATGCTGGCGGCCGAGCCCGCCGACGTGGTGGTCAGCGACCGCATGATGCCCGGCATCGATGGCTTGCAGCTCCTGGCCGAGGTCGAGCGCGGTTATCCCTGGACCGCGCGGATCATGCTGTCGGGCCAATGCGACCACGAGGATGCCATTCGCGCGGTCGGCCCGCCGCAGCTGTTCCTGGCCAAGCCCTGCGACTACGAGCAGCTCATCGCCGCGATCCAGCGCTCGTGCCGGCTGCGCGCCGTGCTGGCGACCCCGGAGCTGGTGCGCGCGGCGGCGCAGCTCCCGGCGCTGCCCAGCCGCCCGCGAGTCTACACCGAGCTTACTGCGGCGCTGCGCTCGCCCGAGCGAATCCGCACCGCCGGCGGCGTCCTCGACGCCGACCCGGCGCTGGCGGCCCGGGTGATCGACGCGGCCAATGCGCCCAGCCTCACCGGCGGCGCCCCCATCGCCACGGCCCAGCAGGTGATCGACCGGCTCGGCACCGAACTCGCCCGCACCTTGGTCCTGGCCTGCAGCGTCGCGCTGCAGCTGGAGCAGCCGGCGGTCACCAAGCGCCTGGCGGTGCTGTGGTCCCATGCCACCCGGACCGCGAGCGTCGCCCGGGCGATCGCCCGTGACCTGGGGCTCGGCCGGCGTGGCGCCGACCAGGCGTTCTCGGCCGGCCTGCTGCACGATATCGGCCAGGCGATCCTGGCCGTCCTGGCGGCCGACCGCTATCACCGCGCCGAACGCTATGCCGAGCAGACGGGGGTCGGGGGCTGCGCCGCGGAGCGGGCCGAGATCGGCGCCAGCCACCCCGAGATCGGCGCCCACCTGCTGGCGCTGTGGGGCGTGCCCGACGCGATCGTCGAGGCCGTCGCGTTCCATCATGCCCCGGGGCTGGCCGGCGAGCCGCAGCCGGATCTCGTCGCCGCGATCCATGCGGCCGGCGCGATCGCGTCCGACGACGATCCGACCGACCGGGCGGACCGCGGCTATCTCGAGCGAGCCGGCATCCTGGCGCGGTTCGACGGCTGGACTGCCGGCTTCCGGACCCAGGGCGACCATGGAGGCCGACAATGAGCGCTGCCGACCTGCTGGACACTACCGCATCGGGCACCCCGGCGCCGCTGCCCACCGTGCTCATCGTCGATGACGACGCGAACGTGCTGCACGGCATGGCGCGCATCCTGCGCAAGGAGTTCGACTTGCTGACCGCGACCAGCGGCGAGCAGGCGCTGGAGGTGCTGGCGGCGCGCGCCGCGGCGATCGTCGTCGCCGACATGACGATGCCCGGCATGTCCGGCCTGCAGTTGCTGTCCGCGGTGCGCGAGCGCCATCCGCACGCCGTGACCATCATGCTGACCGGCCTGCACGATCAGAAGACGGCATCGGACGCCATCAACCAGGCCGGCGTCTTCCGCTTCCTGTCGAAGCCCTGCCTGCCCACCCAGCTCAAGGCCGCCATCGGCGACGCGCTGCTGCAATACCGGCTGCAGACGGCCCAGCGCGAGCTGCTGGTCCAGACCGAGCTGCTCGATGCGGCGCTGTCGGCCATGCATGACGGCATCTGCATCCTGGATTCCGCGGGCGCCGTCACCCGGGCCAACGCCCAGGCGCTGGCGATGCTCGACGCCGGCGGCGATCCGGACAGCCTGGCCGCCGCCGTGGCCGCGATCCTCGATGCCGCCAAGGCCGGCGACGTCGCCCGCGGCGACCGCATCCTGGATGTCGCGGTGACACCCCTGTCCCACGGCGCCAACTTGGTGGTGCTGCATGACGTCACGTCGATCCGCGCCCACGAGGAGCAGCTGCGCCGCGAGGCCAATACCGATCCCTTGACCGGGCTCGCCAACCGCCGCCGGTTCATGGCCTTCGCCACCGAGGAGCAGGCGCGCGCCCAGCGCTACGGGCGGGCGATGACGGTGCTCATGGTCGACGCCGATTTCTTCAAACGGGTCAACGATCAGTATGGCCACGCCGCCGGCGACCAAGTGCTGCGCCGGATCGCGGCCGTCCTGGCCGCGGGCGTCCGCAGCCACGACATGGTTGCCCGGTTCGGCGGCGAGGAGTTCGTGGCGCTGCTGGTCGAGACCGGGCCCCTGGGGGCCATGACGGTGGCCGAGCGGCTGCGCCAGACCATCGCCCGCGAGCCGGTCGCCACCGATGCCGGACCGGTCCCCATCACGGTCAGCATCGGGGCGGCCGGCACCGCCGGTCCCGATGCCGACGTCGAGCAGCTCATCGCCCGTGCCGACGAGGCGCTCTATACGGCCAAGCGCAGCGGCCGCAACCGCGTGGAGCTGGCGCCATGACCAGCGCCATCAGGCCAGTTCCGAGGAGGAGAGCCGTCCATGGCTGATGCCGATCTGCCAATCCTCATCGTCGACGACTACACCAACATGCGGCGCATGTTGCGCAACATGCTGCGGCAGATCGGCTACGGCAACATCGAGGAGGACGATGGCCCCAACGCCTGGACGCATCTGGTCAACCGCCCTTACCGGCTGGTGCTGTCGGACTGGCTGATGGAACCGATCTCGGGCATCGACCTGCTGACCGCCATGCGCGCGACGCCCAAGCTACAGTCGATCCCGTTCATCATGCTGACCGGCGTCAGCAGCGTCGACTTCGTCAAGCGCGCGCGCGGCGCCGGCGCCCAGGACTACCTCGTCAAGCCGTTCAGCACCGAGGCGCTGCGCAAGAAGGTGGCGGGCGCCATCGCCGGCAGCGATGCCGAGCAGATCATTCGCATGTGGAACGATTACCCGGCGCCGCACGCGATGCCGGTCCTGGTGGGCGGCGACCCGCTGCCGCCGGCGGCGGAGCCGGCATCGCCAAAGGCCGGCCCCGGCGATGCCGCGGACCGGGTCCGCCGCCTGACCGAGGACGTGCAGGCGGTGCTGGCCACCCTGCCGCCAGGTGAAGAGCGGGCGCAGTCCGACGCCCAGCAGCGCGAACTCGAAACCCTGCGCACGATCCTGGAGAAGCTGCTGGCCGCCACCGCGCGCCCGGCGGCCAATGGGCTGGACGGCCCGCGCGCGCAACTGATCAACGGCGTCCGCAGCCTGGGCGCGCGCGCGGTCAAGCACACCGTGCAGCAGCCGTTCCGTCGCCTAGTCGAGGCCGGCCTGTCGGGCGCGCTCGGGACCACCGACGACGACCCGGCGTCCATGAAGGAGCGCGCCGAGGCTGCCCGGCGCCGGCACAAGCGGTTCATCGAGCCGGTGCTGCTGGTCAATGTCCGTGACGTCACCTACGAGACGGTCGACTGGTCGATCGGCGGCATGGCCCTCGGGCGGTACGAGGGCAGCCTGGAAGCCGGCGACCGGGTGAAGATCAGCTTCCACGCCGCCGCCGACGGCCAAGTCTATCGCACCACCGCCGACGTCGTGCGCGTCGACCGCAAGACCCGGACGCTGATCCTCAGCTTCAGCACGGCTTCGTCGGCGACGCTGGAGCTGCTGGGGCGGCTGAGCAAGGAGCGGCGCACCGTGGTCGCGCTCGACGACGACGCGCAGCCTGCAGCATGACGCCCGCGGCCGAGCCCGACGACCCGCTGGCACCGGTGCTGGGCAAGCTGGCCCATGACTTCAACAATTTGCTGGGCCTGGTGGTCGGCAATCTCAGCATGCTGTGCGAGGAGTTGGTTGCGCAACCGGACACGGCGGAGCTGGCCCGCGACGCCCTGGACGGCGCCCTGCAGGCGGCGCGGCTGACCGAGCGCCTGCAGACTGCCGCGGGGCGGCGGCCGCAATTTCCCGAGCCGCTGGATCTCGAGGCGGCGCTTCCCGCCCTGGCAGCGGCCTGCGCCGAGACGGTCGGACCGGCGGTTGCCGTGCGCTGCGAGGTGACGCCGGGGCTGCGTGCTGCTTGGGTCGACCCGGCCATGCTGGAGCAGGTGATCGCCGAGCTTGCCGCCAATGCCCACGCCGCCATGCCCGAGGGCGGCACGCTGGTCCTGATGGCCACCGACGCCGCCGGGCCCGATGATGGGTTGATGCTGACCGTCCGCGACGACGGCACCGGGATGCCGCCCGAAATCCGGGCCCAGGCGTTCGACCTGTTCTTCACCACCCGGCGCGGCGCACGCGGCGCCGGCCTGGGTCTGCCGATGGTGCAGCGCCTGGTCCGGCAAGCCGGGGGCGACATGATCCTGGACAGCGAGCCCGGGGCCGGCACGGCGGTCCGGCTGCATCTGCCGAGCGCGCCACTCGCCTGATCACGGCCGCGCCGCGATCACCTCTTGGATGGCTGTCGCCAGCGCCTCCACCGGAAACGGCTTGGCAATTGCGGCGTCGGCGCCGAGATCATTGCTCATGGCCAGGAAGTCCAGGCCGAACCACGGCGATCCGCCGGACATGGCGACGATCACCGGCCGGGTCGGTGCGTCGCGCAGCAACCGGATCAGCTCGATCCCGTCCATATCGGGCATCAAGATGTCGGTGACCACGACGTCGAACGGCTCGGCCAGGTGCTGGGCCAGCGCCTGGCGGGCCTCGGTGGCGGTGGTGATCGCCCATCCTTGCGAACGGAGGCCACGGCGCAAGCCACTGGCCAGGATTGGGTCGTCATCCACGATCAGGACGCGCAGCGCGGCGACCGCAGATGGCATCGCTCGGCTCCCGGTCACGCCGGGCGATCCGCGATGGTGCTGCCGAGCGTAGGAGACCTCATATCCGCCCCTGGGAAAGACCGTACTCTGGGACCCATGGTCCGCCGCAGCGGGTTACCCGGCGATTAATGTGACGATCCGGATTCAATAGGGATCGGCGTTCCAGCGGTCCAGCCAAGCCGGGAAGTCTTCGGACGGCATCGGCTTGGCCAAGTAGTAGCCTTGAACCGCCGTGCAGCCGGCGCGCACCAGCTCTTCCTGCTGGGCCGCGGTCTCGACTCCTTCGGCGACCACAGTCAGGCCCAGATCGCGGGCGAGCGTGATGATGGCGGCGCAGACGCGATAGGCCTCGGGTTCGGTTGCGATGTCGGTGACGAACATGCGGTCGATCTTGAGGCGGTCCACCGGCAGGTGGCGCAGCCATCCGAACGACGAATAGCCGGTCCCGAAGTCGTCGATGCTGACTTCCAGGCCCAGGACCGCCAGCGATTCGAGGGCGCTGCGCGTCCGCTCGATCTCGACCAGGGCGGCACCTTCGGTCAGCTCCAGCGCCAGCCGGTCGGCGTTGATGGCATAGCGATCGATCAACGACCGCACCCGGCCCGGAAAAGTCGGGTCGGCCAGGTCGGCGGCGGTGACGTTGACGGCGACCCGCACCGGCTGCAGCCCGAGGTCGTACCAGCGACGGATCTCAGCACAGGCGGTATCGAGCGCCCAGGCCGTGATCTCGGGCATGACGCCGCCCGCCTCGGCGGTGCCGAGGAACTGCCCCGGCCCGAGCAGTCCGCGTTCGGGATGCTGCCAGCGAATCAGCCCTTCGGCACCGCCGATGCGGCGGTCGGCCAGATAGTGCTGGGGCTGCATGAACAGGCGCATCTGGCCGTCGCGCACCGCTTGCCGCAGCTCGGCCACCTGGCGCCGCAACGCGTCGTCAGGGCTCAGATGGGAGCCCGCCTGCTTGTCGAGCTGATGGCGCAGCAACGCCGTCTCGATCGATTCGGCGAGGTCCGCGGCCGAGATCGGCTTGCTGTGAAAGCGGAATACGGCACCCTCGTTGACCGCAGCGACCGCAACCCCGAAATCCGAACTGCCGGTGAGAATCAGCCGCGCCGTCCCCGGCGCACGGCGGCGCAGCTCGCGCATCAGCTCGATCCCGTCCATGCCGGGCATGTTGACGTCGCTGACCACGACCGCGAAGGGCCCCTTGGCCTCGACCTGGTCGAGGGCGTCGGCGCCGCTCGTGGCGCAGGTCAGGTCGAAACGGCCGCTCAGCTGACGACGCAATCCGTCGAGCAGCTTGGGCTCGTCATCAACCAAGAGGACCTTGTTGTTCATGACGATGGCTCCCGCGGCTGTAGATATCGGAGCGCCCGCTTCAACGGTCTTCCGCCATGGGGCTGCCGCGCATGTGATGCGCACGGCGCTACGGTACGGCGCGCTTCCTTAAGAAATTGCCGACGCGGGCCGGCGATCGGCCCGCCGACCGGCCCGCTGCTGCTGGCATCACGCGCTAGGCATATCGGGTTACGCGTATACATAAAATTAATACTTCTATTACGTGTCATTTCTCCGAGAATGATTCCTATAATAGGAGATCGTTGATTCCTATGCACCATATCGAAACCGGATGCGCACAATACTTCTCTGCTCGTTCCCAGGACGGACTGCCATCCTGCCCCAAAACGAGCAACCCGGCCTAGCTCTCCCGCCGATGGCATGCTGACTTGGTATGCGAAGCATGGCATTCTAGACGGCAAATATTGGAAAGGGGGCCTGGTGGTCGCCATCCTGTTCGTCGACGACGAGCCGCATGTGCTGGACGGGCTGCGCCGGATGCTGCGGCCGTGGCGCCACCAATGGGCCTTGAGTTTCGCCACCGGTGGTACCGAGGCGCTGACCAAGCTGTCCGAACAGGTGTTCGACGTGGTCGTCAGCGATATGCGCATGCCCGGCATGGACGGTGCGGAGCTGTTGACCGCCGTCGCGGCCCGGTCGCCCCAGACCGTTCGGATGATCCTGTCCGGCCAGCACGACCGCGACGCCCTGTTCCGGGCCCTGCCGATCACCCATGGCATCCTGGCCAAGCCGTGTGACACCGAGCTCCTGGTCGAGGCGATCACCCGCGCCGTCGCGCTGCGCACCCGGCTGAGCGACGAACGGCTGCGCGCGGCCGTGAACGGCCTGGCCTGCCTGCCCAGCCTGCCGCAGATCTACCAGGCCCTGATCGCGGAGCTGACCGCCGCCACGCCCTCGCTCGATCGCATCGCCGAGGTCGTCGAGGCCGATCCGCCGCTGACCGCCAAGCTGCTGCAGGTCGCCAACTTCCCGACCTTCGCGGGGCGCGCGCCCTTGGACTCGGCGGGCGACGCGGTCGAGCATCTGGGGATCGACCTGCTGAAGGCGATCCTGCTGCAGCATGGAGTCACGGCCCAGCTGCCCGCTGCGACACTCGACACCCTGCCGGTGGCGGCGCTGTGGGAGCGGTCGGTGGCCGCGGCGGCCCTGGCGCAGCGGATCGCCGCCTCCGAAGGCCTGTCGCGGCACGAGATCGACACCACGGTGACCGCAGCGCTCCTGCACGAGACCGGGGCGCTGGTCATCGCCGTGGAAGACGCGCCGGCCTACCGGCAGATCATCGCCGCGGCCCAGGCCGGCTCGTCGCGCACGCAAGCCGAGCGGGAGCGGTTCGGCGTGACCTCGCCCGAGGTCGGCGCCTACCTGCTGGCGCTTTGGGGCTTGGCGCCGACGGTCGTGGAAGCGGTTGCCCTGCAGGCGGACATCGAGGCCCTGGGCGCCCATCCGCCGCGGCCGGCTCTGATCCTGATCGCCGCCGCCGCCCTCGCCAGCAGTCGGCATGACGGCTGGCCGGCGGCCACCAGCCTTGCCGATATTGCGGAGCGGCTGCCGCCGAGCATCGCCCTGCAGGTCCAGTCCTGGGCGAGCCTCCTGTCCGATTAGGCCGCGCGACGGCCCGCTGCGATTAAGGATTGCGCAAGGGTCCGGTGCCACTGTGGCTCGGTGGTACAGGCTATGTCCCCCTTCACCCGCGATCCGACTCGATGGCAGGCACCGATCATGTCTGACCGCGACGAACTGGCAATCTATCGGACAGCCCTAGGCTCGAGCCGCCGGCACTGGGTGTGGGCCCGCGGACCGGATCTCCGCGTGACCTTCGTCTCGCCGGGCTTCCGCGAGGCCACAGGCATCGCGCCCGAGGCGATCATCGGCCGCCTGCCCGACGCCGTGATGGATGGCCTGTTCTTCGACAGCCAGAAGGCGCATCACGATGCCCTCGAGGCGCGCCGGCCGTTCTTCGACACCATGTACCGGTCGGTGGACTCCGAGGGCAAGGTCCACTGGCTGCGCACCAGCGGCTGGCCGCACTGGGACGAAACCGGCGCCTTCGCCGGTTTCGCCGGCATCGGCGCCGACGTGACCGACGAGGTCGAAGCGGCGCGGGTGACCGCCGAGGCCGAAGCGGCGCTGCGCCAGTCGCAGGACCTGCTGCAGGCGGTGTTCAACGGCACCGTCGGCCTGATCATGGTGCTGGATCCCGAGGGCCGGCTGATGGAGGTCAACCAGGCCTGCCTGGACCTGCTCGACATCACCCGCTCCGAGGTGTTGGGCACCGAGATCGGCGAAAGCCCGTGGTTCCGGGAATCGCGGTCGCGCGAGCGCGTCCGCGCGGCGGTCGCGCGGTCCAAGGACGGCGGCCACGAAAGCGGCGAGGTCTTCATGATGAGCCGCGGCCGCGCCGCACGGATCATCGATCTGTCGATCAAGCCGGTGTTCGACGCCGATGGGCGGGTCGAGCTGATCATCGCCGAAGGCCGCGACGTCACCGAATCCAAGCGCATGCTGGAGCGCAACCGGGCGCTGGAGCTGGAGCGGCTGCAGGGCCAGAAGATGGAATCGCTGGGCACCCTCGCCGGCGGCATCGCACACGAGATCAACACGCCCATCCAGTATGTCGGCGACAATATCGAGTTCATCCGCAACGCCGTGCAGGACCTGGCGGAGGTGCTGCACAGCATCAAGGCCGCCGTCAAGGTGAACCACGAAGGCGATTGGCGTTCGGCCCGCGAATTGCTGGCGATCGCGGCCGACGCCGCCGACATCGACTTCCTGCTGGACGAGATGCCGTCGGCGATCGACCAGACGATCGACGGCGTCACCCGGGTCCGCCAGATCGTGACCGCGATCAAGGAATTCTCGCACCCTGACAACAAGGACAAGCAGCCCCACGACCTGGCGCGCGCGATCGAGACGACGATGACGATCAGCCGCAACCAGTGGAAATACGCGGCCGACATCGAGACCGAGTTCGATCCCGAGCTGCCGCCCGTGTACTGCCACCTGGGCGAACTCAACCAGGTGTTCCTGAACCTGATCGTCAATGCCGCGCATGCGATCGAGGAGAAGAGCGGCGAACGCGGCACCATCCGCATCACCACTCGCCGCCTCGGCGATCAGGCCGAGATCCGCATCGCCGACACCGGCGTCGGCATCCGGCCGGAGAACCTCGACCGCATCTACGACCTGTTCTTCACGACCAAGCCGCCCGGCAAGGGCACCGGCCAGGGCCTGGCGATCTGCCACAAGATCGTCACGCGCACCCACCGCGGCACGATCAACGTCGAGAGCGTGGTCGGCCAGGGCACCTGCTTCGTCCTGACCCTGCCCATCGAGGACGTCCTGGCGCCGACGGACTCCACGCCCGCTTGACGGCGGGGCAGCGCGGGATGGAGCCGGCACTCTGCGAGTGGGGCCTGGCCGGGGCCGCGCTGGACAGGGACTGTCGGATAGGGACTTGCCTTGGCCGTTGTCGTGCCGTTTGCTCGGCCGACGGAAGTCGCGACAAAGGCAGGTCCCATGGGCAAGACCGTGCTGATCACCGGCGCCAGCGGCAATCTCGGGATCAAGTTGCGCCGCCATTTCGCCGAACGCGGCGATGTCGAGCTGCGGCTGCTGTGCCTCAACCCGCGCCGCGACCCCGAGGTCGACACGGCTGACCTCGCGGTCTACGACGAGGCTTGGGCTCGCCGGTTCGACAGCGTCGATGCCGTTGTCCACCTGGCCGGCGATCCCCAGCCGGGTGCCTCGTGGGAGTCGGTCCAGCGGCTCAACCTCGATCTGCTGATGAACATATTCCAGGCCGCCCAGCGCCACCGGGCCAAGCGCATCCTGTTCGCCAGCTCGAACTGGGTGATGGCCGGCTACCGCTTCGGCACCGAGCGCCTGACCACCGACCTGGCGCCCCGGCCGGTCAACGCCTATGGCATGTCGAAGCTGGTCGGGGAACGGATCGGCCGCAGCTTCGCGGCCGAGCAGGGGATCAGCTTCATCGCCTTGCGCATCGGCTATTGCCAGCGCGAGCCCAACCGTCCCGGGCCGCACATGAACTATGGCAGCTGGGGTCAGCAGATGTGGCTGAGCGACCGCGATTTCGTGCACGCCATCGAGCAGGGCGTCACGGCCGAGGGGGTATCCTTCGCCGTCCTCAACCTGATGTCGGACAATCCCGGCATGCGCTGGGATCTCGCGGCGACCCGCGCCGCCATCGGCTATGCGCCCAAGGACGGCCACCGCGCCGAGGTCGACGACGCCATGCGCCGCACCGAGGCCATGGCCGCCCAGGCCTGGGGCCTGGCCGGACAGCTCGGCGACTTCGCCCGCGAGCGCGGCTGGTAGTCAGAGGCCGAACAGCCGAGCCGCCGTACCGCCGCGCACTGCCTGCCGCTGGTCGGCCGGCAGCAGCTCGGTGTTCGCGAACGCGCCCGGGGTGTCGTGGACCTGGTGCGGCCAATCGGTGCCGAACATCACGTGGTCGGCGCCCACCGTCGCGATCAGGTACTGCAGGGCACGCGGATCGTAGGTGATGCTGTCGTAATAGATGTGGCGGAGATAGTCGCGGGGCGTCCTTGCCATCTTGCGCCGCTCAGGGATCTCGACGGCGTTGCCCATCTCGAAGCGGCCGACCAGGTAGGGCAAGGCGCCGCCGCCATGCGATGCGATCAGCTTCAGGTTGGGATGGCGGTCGAAGAAGCCGTCGAAGATCATGCGGGCCACGGCCAGCGTGGTGTCGAACGGGAATCCGACCGCCCAGCTCAGGTCGAACTTGGTCATATCCATGGCGTCGACCCCGGGCGGATCGGTCGGATGCACCAGCACCGGCAGCGCCCGGCGGTCGATCTCGGCCCAGACCGGCGCGAAGGCGGCGTCGGTCAGGCTGCGCCCGGAGACGTTCGCCAGCACCATGACGCCGGCGGCGCCGCGGTCGCAGGCGCGGGCCAGCTCGGCCAGGGCGTCGTCGGGATACTCCCAAGGCAGCGAGGCCAGCCACCGGATCCGGCCGGGGTAGGCGGCCTGGGCCTCGGCCATGCTGTCGTTGGCCTCGCGCGCCGCCCGGCCACTGACCTCCCGGGTGCCCCAATAGACGTTGGGGCAGGTCAGCGAGACGATCGACAGGTCGATCCCCGCCTCGTCCATGTGGCGCAGCCGCAGGCGATAATCGAAATGCCCCTTCTGCGGGATCACGACCGGCGTGTCGCCGCGGAACACCTCCTCCTGGCCGTCGGGGCGGGTTTTCAGCCGATAGATGCCGCCGTCGCTGCGCAACAGGTCCAGCCAGGCGCGCGTGAACATGTGAGTGTGCACGTCGATCACCGGCATGGCGGCGTCCTCCCGTTGATCCCCGTTTTGGCGGGCAGCATATCAGGCGCGGGCCATGTCCGGTGGTCCATACTCCGGCCGCCGCGCCGAAGTCGGAGAGGGTGTGAGAGGGCGATGTAGCGATACTACCGCGTGATCTTCGATGAGGATGCGGTCACGATGCTGGCGATCTATATCGGCCGCCGGGCTACGACCACCTACAGCAGGAGCTAGCGCGATGAGTGGACCGCAGATCATCCGGACTCCCGGCGGAGAGGAGCTGGTCGTGCTGCCTCGCGCAGAATATGAGGCGCTCCTTGAACGGGCCGATCACGGAGCCGAGGACGCAGACGACGTAGCGATCTACGATGCCCGGAAGGCTGAATTGGATGCAGGCAGCGTTGTCTTACCGCCAGAGGTCAGCGCTGCGATCCTTCGAGGCGATAGCCGGCTGAAAGCCATTCGCAGCTGGCGCGGCGAGACGCAACAGCATTTGGCCTCCAAGGCAGGGATCGGTCAGGGCTATCTGTCAGACCTCGAAAACGGGCGTCGTACCGGAGCTCCCGAGACCATCGCAAATCTTGCGCAGGCTTTGGATGTGCCGGTGGCATGGTTGTCATAGGGCAATGGCGTAGACATAGGGCCCATCATCATCGCTCCCGGTCCGGCAGTCGATCCAAGCGCAAATGTCCCGCGACGCCGGGCGTGCCTATGCTGCCGCCCCGCGCGTCTCGTCGAACCGCAGCAGCCGCCCCGCATTGCCGATGCCGACCAGCGTGCTGAGGTTGTGCATCACGGCGGCGATCACGGCGCCCTCGCTGCCCAGCATGCCGGCGGCAGCCAGCGCGATCAGGATCAGGGTCCAACCCAGGCCTACCGCGACATTGACATGGATGGTGCGGCGGCAGCGGCGGCTCAAGCGGATGCAGGTGGCCAGCCGGCGCAAATCGCTGGTCATCAGCACCAGGTCGGCCGACGCCAGCGCCACGTCGGTGCCCTTGGCGCCCATGGCGACGCCGACGGCGCCGACCTTGAGCGCCAGCGAGTCGTTGATGCCGTCGCCGACCACCAGAGGCCGGAAGCCCTGGCGCATCTCGTCCAGCACGCGCTGCATCTTCTGCTCGGGCAGGGCCTCGGCGCACACGGCATCGATGCCGAGCCGCGCCGCGACCCGCTCGGCGACCGGGCGGCGGTCGCCGGTCAGCAGCAGCTGCCGGCCGAGCCCCAGCCGGCGCAGGTCGTCCAGGGCGGCGCGCGATTCCGGGCGCGGCTCGTCGGCCAGCCGCAGCCAGCCCAGGAACCGGCCGTCCCGGGCGACACCGGCGATCGGGCCGTCATGATCGGGCGGCGGCGGGACCGCGATGCCGAGGGTGGCGAACAGCTCCGGCCGGCCGAGGGCAACGCGCCGGCCGCCGTCTTCGGCGGTGATGCCGATGCCGCGCAACTCGTGGATCGTCTCGAGCGGCAGCCGGTCGGCCGGCGCGACCAGCGCCGCGAGGGCGCGGCTGACCGGATGGCTGCTGGCCGCCCCCAAGCTGCCCGCCAGGCGCACCAGGTCGGCCTCGTCGGCATCAGGCGCCGGCACGGTGCCGGCCAAGGTCAGCTCGCCCAGGGTCACGGTGCCCGTCTTGTCGACGACCACCGAGGTCACCTCGGCCAGCTGCTCCAGAAAGCCCGAGCCCTTGATCAGGATGCCGTGGCGTCCGGCCACGGCGATCGCCGCGACCGCAGTGGCCGGCGCCGCCAGCACCAGGGCGCAGGGGCAGGAGGCGACCAGCACCGCCAGCATCGCGGTGGCATCGCTGGAGGCGAACCACACGCCGGCGGCGACCAGCAGGACCAGGGTGATGTATTGCCCGGCATAGCGCTCGAGCAGGCGGGTCACCGGCGGCTTGGCGCGTTCGGCGGCGCGCATCAGCGCGATCACCTTGCCGAGCGTGGTGTCGCTCCCGACCTGGGTCACCTCGACCGTGAGCAGGCCGTCCAGATTGACCGAGCCGGCCAGCACCGGGTCGCCGGGGGCGACGTCGACCGGCACCGACTCGCCGGTCAAGGACGCCATGTCCAGGCTCGCCGTACCGTGGACCACGCGGCCATCGGCGGCAACCCGGTCGCCGGCCCTGAGCTCGATGCGGTCGCCGACCTTGAGCGCGGCGGTCGGCACGACCTCGACGCTGCCGTCGGGCCGCAGCCGCCGGGCCGCGGTGTCGGCCAGCCGGCCGAGCGCCCGGATCGCCTCCTGCGAGCCGAGCAGGCTGCGTTCCTCCAGGACATGGCCGACGATCATCACGATCGGCAGCACCGCCGCGGTGATGAGGTCGCCGGTCGCCCAGGCCGCGATCAGCGCCAGGGCGATCAGGCGGTCGGTGATGCCGTGCAGACTGGGCCGGCGCAGGCTGGCCCAGGCCTCGGCCAGCACCGGGACGGCGACCAGGGCCGCCGCGCCGCCCGCCACCAGGTCCGCGACCGCCGGATCGGCCGGGACGATGGCGCGCCAGGCGAGCGCCACCACCAGCAGCCCGCCGGCGACCATCGCCAGGGTCAGGCGCAACGCCAGCGACCAGCGCTCGGCCAGGTGCAGCAGCCCGGGCGCCACCCGGCGCGCAGCGCCGTCGCCGGCGAGCGCGGTCATGGCTTGGCGCCCGGCAGGATCAGGCGCGCCCCGCCGCGGCTGTCGACGGCGGTCACCTGCCCGACCTTGTGCAGGATCGCGGCGATGCGATCGCGATAGATCTGATCCAGCAAGTCGCCATGAGCCTCGGGCGCATCCTGCGCGTCGGGCGCATTCTGCGCCTGGGGCGCATTCTGCGCCTGGGGCGCATTCTGCGCCTGGGGCGCATCCCGCGCCTCGAGCGCGTCCCGCGCTTCCAGCGCGATGATTTCGGCGGTCTTGGCCGTCGCCTCGGCGACCCGCTCGGCCGCGGCCGCGCTAGCGGCGGTCAGGATGCGGTCGCGGTCGCGCGTCGCCTCCTGCAGCGTGCGGACGGCGGCCGTGCGGCTGGTCGCCGCGCGCTGCTCGGATTGCTGGTCGGCAATCAGCACGCTGTCGAACGCCGCCTTGGCCGAAGGCGGCAGCGACGCGGTGAGGTCGACCCGGCTGATCTCGACCCCCAGCCCCGCACCCTGGCGCTGAAGCACGGCCAAGCGCCGATTGACCAGGTGGACCAGGTCGCTGCGCAACGCCGCTTGCGATCCGGCCGAATCGGCCGGAGCCGAGGGGCGGTCGGCGCGGACGACCAGGAAGTCGTCCAGCCGGCGCGCCGCGGCCAGCCCCACCGTTGCCGATACCAGCACGCGCTGCAGCGCCGGGACCACATGCGGCCCGGCGATCATGTAGGCCACCGGATCGGCGATCCGATAGAACAGCGCCGCGTCCAGCCGCACCACGCCGCCATCGCCGGTCAGCACGAAACCCAGATTGGCCGGCGGCTCCGCCTCCTGCGTGGCCTTGACATAGAGGTCGTCGAGCAGCGCGGCGTCGGCCTGGCGATCGGCGCGCAGCTCGATCTGGCGGTCGGCGGCGGGCAGCAGCTGGACGCGCTCGATCGGCTGCGGCCAAGCCAGCAGCAGCCCGGCATCCTGGACCCGGTCGACCTGGCCGAAGCGCAGCACCACGGCACGGCTGTCGGGCGGCACCTGGCGGATGTTGGAGCCGAGCCAGCCCACCGCCAGCAGCAGGGTCGCGGCATAGAGCGCCCGGAACGCGATGCGGACCGACTGGACCAGCGGACCGTCGGGCAGCGCCCCGGCCGAAACGGCCTCGCTGGTCATCGTGGCGTGCCGGCGGGCGGTGTGCCGGGGGGCGGGGCGCCGGTTCCGGCCGGGCCGTCGACCAGCACCTGGAAGGGCGCGGCATCGGTGCGCAGGATCAGCCGGGTGTTCGGCCCGACCACCGAGCTCACGGTGTCGAGCGAGCGCAGCAGGCGATAGAGCTCGGGATCCTGCTTGTAGGCGGTGGCGTAGATCTCGGCCGCCTGCTGGCGCGACTTGGCCTCGATGTCGGCGGCGTCGACCTGGGCCTTGGCCCGGGTGATGCGGGCGTCGCGCGCGGCGTTGGACCGGATCTCGGCGGCGATCCGCATGCCTTCCGCGGTGCGCCGCTCGGCCACGGTCTCGCGCTCGGCGCGCATCCGCGCGACGGTGGCCGCCAGGGTATTGGACGGCAGGCTCAGCCGCTCCAGCCCGACCTGTCGGATCACGACGCCATAGCTGTCCAAGGCCTGGGCCGCCAGCTGAGCCTGCAGCCGCTGCTCGAAGGCGTCGAGCTTCAGCCGCCCGGGGTCGGTGTCGACCAGGTCGGCCAGCTCGAAGCCGCTGGCGGTCACCTGCAGCGCCGAGCCGACGAAGCTGCGCAGCTGGCGGGCGGCCTCGTCGGGATCGTTGCGCACGGCGCGCAGATATTGGCGCACCCGGTCCGGCTCGGGCGGCACCTGCCAGGCGATGTAGGCCTGCACCAGGATGCGCAGCCCGTCCTTGGTGCCGACATCCTGCAGGCCGCTGGAGGTCGTCCAGAGCCGAAGGTCCACCGGGATCGTGCCCTGGATCGGGGCCGGGGCCTTCCAGGCCAGGCCGGGCGTGGTCAGCACCCGCACCGGGTCGCCGAACTCGGTGACGACCACGGCCTCGCCGGCCCGCACCATGACCAGCGATGCCGCCAGGGCGGCGCCGGCCACCACCACGGCCGCGACCGCAACCCGCAGCGCCAGCTTGAGGCCGCTGCGCCCGGACCGACCGGCGGCGCCGTGATCGTGGTCATGCGCGGCATGGTCGTGATGCAGCACGGGCGTCAGTCCTCCGGTCCGGTGGCCGCGGCGGCGCCAGCCAGCGGCCGCAGGTCGAGCACCGGCGCGTCGCGGCTGTCGAGGCGATGGTCGACGATCGCCAGGGGGGCCTTGCGCAGGGCCGCCGACAGGTTGCCCAGGTAACGCTCCAGCGGGAAGGCCGGGCCGGCGGCGCGGCTGGCCAGCACGTCGGCCCGGAAGGCGCGGAACCGCGCGTCCTCCTGGGCGACCCGCTCGGCGGCGGCGGCAGTGGCTTTGTTGACCTGGTCCTCGGCGGTCTCGCGCGCCAGGTTGGTCTCGGCCGCCGCGCGCCCGGTCTCGGCCGAGATGGTCGCGGTGGCGGCGATCTCGGCGGCCTGGACGTTGTGATAGGCGTCGGCGGCGCCGCTGGGGGGATGGATCGCCTCGATCACCACGGCCACCACCTCGATCCCCGTCGCTCGGCCGTCCATATCGCCCTGCAGCACCGCCTCGAGGCCGGCGGCGATGCGCGCGCGATCCTCGCCCGCGGCCCCCCGGCCTTCGCCCCCCCGGCCCTCGCCCAGGATGCCGAGCAGGGTCTGGCTGGCGAAGAACCGGGACAGGCGACGGCCGGCATAGGCGCGCACCAGGGCGTCGGCATCCGTGATGTTGTACGCGGCCTGCCGGCCCGCACCGTCGCCGAGGCCGATGCGGTACAGGACCCGGATGTCGGCGCTGACCACCTGGAAGCCTTGGCGACCGTCGCTTTCGCTGGCGATCAGGAACGAGCCCTCGCTGGGATGGGGCCGCTCCCACAGCCGATCGGCGCCGGCCGGCGCCGGATCCTCGGCGGCCACGCGGTCCTCGGCCATGGGTTGGCCCTCCTCGGCGGTCACCGCGACCGAATGGAGGACGCCATATTCGACCCGCCGCACCCGTCCGAACGGCCAGGGCGCGATCAGATGGAGGCCCGGCCCCAGCATCGCCACCGGCGCGCCGAACCGCTCGTACGAGCCGCGCTCGGCGATCCCGATCGCCACCACGCCCGACAGGAACCAGCAGAACAGCAGCAGGGCCACGGCGACCGGCAGGGCGGCGCCGCGCACATAGGCCAGCGCCCAGCTGCGCTGAAAGTCGATGCCGAAGCGGTCGCGCAGGCCGCGCGACAGGACGGCCGGCGACAGCGCCTGCGGCCGCAGCGCGCCCGCCGCCAGGCTGGTTACGGCGGCTCGCACCGCGCCGGCATCGGGCGGCGGCAGGAACCAGCGCGCCGCCAGCCGCAGCATGAGTTCCGCCGCGACCGCCGGCACCACCAGCGCCAGGACCATGCGGACCGGGGCGGCCCAGCCGACCCCCAGCCCCAGCACGACCTCGAGCGCGCCCCAGGCCGGCAGCAGGACCACCGGCACCCGCATCAGCTGCGCCAGGTCGCGGGCCTCGGGCAGGCGCAGCGAAGGCAGGCCGGCCATCGTCCGCTCCGCCACCAGCAGCGGGAAGGTGCCGGCAAGCAGCGCGCCGCCGAGCAGATAGCGGTCATGCGGCGTGCCGGTCGCGGTACCCGCCTGGGGCCAGCGCAGGGCGGCGAGCGCCGCCGCGGATCCGGCCAAGCCCAGGATGATCAGCGTCTGCGGCCATCCCGCTGCCCACACCGGGCGGGGGATCGCCGGGCGCAGCAGCCAGCGGCCCAGCGCCAGCCGCAGGCGGCCGAGGCGGGTGTGCGCCGGGTCCTCGGCCGGCGGCGGCCGGCCCACGCGCGCGCCATGGACCACGCCGGTCGCAGCGAGCCCGGCGGCGGCGATCAGGAGCGCCCCGGCCACGCCCGCGGCCAGCCCGTCCTGGGCCGCCAGCAGGGCCCATGCGGGCATCCCGGTGGGCCGCACCGCGACGGCGGCCACAGCCAGGGCGGCGGCCCCATAGGCGACCGCCAGGAGACGGAGCCGGCGCGAAAGCGGATCGGACATCCCGGACCGGCCGGGCTCAGCCGCGCGAGGTTCGTGCCGCTCGCTCATGACCCGAAGGTAGCATCGATCCCCGGGACGGGGAACGGCGGGCCTCCCCTCAATGGGTGCAGGCCATGGAGCGGTCGGCGGTGCGGATCACGCACTGGGCATAGGCGCGGCCGGTCAGGTCGTAGACGTTCGCGGTCCAGCCGAAGGCCGTGGCGTCGAGCACCGTGAAGCCGAAGGTCACCGTATCGCCGCTGTGCAGGATCGGCGCCTTGAGGTCGGCGCCGACATAGGTGGCATCGCCCGTGGTCTCGGGAATGGTGGCCGGATCCAGCGCGGTGCCGCTGTCGCCCACCACCACCTGGGGCGCGTAGCGCAGTCCGAGGTCGACATAGTGGAAGCTGTGGATATGGCCGGACAGCAGCAGCTTGATCGGATCAGGCACGCCGTCTCGGAACAGGGTCTGGAAGGTCGGATTGCCGCCGCGCAGCACCCGGGCGCCTGCTTCGCCGCTGGCGTCGTGCAAGCCGTAGGGCGGCCGATGGGTGACGAAGATCGCGGGGCCGGTCAGCCGCTTCAGCGCCTGGCCCAGGTCGGCGGCATAGCGCTCGACCAGCGCCGGCTCGACCTTGCGGTCGCCGACCAGGCTGGAATCCTGGACCAGCAGCGTCGCCGACCCGGCCGGAACGGCATAGATCGGGGTCGTGTCATAGTCGGAGCGCGGCTGGCAGTCGGCGGCCTTGGGATCGAAGGGACGCGGGTCGAGCAGCCGGAACCAGCCGCGCGCGCCGCGCCCGCAGCTCTCATGGTTGCCGCGGGTGGCGACGAACGGGGCGGCGGCCAGCAGCGGCGCCAGGGGCGTGAAGAAGTCGGCATTCCAGCTGTCGAAGCGGTCGCCGAACGGGCTGCCCGCGCAGCCCGGCTCGCCGGCCGGACAGGCCGTCTCGCGGTAATAGTAGTCGCCGACATGGACGATCAGGTCGGGATCGAACGGCACCGCGAACATCGCCAGCCGCGCCAGCGGGAACGCCGCCTCGTCGTTGCAGGCCTGGTAGCGGCCGTCGGCGATGCGGCAGCCGGTGTCGCCGATCACCAGGATCCGTTTGGGCGCGGCCACCGGCAGCTTGAGCGCCACGCCGGCGATGGTCGCGGTCCGGGGGCCCGGGGTGACCTGGGCTTCGCACAGCCGGACCGGGAACTCGGGCGTCGGCGGGAACCGCACCTCCATGGCCCGCGGCGTGCCGTCGACCGCCAGGGCCGGACAGGCCGCGTCGGTGACCAGGGCCCGGGCCAGGGCCTGGCCGTCGGGGCCCGCCTGGATCCAGCGATTGAGCACGTCGGCGCGAGCCGGCAGCGCCGCGGCCAGCACCGCCGCCAGCACCCACAAGATCCGCTGCGACATCCCGTCCTCCGCTTGCCCGCAAACCCGTCCGGCTTCCTTGTTACCCTGCGTCGATGGCAGTTCCGTTGCAGACCCTGGGTTTGCCGGGCCCGATTCGCTTCGCCGCCCTTGGGCTTGCGCTCGCCCTGCTGCCGGCGCCCGCCCGGGCCGAGATGCAGCGGATGGCGCTGGCGCCGGGCTGCTACCGCCTGGCGCCGCGCCAGGCCTGCGACGCCGACGCCTTCTGCCTGGACCGCGACCGCCCGCCGCCCGGCGCCGGCGCCATGCTGTCGAATGCGCCGGCCGGCCTGGGCGACGCCCAGGTCCGGATCGACGGCGGCCCGCCGATGGCGCTGCAGGCGGCACTCGACCGGCATGTGGTCGAGATCGCCGGTGTCGGTGGCGGCGACTTCGCCCATCTGCGGGTCTCGAACCTGGCCGCGGCACCCGTCGAGCTGTGCGCCGGCGCGGCCAGCGTGGTGACCCGGAGCCGCGGCGATCCGGTCGACGACCTGGGGCGGCTCTATCCGCGAATCGGCGCCCTGGCGGCCAAGCCGGCGGCAAACGCCAACGACCCGCGCCAGGAAGCGCTGTGGCGGGCCGTCGAGGACGCCCGCGGCGCCGGCCCGGCACCCGCCGCGGGCCCGCCCAGCCCGGCCTGCGGTCCGGCGTCGACGGGCGCCGTCCTGTGCTTCGCTCCGAAACGCCCTAAATGAACTGGCCGCGGAGGAATCCCAAGGCGGGCAGCGGCTTGAACGGGCGCGGCAGGTCGGCGCGGCGAATCTTGGCGACGCTGTAGCTGGGCATGGGCTGGTGGGCGTTGAGCAGGAACGCGGCGTAGGCCCGCACCTGCTGCTGGCGCCATCGGCGGTCGGCAAGCGCGGCGAGCTGGGTCGGAAAGATCTCTGCGATCCGGCTGGTCCGGCCGACCGAGGCCACCACCGCCCACAGCGTCTCGTCGCTCGTGGACCCGGGGCTGGCCGAGCTCATATCGGGGGCATGGCGAGCATGGGGCGCTCCCTCCCTTCCGGTATCTCGGGCATCGCCCATGACGTAGCATGCTCCGGCGGCACTTGCCATGCCTGGCGGCGAAGGATCACGCTGCCGGATGCAGGCGGACGGTGTCGGAGCCTTGGCGATGGGCGCGGCGGACCATTTCAGCGACAGCTATGCCACGGCGCGCGAGGCGTTCGTGCGAACGCTGGCCGCCGCGGGCGGCGTGCTGGCGGCCAGCCACCAGCATCCGCTAGGCGGGCCGGACGGCGAGCCGCTGTTCGCCGACGTCGGCTGGATCGGGCCGGAGCGTGCGCGCAAGCTCCTGATCCTGGTGTCGGGCACCCATGGCGTCGAGGGCTTCTGCGGCTCGGGCTGTCAGACCGGATGGCTGGCGCGCGGCCTGTTCCAGCGCCAGGCCGGGCCGGACACCGCGGTCATGCTGATCCATGCCATCAACCCCCATGGCTTCGCCCATGTCAGGCGGGTCACCGAGGACAATGTCGACCTCAACCGCAACTTTGTGCCGCATGACCGCGCCTATCCGGTCAACCAGGCCTATGCCGAACTGGCCGAGCATATCAATCCGACCGATTGGTCGCCGGAGGCGGTGGCCCGCCACGACCGCGCGATCGCGGACTATTACGGGGGCACGCCGCCGGAGCTGGCCAAGGCCATCCATGGCGGGCAATGGATCAACCCGGCCGGCACGTTTTACGGCGGCCAGGCGCCGACCTGGTCGAACCGCGTCTTCCGCCACGTGCTGCGCGAACATGCCGAGCACGCCACCGACATCGCGCTCATCGACTATCACTCGGGCAGCGGCCGCTGGGGCTATTTCGACCTGTTCGTCGACGACAGCCTGGCCGGCGGCCCGTCCCGCGCCTGGTTCCCGGCCGCGACGGCGATCGCCGACGACAAGGCGCGCCACGGCGACCAGGCCCAGAGCAACACGCCCGGCAACCTGATCTGCGCCGTGCCCGAGGAACTGCCCGGCGCCCGCGCGACGCTGTGCGTGGCCGAGCTGCGCACCGGCCCGCAGTCGGTGCTGGAGGCGATCCGCGCCGAGAACTGGCTGCGCCACCACGGCCATCCCGAGTCGGCCCAGGGCCGCGAGATCCGGCAGGCGCTCAAGGCCCGCTTCTATCCGCCCGAGCCGGAATGGCGGGCCATGCAGCTGGCCCAGTCCAACGACGCGATCGGCGCCGCCCTGGCCGGGCTCGACGACGGCTTGCCGGTCGACGGTAGCGACGCGGACTTGGGCTAGCCCTGCACGGAATAGCCGCCGTCCACGGGGATGGCGGCGCCGGTGACGAAGTCCGAGGCGCAGCTGGCCAGGAAGACCGCGACCCCGGCATGGTCGGCCGGGGTGCCCCAGCGGCCGGCGGGGGTGCGCGCCAGCACCCGCTCGTGCAGGCCTTCGATCTCGCGCCGCCCGGCGCGCGTGAGGTCGGTGTCGATCCAGCCCGGCAGGATCGCGTTGACCTGGATGTTGCGCGGCGCCCAGGCGCAGGCCAGGGCCTTGGTCATCTGCACGATGCCGCCCTTGCTGGCGCCGTAGGCGACGACGAAGGAGGCGCCGAAGATCGACATCATCGAGCCGATATTGATGATCTTGCCGCCGCCGGCGCGCTCCATCGGCGCCATTGCCGCCTGCGCGCACAGGAAGGCGCTGGTCAGGTTGGTCGCGATCACTCGGTTCCAGTCCTCGAGGGCATAGTCCTCGGGCGGCTTGCGGATGGCGATGCCGGCGTTGTTGACCAGGATGTCGAGCCGGCCGAAACGATCGACCGCGGCGTCGACCAAGGCGCGGCAGGAATCAGCCTGGGTCACGTCGGCCGCGACGGCGTGGGCGGTGCCGCCCGCCGCGGCGATCTCGGCGACCGCGGCAGCGCTCTTGGCCGCGTCGCGCCCGGCGATCACCAGTTGCGCGCCGGCCGCGGCCAGGCCCTTGGCGATGCCCAGGCCGATGCCGCCATTGCCACCGGTCACGATCGCCACCCGCCCGGTCAGGTCGAACAAATCCATCGCCTCTCCTCAGCGGCCGACGGTCCCGCACGGCGTGGCCGGCGCCGGGGTGCCCCGGCTCTTGGCGGCGTCGGCAGCGACCATCAGGTCGTGCCAGATCCGCGCCGGCAGTTCGCCGCCGGTGACGCCGTCCATGGCCGTCCCGTCGTCATTGCCGACCCAGACGCCGGCGACCGCGTCGGCAGTAAAGCCGATGAACCAGGCGTCGCGATAGTCCTGGGTGGTGCCGGTCTTGCCGGCGGCCGGGCGGGGCAGGCGCGCCGCCCGGCCGGTGCCGTCCGCCACCGCGTCCATCATCACGTCGAGCAGGGCCTGCCGGTTCCAGTCAGGCGCTCGGACGGCGGCCGGCGGCCGGCGGTAGAGCAGGCGATCGCGCGCGCAGACGGCGCGCACCGCGTAGCTGTCGACCGCGCCGGCATCGGCCGCCACGGCGGCATAGGCGCGGGTCATCTCCAGCAGCGTGACGTCAGCCGATCCCAGGGCCAGGCTCGGCACCGCCGGCAGGTCCGACTGGACGCCGAGCGAGCGCGCGGCCTGGATGACCTTGTCCCGCCCGACCTGCTCGGAGAGCTGGACGGCCACGGTATTGACCGACTGGGCGAAGGCGTCGCGCAGGGTCATCGGCCCGCGGAACCCGGCCTCGAAATTGTGCGGCTCCCAGTCGCCGATCCGGATCGGCTGGTCGACGGCGACCATGCCGGGGGCCAGCCCAGCCTTGAACGCCGCCAGATAGACGAACAGCTTGAACAGCGATCCGGCCTGCCGGTGCGCCGACACCGCGCGGTCGAACTGGCTGGCCGTGTAGTCGCGGCCACCGACCAGGGCCAGGATCGCGCCGTCATGGGCCAGCATCACCACCGCGGCCTGGCTGACATGGCGCGCCGCCCCCGCCCGGTCGAGCCAGTGCTCGACCGTGCGCTCGGCGATGTCCTGGAGCACCGGGTCGAGCGTCGTCCGCACGGCGAGGTCGGCCGCGGTGCCGCCCAGCAGGCTGCGCATGTCGCCCTCGACCATGTCGGCGAAATAGCCACGGCCGGGTGCCACCTCGGGCGGCACCGCGAGGTTGGCTGGGTGGGCGCGCGCTTCGGCGGCCTGGGCATCGTCGATGTAACCCGCATCCTGCATCGCCTGCAGCACCAGCTCGGCGCGCCGGCGCGCGCCTTCGATGTTGCGGGTCGGCGCCAGGTGCGACGGGGCCCGGATCAGCCCGGCCAGCATGGCCGCCTGAGCCAGGTCCAGATCTGCCGCCGACCGGCCGAAATAGCGGCGCGCGGCGGCATCGGCGCCATAGGCCCCGGCGCCGAAATAGGCGGTGTTGAGATAGCGGGCCAGGACCTCGTCCTTGCCCAGCCGCGCATCGAGCCACAGCGCCAGCAGCGCCTCCTGGACCTTGCGCCGCAGCGACCGCTCCGGCGACAGGAACATCAGACGCGCCAGCTGCTGGGTGATCGTGCTGCCGCCCTGCCGCGGCGCTCCGCCGGCGGCCAGGTCGCGCCAGGCGGCGCGCAGCACGGCCCGCGGATCGATGCCGACATGGTGATAGAAGCGCCGGTCCTCGATCGCCACCACCGCATGGGCCAGGGTCGGCGGCACGGTGTCCTTGGACAGGCGCTCGCCGCGGATCACGCCGCGGCTGGCGAACACGGCGCCGCTGGCATCCTCCAACGCCAGCGCCGCCGGCGCCTCGGGCTGCTGCAGGGCGCCGCCGATCGGCAGCGTGAACGCGCAATAGGCGACGAAGCCGAGCACCGTCAAGCCGAAGCCGAGGGCCCCCGCGCCCGCCAGCCGCACCCCCCGGCGCACGGCCTGCCGTCCGTCGACCGTCATCCCCGCACCCCCATCATCCCCGAGCGACGAACGCACGACGCCATCGATCCGTTGGCGCGGAGCGCTACGATCGGCGGCGGACCCGCCCTCTATAACAGGAGAGCTTGCGGGATTTCACCGGATGGCCCAATTTCAACGGATGTTGAAAACGGTCGATCCAGCGAAAAGTCTTGGGGCCGAGGCGCTCACCAGCCTGGAGGCGCTACTGCGAGCCGTCCCGGCGGTCACTGGAACAGAAGCCGAATACCCGCGCCGTCCCGAAGAGGGATATGATTTCCTGGTCCGGGTCACCATCCGTGACCAAGTGATCGCACTGGTATGCGAGGTCAAAGTCCGACCTCAGCCGCGCATCGTACGCTTGGCCGCCGCCCAACTCCAACGAGCGACGGCGCGGTTTGGGCTCGCGGTTCCGATCCTGATCGCGCCCTATCTATCGCCCGAGTCGCAGGCGCTCTGTCGGGACGAGGGCATCGGCTTCGTCGACCTGGTCGGCAATGCGAGGATCGCGTTCGACAGCATTTTCATCGAGCGCCGCGTGCCTGACCGCCCCGCCCCGGAGCGGCGTCAGTTCCGCTCGATCTTCAAGCCAAAGTCCGCCCAAGTGCTGCGCCTGCTGCTCCGCGATCCCCGCCGAGCATGGCGCGTCGCGGAGCTTGGCGATGCGGCCGGCGTGAGTCTTGGGCACGTCAGCAATGTCCGGCATGCCCTAGTCGACCGGGAGTGGGCCGCGATCGTCGACGGCGGCCTGACGCTGGTCGACCCGGACGCCGTGCTCGATGCCTGGCGCTCAGCCTACGAATCCCCGGCCGGTGAACGGCTTGGCTACTACACGGTCCTGCATGGCACGGCGCTCGACGAGGCAGCTCGGCAAGCCCTGCGCGCCGATGAAGCTGGCAATGTCGTGTTCGCGTCGTTCTCGGCGGCGCATTGGTTGGCGCCGTATGCCCGGGTCGGCACCCGCTACTTCTATGCCGACGACGCCGGTTTGCGATCGTTGTGTGTTGCCTTGAAGCTCTCGCCGGTGGACAAGGGCGAGAATGTCGTGATTACCCGGCTGACGGACCGCGGACCGCTACGCGACACCATTGAGCCAGCACCCGGGGTCCTCTGCACCAGCGCAGCCCAGACCTACTTGGATCTTGCCGCTGCCGGCGAGCGGGGGCGCGAGGCAGCCGATCATCTTCGCCGTGCATGCCTGAAATGGTAATTCGGCCCGATCCCCAGTCCGCTGCCGACTATGACGACCGCACGACCGCAGCCGTGCGCTCGGTTCTTGTCGAAATCGGCCAGATCCTTGGCAGTTTCCGCGGCAAGTTTGCGGTGATCGGCGGCGCGGTGCCATGGCTACTGCTCGACAACGTCGACATGCGGCACGTCGGGACGCTCGATGTCGACTCGAGCCTCGATGCCGAGGCCCTCGGGGACGGCGAATATGCCCGTCTGGTCGAGGCATTGATGGCGAACGGCTACCGCCAGGAAAGCAGCCTTCGCCGGTTCCAGCTGGTGCGCGAGGTTCCGACCGCCAACGGACCGCCGATCGACGTGATCGTCGATTTCCTCATGCCGCGGGACGCCGAGATCATCAGGAACAAGCCGCCGCTGATCGGCAATTTCGCGGTCCAGAGAGCGGACGGGGCCGATCTGGCGGTGCGGTTCAGCGAGCCACTGGAGGTCGTGGGCACGATGCCAGCCGGCGGCACGAATCGGGTCGAGATGGCCGTAGCCTCGATCCCGGCGCTGCTCGCCATGAAGGGCTTCGCGCTCGCCGGCCGGCACAAGCAGAAGGACGCCTACGACGTTTACTATTGCGTCCGCAACTATCCCGGCGGAATCGAAGTGTTGGCTCAGGCCTGCCGGCCTCTGCTGGCAGCAGCGAACGCAAGACAGGGCTATCGATACATCGCGAGCAAGTTCGAGTCCTTGACGGGCTACGGTCCAACCTCGGTGCGCCTGTTCGTCGAGGAGACGCACATCATCGGCGATCGGACCGCGGACCAGTGGCAGCAAGACGCTTATGGCCAGGTCGACGCGTGGTTGCGCGCGATCGGCATTCGGGGCCAAGAAGCCTCGTGACCGTCCGGCGGCTGCTGGTGGTGGCCCATGCGCCATCGCCCAACACCCTGCGCCTGCGCGACGCCGTGACCGCCGGCGCGCGCGCGGCCGCGCCGGCGGTCGACGTCCGGGTCCGGCCGCCGCTGCAGGCCGGGCCCGACGATGTCCTGGCCGCCCATGCCGTGATCCTGGGCACCACCGAGAACCTGGGCTACATGAGCGGAGCCCTGAAGGATTTCTTCGACCGCTGCTACTATCCGTGCCTGGAGCGCACCCAGGGCCTATCCTTCGCGGCTTATATCCGCGCCGGCCACGATGGCACCGGCACGCAGCGGGCGATCGAGAGCATCACCACGGGGCTGCGCTGGCGCGCCGTGCAGGCGCCGCTGCTGTGCCGGGGCGCCTGGGACGACCGCTTCACCGCCCAGTGCCGCGAGCTCGGCGCGGCGATGGCCGCAGGGCTCGATGCGGGGGTGTTCTAGGAGCCCAACGCCCGGTCCAGCTTGGCCGCCAGCTCGGCGATCCGGAACGGCTTCGAGATCAGGCGATCCTGGGCGACACCGCCGGTCAGCACCGCCGGGTCCGCGTAGCCGGTGATGAACAGGGCCGGCAACGCCGGCCGGATCTCGCGGGCGCGCCGCGCGACTTCGGCGCCGTTCATCCCGGGCATGGCGAGGTCGAGCAGCAGCAGGTCGACCGGCTCGCCGGCCGCCAGCAGCGCCAGAGCCTCGGCGCCGCCGCTGGCGTCACGGACGCGGTAGCCCAGGTCCTCCAGGATCGTGGGCGTCACGGCCCGCACCGCCGCGTCGTCGTCCACCAGCAAGATCGCACCATGGCCGTCCGAGCCGGGCGAGCCCGTCGCGGGATCGGACGCCGGCACCCGATCCACGGCCCGGGGCAGATAGACGGTCACGGCAGTGCCGCGGCCGATGGCGCTCTCGATGACCACGCCGCCGCCGGACTGGCGGGCCACGCCATAGACCTGCGACAGGCCCAGCCCGGAGCCGCGGCCCACCGGCTTGGTGGTGAAGAACGGCTCGAAGGCCCGCGCCCGAACCTCCTCGGTCATGCCGACGCCGGTATCCTCGACGCTGAGGCGGACATAGTCGCCGGCGGGCGGAGCGCCCGGCTCCCGCGGTTCGCCCAGGGTGACGTTGGCCGTCGCGATGGTCAGCGTCCCGCCGTCGGGCATGGCGTCGCGCGCGTTGATCGCTAGGTTGAGGATCACCAGCTCGACCTGGGTGGGATCGACCAGGGCGCACCAGGGCTCGGTGGCCAGCCGTGTCTCGACCCGGACGGTGCCGCCCAGGGTGCTGGACAGCAAACCCTGGATCTGGCCGATCGCCCGGTTGAGGTCGACCGGCTCGGGCACCAGCCGCTGCTTGCGCGCGAAGGCCAGAAGCTGCGCGGTCAGGCTGGCGCCACGCTCGGCCGCCCCAAGGGCCGTCTGGACCAGGTGGCGGCTGCGCTCGTCCGGGGCATGGCGGCGGGCGAGCAGCTCCAGGCTGCCGATGATGCCGGTCAGGAGGTTGTTGAAGTCGTGGGCGACGCCCGCGGTCAGCTGCCCCACCCGCTTCGATGCGCTGCGCCTGGCGGAGATCGGCCTCGACCCGCTCGCGCTCCTCGATCTGGGCGAGCAGCGCCTGGTTGGCGGCGGCCAGCTCGGCGGTGCGCTGGGCGACCCGGCGCTCGAGCTCGGCATTGGCCTCGGCCAGGGCGTGCTCGCCACGCTTGCGGTCGGTGATGTCCAGCGAGGTGCCGACGACGCGCACCGGGCGGCCGTGCTCGTCGAACGAGATCTGCCCGACCGACCGGACCCAGCGCTCGCCGCCGTCGGGCCGGGGCGCCCGCACCCGGTATTCGGCGCGATAGCGGCCGCCGCTCGCGGGGTCCAGCGACTGCGCCTGCTGGACGCGCACCGCTTGGCAGTCCATCGGATGGACGGCCGCGTCGAAGGCCGCCTGGCTCGGCTGCGCGTCCGCCGGCACGCCCAGCAGCTCGCGATAGCGCGGCGACCAGTCGTACAGCCCGGCCCTAAGGTCGATGTCCCAGGTGCCGAGGTCGGTGGCGTCGATCGCCAGCCGCAGCCGCTCCTCGCTCTCGCGCACCATCCGTTCGGCCTGGCGGCGGCCGGTGATGTCCTGCATGTACACGGCCAAACCGCCGCCCCGGCGCGGATAGGCGTTGACGCCGAGCTCCAGCCCGAACACGGCCGAGGTCACCTCGAAGCTGCGGGCGCGGCGCTCCGCCATCGCGCGGTGCAGCTCGCGATCGGCAAAGCCGCCGACCGTCTCCGGAAAGCAGTCCCACAGCACGGCGCCGATCAAATCCTCGCGGCGGCGGCGCCACAGCTCCTCGGCCCGGCGGTTGACATAGGTCAGCCGCCAATCGGCGTCGACCGCATAGAACGCGTCGCTGATGCTTTCGAGGATCTCGGCGGACTGGTCCAGGGCGGTGCGATCCGGATCGGCCGGCCCGGCCATGACCCGCTCACCTCCGGCTGGGCGCGCGCCGGTGGTCGGCAGGCTGGTCACCGGTGTCGCAGGGGGGAGTGGTCAAGCGGCGATGCCTTCTATGATCGCACCCGGGATCGTAGCGGAACGATGGGGCGCCCCGGAAGCGCCTCAGGACAGCCAGGGGTGCGATGGACGTAGCGTATGGGCAGCTGGAGCCGGTGGCCGACGGCATCAGGCGGGTCGTGGCCCGCAATCCCGGCCCGTTCACCTTCCGCGGCACCGGGACCTATGTCGTCGGCCGCGGCACGGTGGCGCTGATCGATCCCGGCCCCGACGATCCCGCGCATGTGGCGGCCCTGCTCGATCAGCTGCGCGGCGAGACCGTCAGCCATATCCTGGTCACCCACACCCATCTCGACCATTCGCCGGCGGCGGCGGCCGTCCGGCAGGCCACGGGGGCCGTGACCTGCGGATACGGGCCGCATGCCGGCGGCCGGACCGGGTTGCCCGGCGGCGACGACCGGTTCGTGCCGGACCGGATCCTGACCGACGGCGACGTCGTCGAAGGCGCTGGCTGGCGCGTCGAGGCCGTGCACACGCCCGGCCATGCCTCGAACCATCTGTGCTTCGCCCTGCCCGACCAGGGCGTGCTGTTCAGCGGCGACCATGTCATGGGCTGGTCGACCACGGTCATCGCGCCGCCCGACGGCGACATGGCTGCCTATGTGGCGGCGCTGGGCCGGCTGTTGGCCCGCGCGGACCGGACCTACTGGCCGACGCACGGCGCGGCCATCACCGATCCCCAGGCCCGGGTGGCGACGCTGATCGAGCACCGGCACCAGCGCCGCGGCGCGATCCTGCACCGGCTGGCCGAGGGCGACCGGACGATCGAGCAGCTGGTCGCCGCGGTCTATCGCGGCACCCCGCCCGCGCTGATCGCGGCCGCCGGCCGCAACGTGCTCGCCCATCTGCTGCAGTTGATCGACGAGGGCCTGGTGGCAAGCGATCGCCCGCCGGCGCCGGACGCGGCGTTCCGGCCGGCATGAGCACACCGGACTGCCGCACCTGCGGCGCCTGCTGCGCCTACAGCGCCAGCTGGCCGGAATTCGATCCCCTGGACGCGGCCGATGGGTCGACGGTGCCGGTCGAGCTGGTGCGCCCCGACGGCGGCGGCATGGCTTGCGATGGCGACCGCTGCCGAGCGCTGGCCGGCGTGGTCGGCGACGCGGTCCACTGCACGGTCTATGCCCAGCGCCCGGCGCTGTGCCGGGAGTTCGAGGCCGGCAGCGACACCTGCCTGCTGGTCCGCGACTTTTTCGGGCTGGGCGACGGCGATGCCGTCGCCAATATCGTATTGCCCCTGTTTCCACCGCGCCCAAAGCCCGCACCGATCAAGAAACAAGGCGATTGATCTAGTACTATCGCCGCGGCCGCAGCCCATTCCATCTAGAGATACTGGCCGGGCCCACGAGGCTTGCTTGTGGTGACGGCGTGTCTTATTTGACATCTTCGTAACGCACAAGGCGGACTTGACCATGGCCAAGGCAACCGAGCTTGCGATCTTGAAGACAGAGGCCCGGAACACGCGGCGGCTGGCGTCTCGGGTGGCCGACGAGCAGGCGCGTCGCAAGCTGGAGGCGATCGCCAACCGCATCGATGCCCAAGTCGCCGCAATGGAGGCCGCCACGGCGGCCAAGCTGGCGCCGCCGGCCTGAGGGCCTGGCGGGGCGTACCCGGACTCAGGCGGCGCGCGCCTGCCGGGCCAGCCGGAGGTCGAGGCGCGCGGTCAGCGGCAGATGGTCCGATGCCTGCCGGGCCAGCGGTGTGTCGTGGACGCGGAGGTCATCGACCAGGCCGTGCGGCCAGCCCAGGATGCGGTCCAGCGACAGCAACGGGAAGCGCGCCGGATAGCTCGGCCGCCGCGGCGCCCGCCCGAACACCGGCTCCAGCACCCGGAGCACCGAGCCGCAGTCGCGCCATTCGTTGAGGTCGCCCATCAGGACGGTGGGCATCGGCCGGACCTCGGCCAGGGTCGCCAGGATGGCGTCGGCCTGGCGTACCCGGCAGCCCCACAGCAGCCCCAGATGGGCGGCGACCACCCGGAACGGGCCATCGCCGAAATCGAGCTCGGCCACGACCGCGCCGCGCGGCTCCAGCCCCGGCAAGTGCAGCCGCCGGCGCTGATAGTGGCGCGGCTCGCCGCGCACCAGCAGGGCATTGCCGTGCCAGCCATGGCCGTCGGCCAGGTCGGACTGGACCAGCAGGCGCATGCCGGTGCGCCGCTCCAGCTGATGGGCATCCAGCAACCCGGTCCGGCGCCCGAACCGGCGATCGACCTCTTGCAGGGCGACCAGGTCGGCGCCCATTTCGCCGATCACCGTGGCGACCCGGTCGGGGCGGTACTTGCCGTCGGCACCGCGGCACTTATGGACGTTGTAAGACGCGACCCGCATGCTCAACCGCGATTCCCACTTGCTCAGTCTTGCCACATGTAGGGGCCGCGCCGGCGCTTCGCCATCGCCCGGGCGCCGGCTCAGCCGAACAGGTAGCCGCAGACCAGCCGCTTCATCTGTCCGATGATCTCGGCGCGCGCCTCGGGCGGCTGCTTGTAGGCATAGGTCAGGAGGCGGTCGCCGGCCTCCGCCGCGACCCGGAGCTTGAGGTCGAGCTCGGGGCTGACCGGGGTGCACAGGAAGTCCATGATGAAGCGCTTGGTCAGGCCGACGATCATCGAATCGGGCCCGACCTCGGGGTCGCGCGCCTCGGCGCTGACATGGCCGCCGAAGCTGAGCGACCGGAAATCCGGCCGGGCGTCGGTGAACGCGACGAAGGTGTCGATCACCAGCTCGATCAGCGCCGGCCCGGCGGACGGCTGCGCGGCCGCCAGCGCGCCGCCCAGGATGCCTTGGAACTCCTCCAGGTACCGCAGCGTAATGGCGTCGACGATCGCCTGCTTATCGGGAAAGAACCGATAGAGCGCGCCGATCGACACGCCGGCCGCGAGCGCGATGCGGCTGGTGGTGATCTCGTCCACGGGCATGGTTTCGAGCAGCCGCGTGGTCGCCTGGAAAATGCGCTGCACCGTATCCTGGCTGCGCTCCTGCACCGGCTTGCGGCGGGCCGCCGAAGCGGTCCGGGCGGGGCGGGAAGTCGGCGGCCGATCGGTCATCACGGACCATTCCTACAACATTGCCTAGATCGGTGCATTGACCGCGGAGGCAAACCCATGCCAAAAAACGCGAACCTGACTTCGCGTTCGTATCCACGGCGCGGACGGTCGAGCCCACGGAGCCAAGGTCCCATGAGCATTCCGCTGCGCCAAGTGATCCGCGTCGGCGCCTATGTCGCCAAGCAGCACCTCACCGGCCGCCGCCGCTATCCCCTGGTGCTTATGCTGGAGCCGCTGTTCCGCTGCAACCTTGCATGCCCCGGCTGCGGCAAGATCGACTATCCCGATCCGATCCTCAACCAGCGGCTGTCGGTGGCCGAGTGCCTGGAGGCGGTCGACGAGTGCGACGCGCCGGTGGTCTCGATCGCCGGCGGCGAGCCGTTGCTGCACAAGGAGATGCCCGAGATCGTCCAGGGCATCATGGCGCGCAAGAAGTTCGTCTATCTGTGCACCAACGGCCTGCTGCTCGAGAAGAAGATGGACCAGTACCAGCCGGGTCCGTACTTCACCTGGCAGGTCCACCTGGACGGCGATCGCGAGGACCACGACCGCGCGGTGGCGCAGCCCGGCACCTACGACCGCGCCGTGGCCGCGATCGGCAAGGCCAAGGCCCGGGGCTTCCGGGTCAACATCAACTGCACGCTGTTCGACGGTGCCGAGCCCGAGCGCACGGCGGCGTTCTTCGACGAAGCGATGCGGCTGGGCGTCGATGGCATCTGCGTCTCGCCGGGCTATGCCTACGAGCGCGCCCCCGACCAGCAGCATTTCCTCAACCGGCAGAAGACCAAGGAGCTGTTCCGGACGCTGTTCCGCCTCGGCCGCGGCAAGCGCTGGGCGTTCAACCAGTCGCCCCTGTTCCTGGACTTCCTGGCCGGCAACCAGTCGTTCCGCTGCACGCCGTGGGGCAACCCGACCCGCACCTATTTCGGCTGGCAGCGCCCCTGCTACCTCCTGGGCGAGGGCTATGCCCGGACCTACAAGGAGCTGATGGAGACCACCGACTGGGACGCCTACGGCACCGGCAACTACGAGAAGTGCGCCGACTGCATGGTCCACAGCGGCTACGAGGCGACCGCGACCAAGGCGGCCGTGCGCAACCCGCTCAAGGCCGCGCTGGTGGCGCTGCGCGGCCCGGCCACCGAAGGCCCGATGGCCGACGACGTGCCGCTCGACCGCCAGCGGCCGGCCGAATACGTCTTCTCGCGCCATGTCGCCGACGCCATGGCGCGGCTGGAGGGCGGCCGGAGCCTCGGCTTCGGGGACTAGTCGCGCGGAGGTTCGAGCGCTGCCAGCACCGCCGCCTGGACGTCGGCGGGCTGGCAGTCGACCGCGCGTAGGACCAGGCGCAGCCGGCAGCGCAGATCGTGGATCTGGTCGATCAGGGACAGCACCAGGTCGATCGAGTCGTCCGCCACCGCCAGGTCGGTGCGCAGCTCGTGGATCAGCCGGATGCGGGCAGCGTCGACCTCGGCGAAGTCGACCTCCGCGACGTCGACGTCGCTGGCCGCGCCCTCGGGCCGGACCCAGCGCCGCTCGATCCAGCGGGTGACCTCCAGCCGGTCGAGCCCCGGCACGTGGCCCAGCACCGCGTCCCAGTTCATCGCGTCCTCCTCGGGCGCCGCTCCAGCTCGCGGCGCGGATCGGCCGCGTGCCGCGGCTGCCAGCCCTTCAGGAAGGCGGCGAGCTCGGGCTCGTCGGCGGGCGGGACGACCACCTCCAGATCGATCAGCTGGCTGCCGCCGGCAATGCCGCGCCCCTTGAGCCGCAGCCGGGTGCCGGTCCCGGAGCCGGCGGGCACGGTCACCGTGACCGGACCGCCGATGGTCGGCACGTCGATGCGCGCCCCCAGCACCGCCTCGGTCAAGGTCACCGGCAGGGTCAGCAGGATGTCGTTGCCGTCGCGGCGGAACACCGGGTCGGGCGCGACGCTCACCTCGATCAGGGCGTCGCCCGGCGGGCCGTCGCCGAAGCCCGGCTGGCCCTGGCCGCGCAGGCGCAGCACCTGGCCGTCCTGCAGCCCGGCGGGCACGGTCACGTCCAGGGCGCGGCCGTCGGGCAGGGTCAGGCGCCGCGTGACGCCGGTGGCCGCGTCCACGAAGTCGACGGTCAAGCTGTAGTGGACGTCGCCGCCGCGCAGATTGACGCCCCCGGCACCGCGGAAGCGGTCGCCGAAGGCGCGGGCGAACACGCTGTCGAGGTCGAGGTCGTCGGCCTCGAACCCCGGGCCGGAGCGATATTTGCCGCGGTCGCCGAAGTCGCGGTAGTAGGCCCGCTGCGGCGGCACCTCGTTGCCTGAAGCGTCGATCTCGCCGCGGTCGTAGCGGGCCCGCTTGTCGGGATCGGACAGCAGCCCATAGGCGGCCGAGATCCGTTTGAACTGCTCCTCGACCTCGGGTTTGCCGGGATTGAGGTCAGGATGGTGCGTCTTGGCCAGCTTGCGGTAGGCGGCGCGGATGGCGGCGTCGGTCGCGCCGCGATCGACGCCGAGGATCCGATACGGGTCGTCGTGGGGGGCGGACATCGCCCCAGGACGTAGGCAGCGGTCGTGCCCACGCCAAGGGCGATTCGCGCGCGACGCCGGCACCAGCCGCCCAATCCTGCGGCATAGCGCCCATTCGTCGCGCTGCCGCCGGCGGCGGCCTGCCCCCGCTCGGGCGTTGCGCTGGCACGTCCGCCCCCCTTGTCCTGGCGGGTCCTGGCGGGCAACGGGTCGCAGCTCACCGCCACTGGCCCCGGTTATGCAGGCGCCACAAATCTGAAGCGCTGTCGAAGCAGTTTCCTAAGCTCGACGTTTACCACCTGTGAATGTCGAGCTGGTGTATGCTGGTCGGGAGCTTGAGATGGACCGGAGGCAGGCCAGGGCTTCGTAGAGAGAACGGTCGGTAAGTGCCGGGTCAACGATGGAGTGATCGATGAGCGTGGCCGAGGAGCTTTTCTCCCGCTCGATGCATAACTACCAGAGTCGGCGAGAGCACGAGATGTCGCTGCTCGACTATCTTGAGCAGTGCCGGGACGACCCGACGGCCTACGCCACCGCGGCCGAGCGCATGGTGGCGGCGATCGGCGAGCCTGAGGTTATCGATACCGCCAAGGATGCGCGGGCCGGGCGCATCTTCATGAACCGGACGATCAAGGTCTATCCGGCCTTCGAAGAATTCTACGGCATGGAAGAGACGATCGAACGGATCGTGAACTTCTTCCGCTATGCCGCCCAGGGCCTGGAGGAGCGGAAGCAAATCCTGTACCTGCTGGGTCCGGTCGGCGGCGGCAAATCGTCGCTGGCGGAGCGGCTCAAGGCGCTGATGGAGCGCCAGCCGATCTACGTGCTGAAGGCCGGCGACCAGCTGAGCCCGGTGTTCGAGAGCCCGCTCGGGCTGTTCGACCCCGAGCAGATGGGTCCGGAGCTGGAGGAGCGGTTCGGCATCCCGCGCCGGCGCCTGACCGGCCTGATGTCGCCCTGGGCGGTCAAGCGCCTGGACGAGTTCAAGGGCGACATCGCGCAGTTCACCGTGGTCAAGCTCTACCCGTCGCGGCTGCGCCAGATCGGCGTCTCCAAGACCGAGCCCGGCGACGAGAACAACCAGGACATCTCGAGCCTGGTCGGCAAGGTCGACATCCGGATGCTCGAGATCTACAGCCAGAACGATCCCGACGCCTACAGCTTCTCCGGCGGCCTCAACCGGTCGAACCAGGGCCTGCTCGAGTTCGTCGAGATGTTCAAGGCGCCGATCAAGATGCTGCACCCGCTGCTGACGGCGACCCAGGAGGGCAACTACATCGGCACCGAGAACATCGGCGCCATCCCGTTCCACGGCATCGTGCTTGCCCACTCCAACGAGGCCGAGTGGCAGACGTTCAAGAACAACAAGAACAACGAGGCGTTCATCGACCGCATCTGCGTGATCAAGGTGCCGTACTGCCTGCGCGTCACCGAGGAGCGCAAGATCTATGAGAAGCTGATCCGCACCAGCGACCTGGCCAAGGCGCCCTGCGCGCCGGCGACGCTGGAGATGCTGGCGCGGTTCGCGGTGCTGAGCCGGCTCAAGCTGCACGAGAATTCCAGCCTCTACTCCAAGGTCCGGGTCTATGACGGCGAGAGCCTGAAGGAGACCGACCCGCACGCCAAGTCGATGCAGGAGTACCGCGACGCCGCCGGCGTCGACGAGGGCATGGACGGCATCTCGACGCGCTTCGCCTTCAAAGTGCTGTCGCAGACCTTCAACTACGACACCGCCGAGGTCGGCGCCGACCCCGTCCATCTCATGTACATCCTGGAGCAGGCGATCAAGCGCGAGCAGTTCGGCGACGACACCGAGAAGCGCTACCTGGAGTTCATCAAGGCGGAGCTCGGGCCACGTTACGCCGAATTCATTGGCAACGAGATCCAGAAGGCCTATCTGGAATCGTACAATGACTACGGCCAGAACCTGTTCGACCGGTATGTGGACTATGCCGACGCCTGGATCGAGCATCAGGATTTCAAGGACCCCAACACCGGCCAGTTGCTCGACCGCGAGCTGCTCAACCAGGAGCTGACCAAGATCGAGAAGCCGGCCGGCATCGCCAACCCCAAGGACTTCCGCAACGAGGTCGTGAAATTCGCCCTGCGGGCGCGCGCCAGCCGCGGCGGCGCCAACCCGTCCTGGACCTCCTACGAGAAGATCCGCGAGGTCATCGAGCGGCGGATGTTCAGCCAGGTCGAGGACTTGCTGCCGATCATCAGCTTCGGCAGCAAGAAGGAGACCGACACCGAGAAGAAGCATACCGAGTTCGTGGCCCGCATGGTCGCCCGCGGCTACACCGAGCGGCAGGTCCGGCGGCTGGTCGAGTGGTACATGCGCGTGAAACAGGCCGGGTAGCGTCAGACGTTCACAGGCGGCGAGGTACGGGCCTTGAACATCATCGATCGGCGGCTCAACCCCCACGGTAAGAGCCTCGCCAACCGCCAGCGGTTCATCCGGCGCGCGCGCAAGCAGATCGCGGAAGCCGTGCGCGAGGCCTCGGCCAAGCAAGGCATCACCGACCTCGGCGGCGGCGACCGGATCAAGATCAACACCGACGGTCTGAAGGAGCCGACCTTCCATCGCGCCGGCACCGGCGGCGAGCGCCATCACATCCTGCCGGGCAACAAGGAATATGTGGAAGGCGACCGCATCCGCCGGCCGCCCCAGGGCGGCGAAGGGCGGGGCAGCGAAGGCTCGCCCGACGGCGAGGGCCAGGATGCCTTCCACTTCGTGCTGAGCCAGGCCGAGTTCCTCGACATCTTCCTCGAGGACCTCGAGCTGCCCGACCTGCTGCGCAAGACCCTGCGCCAGGCCGAGAGCACGACGCCGGTCCGGGCCGGCTTCCAGGTGACCGGGCCCGCGTCGAACCTCAACCTGGTGCGCACCATGCGCAACAGCCTGTCGCGCCGGATCGCCCTGCAGCGGCCCCGCGCCGCCGACATCGCCGCGCGCGAGGCCGAGCTGCAGCGCCTGACCGAGGAGGACGGCGACGAGGAGCGCCGCGCCCAGCTCGAGCAGGAGCTGGAGGAGCAGCGCCGGCGCAGCAAGCGCATCCCGTTCATCGACCCGGTCGACGTGCGCTACAACCGGTTCCGGCCGGAGCCGCAGCCGGTGGCCAGCGCCGTCATGTTCTGCCTGATGGACGTGTCGGGCTCGATGACCGAGCACATGAAGGACCTGTCCAAGCGCTTCTACAAGCTGCTCTACCTGTTCCTCAGCCGGCGCTACGAGCATGTCGACATCGTGTTCATCCGGCATACCCACCTGGCCAAGGAGGTCGACGAGGAGACCTTCTTCACCTCGACCGAAACCGGCGGCACCGTGGTGTCCACGGCCTTCGAGGAGATGATGAAGGTGCAGGCCGCCCGATATCCGCGCGACCAGTGGAACATCTATGCCGCCCAGGCGTCGGACGGCGACAACATGCCGGGCGACAACGCCAAGACCGCCGGGCTTCTGGAGAAGCACATCCTGCCCATGTGCCAGTACTTCGCCTATCTCGAAGTCGGCGCCGAGCACCAGCCGCGCTTCGGCGCCAGCGAGCTGTGGCGCACCTACGAGGAGATCGCCCGCGCCGGCCATCCCCTGGCCATGCGCAAGGTGAACCAGCGCAACCAGATCTTTCCGGTCTTCCGAGAGCTGTTCGCGCGCGATCGGCAGGCGCAGGCGGGAGGCTCGCCATGACCCTGGACCCCGTCGCCAAGGGCGTCGCCGCCGGCACCGAGTGGGACTTCGACGCCCTGCGCGAGTCCTACGACCGGATCAGCGCGGTCGCGCTCGACGAGCTGAAGCTCAACGTCTACCCCAACCAGGTCGAGGTGATCACGACCGAGCAGATGCTCGACGTCTATTCGTCGATCGGCATGCCGCTGATGTACAAGCACTGGTCGTTCGGCAAGCACTTCGCCCGCGACGAGCTGCTGTACCGACGCGGCCTGCGCGGCTTGGCCTACGAGATCGTGATCAACTCCAATCCCTGCATCTCCTACGTCATGGAAGAGAACTCCATGACCATGCAGACGCTGGTGATGGCCCATGCGGCGTTCGGCCACAACCACTTCTTCAAGAACAACCACCTGTTCCGGCAGTGGACCGACGCCAACGGCATCCTGGATTACCTGGAGTTCGCCAAGGGCTATATCGCGCGCTGCGAAGAGCGCTATGGCGAGACCGCGGTCGAGCGCGTGCTGGACGCCGCCCATGCCTTGATGACCCACGGCGTCGACCGCTACCCGCGCAAGGCCCCCGACCTGCGTGACGAGGAGAAGCGGAGCACCGAGCGCCGCGCCGAGGCGGAGCGCACCTTCAACGACCTGTGGCGCACCGTGCCGCAGATGGGGGCCGCCAAGCCGGCGCCGACCAGCGAGGCCGAGCGCCGCAAGCTGCTGGGCCTGCCCGAGGAGAACCTCCTGTACTTCCTGGAGAAGAAGGCGCCGCTGCTAAAGCCGTGGCAGCGCGAGCTGCTGCGCATCGTCCGCCAGATCGCGCAGTACTTCTATCCCCAGAAACAGACCAAGATGATGAACGAGGGCTGCGCCACCTTCGTCCACTACACCATCATGAACCGGCTGCACGAGACCGGCTTCCTGACCGACGGCGCCATGATGGAGTTCCTGCACTCGCACACCAACGTCGTCTTCCAGCCCGAGTTCGACGACCGGCGCTACAGCGGCATCAATCCCTACGCCCTGGGCTTCGGCATGATGCAGGACATCGAGCGGATGTGCCTGGACCCGACCGACGAGGACCGCGAGCTGTTCCCGTCCTTCGCCGGCAACCGCGACCCCATGGGCACCCTCAAGGAGGCGTGGGCCAACTATCGCGACGAAAGCTTCATCCGCCAGTTCCTGAGCCCGGCCCTGGTGCGCAAGATGAAGCTGTTCACGGTGTTCGACGACAGCCAGTCCGACCTGGTGGTCAAGGCGATCCACAATGAGCGCGGCTTCCAGGCGGTGCGCGCCGCACTCGCCGACCAGTTCGACATCGCCCAGAACGAGCCCGAGATCGAGATCGTCGACGTCGACCTGGTCGGCGACCGCCGGCTGGTCCTGAAGCATCGCGTCCACAACGGCATCGCGCTCGATGGCGGCGACGTCGGCGCCGTCCTCCAGCACCTGGCCGACCTGTGGGGCTACGACGTCAAGCTGATCGAGATCGCGGCCTCCGGCGATGCCGTGCTGAAGCAGCACATCGCCTCGCCATCGGGACGGATCGTCGGGCACTGACCGCCGGCGGTCATCCCGACGCCGCCAGGTACTGCACCAGTTCGCGCGCGTAGGCCGGCAGGTCGGCCTGGCGGCGAACGCAGATCGTCAGGCGCCGGGGCGCCCAGTCGTCGGTCAGCTCGATCCGGTGGACCGGGGTGGTCTGGGCGTTGCGGGCCGCCGTGGTCGCCGGCACGATGCCGATGCCGACCCCACAGGCGACCAGGCGGCACACGGCGTCGAAGCTGCGCAGCTGGACGCGCAGCTTGAGCCGGCGGCCGATCCGCTCCGCCTTCTCGGACAGGAAGCGCTGGAGCGCGCTGCTGCGGTCGAGCCCGACGAAGTCGTCGTCGAGCAGGTCGGCGAAGGCGACCTGGCCGGCCGCGGCCAGCCTGTGCCCGGGCGCCACCACCAGGACGAAGCGATCGTCGCGGAACGGCAGCGTCTCCAGCCCTGCCATCCCGACCGTCGCCGCGACGATGCCGACATCGGCCATGCCGTCGGCGATGGCGGCCACGATCTCGTCACTCAAGCGCTCCTCGAGGTCGATGTTGACCTGGGGATGGCTGGCCAGGAAGGCGCTGAGCGGCTCCGGCAGGAACTCGGTCAGGGCGTTGGTGTTCGACAGCAGCCGGATGTGGCCGCGCAGCCCCTGCGCATACTCGGCGAGGTCGGCGCGCATGCGCTCGGCCTGCTGCAGCATCAGGCGGGCATGAGTCACCAGCGTCCGACCGGCCGGCGTCGGCGACACGCCCTGCCGCCCGCGCTCCAGGAGCGGCGCCCCCAGCACCGCCTCCATGTCGCGGATCCGCGTGCTGGCCGCGGCGATCGCCAGATGCATGCGCTCGGCACCACGGGTGATGCTGCCGGCTTCGACCACATGCAGGAACAGCCGCAGGTCGGTCAGGTCGAAGCGCATGGGCCATCCTTTCGCTTTCGACGAACTCCGTTATGAAGACTGCCCGTGATTCGGTATAAGCACCAGCACGGAGCTTCGCAGGCGGCGAATGCATCCTGCGACGCCGGCGCGCATGCGGCGAATGGCCTGTCCAGCGCGTTTACAGTCCGCAGCGCCGCTTGCGCTGCGGACTGGAGCCCCCCGCATGCTGCCCCGCGCCCCCCTCGGCACTGCGCTCGCCCTGGGCCTTGCCCTGCTCGGCACCGGTTGCACCACGCCGGATGCACCGGAACCGCCGGTCTATTCGGTGTTCTTCGAATCGAATGCCGACACCCTGGCGCCGCGCGCCCTGGCGATCGTCGACCAGGCCGCCGCGGCCGCCAAGGCCGAACGACCCCCGGCGGTCGAGGTCACCGGCTATGCCACGCGCACGCCGATCGGCAGCAACGATTACAATCAGCGCCTGTCGGAGCGCCGGGCCGAGGCGGTGCGCCAGGCGCTGATCGCGCGCGGCGTCCCGGCCGAAACCATCCATGCCAGCGGCTACGGCAGCAGCCACTCGCAGACCAGCGATGTCGTCGACCGCCGCGTGCAGATCCGCTTCGGCTCCTGACGCCGCGGTGCGGCTTAGGGGCCGGAAACCGAAGGCACGGTCAATCCGTCTGTAGGCATGTGCGGCGACGCCGGACGAGCGGAGCCGGGTACGCCTGTCCAAGGCGCTTGTCCCTTACCCGTTCGAACGTGGAATCGCGAAATGGCTGCGGACCGGTGATGACCATGAAGGAAACCTATCTCGGCGCGGTCCAGCTGGCCGAGCAGCTGCATCGCCAATTCCTGGACGTGATCAAGCGCGAACTCGACCGCATCGGCGTCCAGGACATCAACACGGTCCAGAGCTTCGTGCTGTTCAGCATCGGGCCGAACCAGCTGTCGGTCGGCGAGCTGATGAGCCACGGCTACTATCTGGGCTCGAATGTCTCGTACAACGTCAAGCGTCTGGTCGAAGCGGGCTATCTGGTGCAGGAGCGCTCGCCCCACGACCGGCGCTCGGTGAAGGTGCGGCTGACGCCGAAGGGGCTCGAACTCTACGAGCATATCGACCGGCTGTTCGACCGTCAGGTCGACGCGCTGCGCGCGACCGAGACCGCCCGCGACCTGCCGGCCGCCCGGGCCGCCTACCAGACGCTGGAGCGGTTCTGGGCCAGCATGCTGGCCGAGCGCAGCCTGTCGATCTGACGTCCGCCGGCTGACGTCCGCCGGTCGCGCTGGGCCTTCTCGTCTGCATCGTCCTCGCGACAGCGGGGATCGAATCAGTGCGCCGCCATTGGCTCTTTTCGCCACGCCGTTCGGAGGGCGGCAAGAAAATCCGGTAGCCCGATGCGACGAGCGCGGCACTCAACCGTATATAGGCATCACGGTCCAATCGGGTGCCCGCCATGTCGACCAGCAGTTCCGAGCCGACGATGACCATCCTGATCGCGGACGACCATGCGCTGTTCCGGGAAGGCCTGCGGCATGTCCTGTCCGCTCTGGCCGGCGAGGTCAGCTTCGTCGAAGCGGGGTCCCTGCCGGACGCACTGGCGGCGCTCGCCCGCCCGGAGCCGTTCGACCTGATCGTCGCAGACCTGTTCATGCCGGGCATGGAGGGGGCGGCCAGCGTCGCCGAGATCTGCCGGCTCGCCCGCGGCGCGCCGGTCGCAGTCCTGTCCGGCTCGCTCGAGAGCGACGACGTCCGCGCCTCGCTCGACGCCGGCGCCATCGCCTACATCCCGAAGTCGGTCAAGGCCCCGGCGATCGTCTCGGCACTGCAGCTGGTGCTGGTGAAGAGCGTGTTCGTCCGTCCCGCCGGGCTCGACCTGTCGGCCCGCGCCGCCGCCGACCGGTCGAAGGAGCAGATCTCCGCGCGCATCCGCTCGCTGCTCACCGAACGTCAGATCGACGTGCTGAAGCTGTTGGCGGTCGGCAAGCCGAACAAGGAGATCGCCCGCCAGCTCAACTTGGCCGAGGGCACCGTGCGCGTCCATGTCAATGCCGTGCTCAAGGCCCTGCCCGCCCGCAACCGCACCGAGGCCGCGATCGCCGCGTTCAATTCCGGCCTGTCGTGATTGCGGATCAACCGCTGTCGGCGAGCCTCGCCAGGGCGGCCTGGACGCCGCCGGGCCGGTGAGGCACGCCGGCGCGCGCCAGCCCCATCTCGACCCCGCCCAGGGTGCCGACCAGCATCAGGTCGTTGAAATGGCCGAGATGGCCGATGCGGAAGGCCCGGCCCTGCAGCTTGCCCAGGCCCGCGCCCAGCGACAGGTCGAAGCCGTCCAGGATTACCTGGCGCAGCCGGTCGGCATCGTGGCCGTCGGGCATCAGCACGGCCGTGAGCACCGGCGACTGCTCGGCCGGGTCGCGCGCCACCACCTCCAGCCCCCAGGCCGCGACCGCGCGCCGGGCGGCGTCGCCGTGGCGGATATGACGGGCGAACACGGCGTCCAGCCCTTCCTCGGCCAGCATCGCGAGGGCTTCGCGTAGGCCGAACAGCAGGTTGGTCGCCGGCGTATAGGGAAAGAAGCCCTGGGCATTGGGCCCCAACATCGCCTGCCAGTCCCAATAGGCGCGCGGCAGCCGCGCCGACTCGGCGGCGGCCAGCGCTTTGGCCGAGATCGCGTTGAAGCCCAGCCCCGGCGGCAGCATCAGACCCTTCTGCGAGCCGGCGACGGTCACGTCCACCCGCCAGTCGTCGTGGCGGTAGTCGATCGAGCCCAGGGACGAGATCGTATCGACGATCAGCAGCGCCGGGTGGCCGGCCCGGTCGATGGCGTCGCGCACCGCCGGGATCCGGCTGGTCACGCCGGTCGAGGTTTCGTTGTGCACGACCAGCACCGCCTTGATCCGGCGGCTCGCATCGGCCGCCAGCCGATGCCGGATCGCATCCGGGTCGGCACCGTGCCGCCAGTCGCCCGGCAGGTCCTCGACCGCCAAGCCGAAGCGCTCGGCGATGCCGCGCCACAGCGTCGAGAACTGGCCGGTCTCGGCCACCAGGACGCCATCGCCCGGCGACAGGGTGTTGACCAGCGCCGCTTCCCAGGCACCGGTCCCCGATGACGGGAAGATCACGACCGGCCCGGTGGTCCCGAACACCGGGCGGATGCGTGCCAGCACCGCCTGTCCGAGTTCGCGGAATTCGGGCCCGCGATGATCGATGGTCGGTCGCGCCATGGCGTGCAGGATCCGGTCCGGCACATTGGTCGGTCCCGGGATCTGCAGGAAATGCCGTCCCGTGTGCTGTGCCACGCGCGATCCCTCCCCCGCCCCACTTTGCCCATGGCCGCAACGCCATGGCAAGGCGTCGGCCGGTCAGGATCCGACGTCCGAGGCCATCAGCAGGAAGCGCCGTTCGATCTCCTCGGAGCTGGCCGCAGATAACCCGACGACCGCGGTCAGGAGCTGCGGAAGCGCCGCCGGCCCGTTACTGCGGCAGGCCTGCATCAAGGCACGCGCCGCCTGATCGAGCCGGTCGGCACCCACATTTCCCGCCGCGCCGGCCAGGGCGTGGGCGTCGCCGGCCAGTCGCTCCAAGTCGCCGGCGGCCAGCGCCGTCTGCATCCGCTCGACCCGCTGTGCGGCCTCGCCCAGATAGACGCGCACCATGGCCGCGAAGCGCGCCGGCTCCATCAAGCCGCGCAACGTCTCGAGGCGCGAACCGTCGATGATGTCAGCCGCCGGCGCCGCCACGGCGGCCGGCGCGGGCACCTCGTCGCCGAGGCGGTGGCCGATCCAGCGCTCGATCGCGGCCAGCAGGGACGAGACCTGGAAGGGCTTGGAGAGATAATCGTCCATGCCGGCGGCCAGATAGGCGTCGCGATCGCCCTCCATGGCGTTGGCGGTCATGGCGATGATCGGCACGCCGCGATTGCGCCCGCCGCTGCCGCGGATGCGCCGGGTCGCCTCGATGCCGTCCATGTTCGGCATCTGAATGTCCATCAGGACGACGTCAAAATCCTCTTCCGCCGCCGCCGCCAGCGCGCCCAGCCCGTCATTGGCGACGCGCACCGAAAACCCGGCACGGTCGAGCAGGGTGCCGGCCACCGTCTGGTTGATCTCGTTGTCCTCGACCAGCAGGATGCGCCCGAGCGAGCGCGGCGGCGGCACACTCGGCTCCTGCGGCGCCTCGGCAGTCGCAGCCGGCCGTTTGTCGGTCGGGGCGCCCAACAGCTCGGCGACGGCGCGCTCCAGGGCATGGCGCCGGATCGGCTTGGCCAACACGGCGTCGAACAGCGGTGTCGGTTCGGCGCCCGGCTGCGGCATGCCCGCCGGCGACATCAGCAGGATCGGGACACCGGGCGATGCGGCGCCCGACCGGATCCGCTTGGCCAGCTCCTCGCCGGACAAGCCGGGCATGACCTGATCTGCGATCACCACGTCGAACGGGCGGCGCAGGCGGGCACCGAACTCGATCTCGGCCAGCGCGGCGCCGCCGTCCTCGGCCTCGGCGACGTCCATGCCCGCCGTCTCCAGCAGGCGCGATAGGATCTGGCGAGTCATGGCGATGTCGTCGACAACCAGGACGCGGCGCCCGTGGAGCGCCGGAGGGATCGCCCCGGTGAGTGCCGTCCCGTCGACCGGCCGCAGCGGCAGCTCGAACCAGAACCGGCTGCCGGCGCCTGGCGTGCTGTCCACGCCGATGCGGCCGCCCATCACGGCCACCAGCTGTCGGCAGATCGCCAGCCCGAGCCCGCTGCCGCCGAACCGGCGAGTGACCGTCCCATCGGCCTGGATGAAGGGCTGAAACAGCCGGTCTATCCCCTCGGGAGCAATGCCGATGCCGGTGTCGACGACATCGACATGGATCAGCACCGACCCGTCCGGCTGCACCGGACCGGCCGCCGCGACGTCGACCCGTACGGTGCCCGCTTCGGTGAACTTGACGGCGTTGCCGACCAGGTTCAGCAGGATCTGCCTGAGGCGCGTGGGGTCGCCCTGGAACCGCCCGCGCAGGTCAGGCGCGATGTCGGCCGCGATCTCCAGCGGCTTGCCAATCAGCCGCGCGCCCATCAGGTCGACGACGCCCTCGACCAGGTCCTCCAGGTCGAATTCGACGGCCTCGATGGTCAGGCGGCCGGCCTCGAGCTTCGAGATGTCCAAGATGTCGTTGATCACGCCCAGCAGGTTCTCGGCCGAAGCCTGGACCGACTCGGCATAGTGGCGCTGGGTGGGATCGAGGCGGGTCTCGAGCAGCAGGCCGTTCATGCCCAGCACGCCGTTCATCGGCGTGCGGATCTCGTGGCTCATCTTGGCCAGGAATTCGGATTTGGCCTCGCTGGCGATCTCGGCCTCATGCCGCGCGCGCTCCAGCTGCCGGGCAGCGGCCCGAGCCTCGCTCTCGGCCACCGCTCGCTGGCGGATCTGGGCGGTCAGCAGCACGCCCAGCAGCAGCACCGTCAGCGAAAAGGCCAGCACCGCGATGACGTCGTGGCGCAGGTTGTCGCGCCAGCTTGCCAGGATCTCGTCCTCGGCCAGGCCGACGCTCACGATCAGCGGATAGCCCTGAACGCGGTGGTAGCTGCGCAGCCGCAACACGCCGTCGCGCGCCGAGCGCTGCCGGTCGCTGCTCTTGGACAGGGCCGCCTGGCCCTCCCGGAAATACGGTCTGTCCGACAGATCCTGCCCGACCGCACCTGGACGCGGCGGAAAGCGGACCAGCAGATGGCCGTCGTCGCGCATCAGCCGGATCGTGCCCAGGGCACCGACATCGACGGCCGCGTAGGCCCGCTCGAAATAGCCGAGATCGATCGTGGCGGCGACGATGCCGCCGAAGCCGCCGCGGGCGTCCGTCACGCGCCGGCTGAGCAGCAGCGTCCAGCGGCTGCCGGGCGCCGGGGTCCGGATCGGTTCGCTGATGTACAGCGCATCATGGGCCGGGTCCTCGTGGAAGCGAACCGAGGCGCGGTCGCCGTCCCGGTAGCCTGGCCACGGCGACGGCAGCGACGAGGCCACCCAGCGCCCGGCCGCATCCACGACGGTAATCTCCTGGATCTGGGGCGCCATCGTCGCGCGCTGGGCCAGCAGCCGCTGGAGCCCGTCGGCGGGCTCCGGCGCAGCCGGGTGCGCCAGCCGGTCGGCAAGATCGGCCAGGATGATATCGACGGCGCCGACACTGCCCGCCACCTGCTGGGCGAGCGATCCTGCCAGGTTCGCGGTCGCCGTCCGGGCTTCGTCCAGTTGCGCCTGGCGCGCTCGCCAGCTCCGCTCCCCGGCGAAGCCAGCCAGCGCCACGCAGACCAGCACCAGCAGCAGCGCCAGCGTCCTCTGGGGCGGAATCGCCGGCAGCTGAGCCAGGAGCCGGCGGAGCGGCTGGGTGATCATCCCGAAGAAGCCTTGGCGAAGCAGGGTGGCCGGCCCGGACGGACCGGTCCAGGCCGTCGGCTGCAAGAGGCATAGAACTGCATCCTCTAGCGTCCGGTTAACGGCAGCGGGACAGCGGGCTTGCGCCCGGGCCGTCGGGCGCGCCACCGTTCCGCAACGATCATGAACCGCGGGGAGGGACCGTCTTGGTCACAGCGACGCAGGGCCGGCCGCGGCCCGCCCATCCCGCGATCGGCGATGCTGCCCTCGCGCGCCGCCTGGCCCGCGCGCTCAAGGGCGACGTGCTGTTCGACCCGTTCAGCCGCGGCCGCTACGCGACCGATGCCTCGATCTACCAGATCGAGCCGATCGGCGTCGCCGTGCCGCGCGACACCGATGACGTCGTCGCCGCCATTGCGATCGCCCGCGAGGCCGGAGTGCCCGTCCTGCCGCGGGGGGCCGGAACGTCGCAGTGCGGCCAGGCGGTGGGACAAGCCCTGGTGCTCGACACCAGCCGCCACATGACCGGGATCCTGGATCTGGACCGCGACGGCGGGACCGTCACGGTCCAGCCCGGCATCGTGCTGGACCAGCTCAACGCGGCGCTACGGCCCGCCGGCCTGACCTTCCCGATCGACGTGTCGCCGTCGAACCGCGCGACCATCGGCGGCATGACCGGCAACAACTCCGCCGGCGCCCGCTCGATCCGCTACGGCATCATGGTCCACAACGTGGCCGCGATCGATGCCGTGCTGGCCGACGGCCAGCGCCTGACCTTCGGCGAGACGCCCGGCAACCTGGCCCAGGTGCCGCCGCGCCAGGCCGAGCTGGTCCAGCGCCTGCGCACCCTCTACGCCGACCACGCCGATCTGATCGGCCGGCGCATGCCCAAGCTGCTGCGCAAGGTCGGCGGCTACAATCTGGAGACACTGGGCGAGGCACCCCAGAATCTGGCCAAGCTGCTGGTCGGCTCGGAGGGCACGCTGGGCTTCTTCACCGCGATCAAGCTCAAGCTGCACCGCATCCCGCCGGCGACGGTGCAGGCGGTCTGCCATTTCGACCGCTTCTACGACGCCATGGCCGTGACGCGGCACATCGTGGCGCTGGGGCCCACGGCGGTCGAGCTGGTCGACCGCACCATGATCGATCTGGCACGCGCCATCCCGCAGTTCCAGGGCACGATCGAGCGCGCGATCCGGGGCGCGCCCGAAGCCGTGCTGCTGGTGGAGTTCGCCGGCGACAGCCGCGATCCCCTGCTGGAACGCCTGGACCGGCTGGAGGAGCTGCTGGCCGACCTCGGCCATGCCGAGGCCGTGGTGCGCGCGGTCGAGCCGGCGTTCCAGGCCGCGATCGGCGAGGTCCGCAAGGCCGGCCTCAACATCATGATGTCCATGAAGGGCGACGGAAAGCCGGTGTCGTTCATCGAGGACTGCGCGGTCGCGCTCGACGACCTGGCCGACTACACCGACCGCCTGACCGACGTGTTCCGCCGCCACGGCGTCCAGGGCACCTGGTACGCCCACGCCTCGGTCGGCTGCCTGCATGTGCGGCCGGTGCTGAACATGAAGGACCCGGCCGACGTCGCCAAGATGCGGGCGATCGCCGAGGAAGCCTTCGCCATGGTCCGCGCCTACAAGGGATCGCATTCCGGCGAGCATGGCGATGGCCTCGTCCGCTCGGAGTTC